>JAQCGH010000062.1 GCA_027620015.1 Cyanobacteriota bacterium
ACTCCGCAGAAGACATGGCCGCGTCTGCAACGCCCATACCATTGGCCACGTGTTGCTCAGCAACCTCAACGATCAAAATCCCGTTCTTAGCAGCCAAGCCGATCAAGGTGACTAGGCCTACCTGGGCATATATATTTAGGTCGATTGAGCGGAGCGCCAAGAAAACCAGGGCGCCAAGCATGGCCAAGGGGACCGTCATCAAAATGATGACTGGGGTTATGTAGCTCTCGTACTGGGCCGAAAGCACCAGATAGACAATCAAAATGCCCAGACCAAATACCAGCAAGCTGGCGTTGCCCGCAGAAAGCTGCAGGGAAGCCAAACCAGTAAATGCATAGCCAATATTATTAAAATCAAGCCGTTTAAAGATCTGCTGAATTGCAGTCAAGGCCTGGCCGGAGCTCCTGCCAACCGCCTCAGCACCCTGAATCAAAATTGTTCGATAAAGGTTGTAGTGACTAATAACCGGAGGGGCGCTGGTGAGTTCTGAAGAGGCAAACTCACTAACCTGCACAAGCTTGTTATCGCGGTTACGCACATAGTAACTAAGCACATCTTCAAGGGTACTGCGACCGGAAGCCTCTGACTGCACATAGATATTGCGCACCTGACCATTTTCATAGGTCAAGCCTGAATAGTTACCACCTGCGAGCACGGCAATCGTCTGCATCGCCTGCTGGAAATCGATGTTCAGAGCTCCCATAATCGAGCGATCAATTTCGAGACCAAATGCTGGGGCGCTGGGGATGAACTGGGTGTAGAGGCTTGAAAACTGATCGGATGCCGTTCCAGCAGCTATAAGCTTTTGAGCCAGGGCGTCAAGCTGGTTGAAGCTGTATGCGCCATTACTTAAGTCGTTGAACTGAAAGTAGAAGCCACCCTGGGCCGAGAAGCCAGGGATCGCCGGCGGCTGGGCTGCTACAACGAGACCACTACTGATTTTGGAAAGCTTGGCATTGAGTCGCTCCACAATTGCTGGGGCTTTCTGATCGGCTCCACTGCGCTCCTCAAGGGGCTTAAGACCGAAGAAGAAAACTCCTTGATCAGGGCTCGAGCCATTGAAGCCATAACCACTCACCACCGACGCGGCAGTGATATCTGGCTCTTCCTTGAGAATTTTGGCCACCTCAAGACCAGTCTTCTGGGTCAAGCTGAGAGAGGCACCATTCTGCAACTGGAAAATTCCCACCCCATAACCTTGGTCTTCTTCAGGAATAAATGCCGAGGGCAGGGCCGAGAAAGCAAGCGCGGTGAGCACAATGCCGCCAGCGAGGCCAGCAACAACATATTTGCGGCGGCGGATCAGCACCTCAAGTAAGCGGGCATAACTGCTCTGCAACCAAGCAAAAAACCGATTGAATTGCTCAAAAATTGAGGCAAGCCGGCTACCAGCCAACCCGAACACGACAACTCCAAAGACATAGGCACCGACGCCAAAGGATGCGGCGCTGAAGCGGCCGAAGGCCAAGCCCACTACCACACCACCGATGGTCCAACCCCAACCCTTGGGCTTCGGAGGCTGCTCCGACTTGAGGATCAGGGCCGACATCATTGGCGAGAAGGTCAGGGCATTGAAGGTAGAGATGGCGATCGAAAAGGCGATCGTGAGGGCGAATTGCTTGTAGATGATGCCAATACCACCCGGGTAAAAAGCTACTGGCACAAATACCGCCATCAACACAAGCGATGTAGCGATCAGAGCACCAGTTAGCTCACCCATACAGGCCATAGCCGCCTTGCGTGGACTCATGCCACTCTCAAGATTTTTAGAAACCGCCTCGATTACCACGATTGCGTCATCCACCACCAAGCCAGTAGCAAGCACCAAGCCCAGCAAGGTGAGCTGGTTTATGGAAAATCCAAAAGCATTGATGAAGGCGAAAGTACCAATGAGTGAGATCGGGATCGCCAGACTGGGCACCACCGTGGCTCGCCAGTTCTGCAGAAACAGAAACAGAATCACCAGCACCAGCACAATTGCAAGGCCAAGGGCATCCGTTACCCCTGCAACCGCAGATTCAATAAACTGACCAATATTATAGATCTGCTTAACCGCGATCCCTGGCGGAGCTGTCTGGGTGAATTGGTTCATCACCGCAACCACAGCTTCCGAAACATCTAGAGCATTGCTCTCAGGAGTTTGGAACACCGCAACCGTGATTGATGGAAAGCCATCAAAACTCACCGCCTGCTGAGCGAAGGTATTAAACCCGTAGGTAGCCTGACCCACATCGCGCAGCCGTAGTAAATTGCCCTGGGGTGACTTACCAACTATCAAGTCATTGAGCTGATCTACCGACATCAAGTTGCCGTTATCAGCCACCAAAATTGGGTAGGCAAACAGCTGATCACCCCCCGCAGGTGCCCCCCCAACCAGGCCGCCAATAGCGATGCTGTTTTGACTCTTGACAGCATTGACGATCTGATCGGCTGTCAACTGGTTTGCACTGAGCTTGCTTGGATCAACAAACAGCCAGAAGGCAGGGTTACTACCTCCCAGCAAGTTCACCTGAGCAACACCAGGGACCCGCTCAAGCTGGTAGTAAAGCTCCTCAAAAATCAAGCCATTGATATAGGAGGCATCATATTGACCCTGGCTAGACGTGACCTGATAGGCAAGCAAAATCGATGGGGTGCTTTGCATCACCGACACACCCGTTGCCGAGACCTGCTGGGGCAACTGGGGCATGGCCAGGGAAACGCGGTTTTGAACGTTTACCTGGTCGATATTGATATCCGTGCTTTCGTCAAAATAAACCTGAATGATGCTCTGACCGGTATTAGAGCTAGTTGAAGAGATGTAGGCCGCACCTGGCACACCGTTGATCTGCTGCTCCAGCGGATTGGTAACAGCCTGTTCAGTAACTATGGAATTAGCCCCACCGTAACTGGACGTCACCTGAATAAGCGGTGGAGCAATATTCGGCAGGTTTTCAATTGGTAGGCTGGGGATCGCAATGATTCCCATCAGCACGATCAGAATGCTGCAAACGGTCGTGAGTACAGGCCGCTTGATGAAATTATCAGAGAGTGACATATCTTTCTCAGTTGCTTCCGTTTGAGAGTTTCACCGGCATACCGGTACGCAACAGCGCCGTATTGGAAACCACAACCCTTTCGCCTTTCTGCAGGCCGGAGACCAGCGGATAGCGATTTCCCTCCAGCTCCCCAAGCTGCACTGGGGTTTGCACCACGATCGGAGTAGCGGGCGGCAGGGCCTCAAGCTTCTGCTTCTGCGCCTCAGGGATTTGGGTGGAGGCGCGGATCTTGGCTAGCACCTGGCTGAGTTGCAGCACCCGATAAACAAAAGGCTGTTGGGCCTGCATCATCACTGCCTGCACTGGCACGGAAAGCTGGCGGGTGTTGCCGGTGACAATCAGGTTGCGCACGTACTGACCTGTTTTGAGCTGGCCGTTTGGATTAGGGAAGGAGGCCTTAACTAGCACCGTGTTTGGCGAAGAACTACTACCGCTCACTCCATAGTACGGGGAAATAAACACCACCTTCCCCGTCGCAGATAAAGGCGGGTTGCCCTGGGTCACCAGTTGCACGGTCTGGCCAAGCGCCACCCGCGATGATCGGGTGGCGGGCACATCCATTAAGGTCCAAAGATTTGAGTTGTCGACAATGCCGGTGATCGCCTGTCCCTGGCGAACGTAATCACCCAACTTCACCGTATCTAGATCGCCGATCTCACCGCTGATCGGTGCCGTCACAAATTTGTAGCCCAAGGTGGCCGCATTGGCCCGCACCTGGTCGCGGCTTTGAATCGCCTGGGTAACGTAAAAGTCGCGATCCTTGGTGGATACCGCTCCCTGCTCATTCAAAAAGATATAACGCTCCGCGTTAACCAGATTCTTACGGGCCTCGGCCTTGCTGGCATCCAGGTTTGCCGATTGCTGCACGTTATCGAGCACCAAGATCGGCTGGCCAGCCTTCACTCGCTGGCCCTGGGTCGCCAGGATCTTCACCACTCGCCCGTCAACCTCGGGGCGCAGTGCCACATCACTGGTGGAGCTGAGCTGGCTGATTACCTCAATCGAGGGGCTGAAATCAGCCTCACCGATGGTCTCGAACTGCACTACCAGCGGTGGCCGGGAGGCCTGCTTGGTGGCACACCCCCCTGCGCACAGCAGGCCGAGAAGGGAGCACACCGCAACCGCTCTGTTCACATCTACTGAGCACCGAAGCGCAAGTTACCGGACCCCGGCCTGTTTGGCCTGCCTCGCAAGTTGCACCGGAGCACCGTGGCGCAGATTGAGCAAACCAGCGGTGATCACCCGGTCACCACCCTGAACACCACTCTCACCAATGCGCTGCAGTGGATAGAGGGTTCCCTGCAAGTCGCCCAGCTGCACCGGGGTTTGCAATGCAAATAGGGTGCCGCTTGGCAACCGGCCCAGCTCGGCGATGGGGGCCTTGCCTGGCCGCTGCTCCAGCTCAGCCAAGCTGCCCACTAAATAGATAAATGACTGTCCTGCCAACCTGGTCACGGCGCTGAAGGGAACGGCCAACTCCTGGCGCCGATCCAGCACCAGCCGCGTGCGGCTGCGCTGACCATTGCGCAAGCTGCCCCGCGCGTTAGCAAAAGACGCCTTCACCAGCAGCGTCTGAGTTGGGGCGCTCAACCCCGGATCCACCGAGATCACCGGGCCCTCCGCCAGGGGCTGGGAGCTGGAGGCGCCCAGCAGCAGCACCCGCTGGCCCGGCCGAACACGCTCGGCATAGGTGGCAGGTACGTCGATGCGGGCCAGGAGATTGTCGTTGCGGATCAAGCGGGTAATCGGCACGCCCGCGGCAATCACATCGCCCTGCTTGACGCGCAAATCGGCCACCGTGCCGCTGATCGGCGCCCGCAGATCCTTGAAGGAGAGATCGGCCTCCTTAGCCACCAGGGCTTCGCGGGCAGCGATGTAGGCCTGGCGAAATTCATCCCGCTGCAGGGCACTGGCTGCACCTTGACGGGCCAGTTCTTGATAGCGCTGGTAATTGAGGCGGTTGGTCTGCATCTGAGCGCGCAGGCTGGCCACCTCAGCCCTGAGCTGGGCCTGGTCGAGCACCAGCAGCAGCTGGCCCTGGCGCACCCGATCCCCTTGACTCACCAACAATCGCTGAATTCGGCCCCCCGCCTGGGCCGCCAGATCCACCTCCTCCTCTGCTTCCAGGGTGCTCACCGTGTCGAAGCTGGCCTGAAATTCGGCAGTTTCCAGGCGCTGGCTCTGCACCACGGGTATCCGGGGGGCTGACTTGCGCCCCTGCTGACAGCCCACAACCAGGGCAGAGGCCAGCGCCGTGAGAAGCAAAAGCGGGGAAGCAACAGGGCGGTGCATGGAAGTGATGGGGGATCGGGCGCGCCGCGTGGCCGGAGCGTATCGCCGGCGGGCCGATGATGGACTCAGAACGGCGCTGCGGCGACCT
>JAQCGH010000022.1 GCA_027620015.1 Cyanobacteriota bacterium
ATGGCCTAAGCGGCTATTGGGCACCTGCAGAATCGGGAATCGTTCCTTCAATTAGCGCAGGCATCGGCTTTAGCGAAGAAGGCACCACAAACGCAGACTTCACTTCATGGACCGTTGGTCTTGTTTGGAGTGATGTATTCGTTAAAGGTAACGATCTAGGCATGGCAATCGGTGCAGCCGGCGCGGCCAATGGAGAAGAGCCTGATGGTGGTAACGATGCCATCGCTTATGAGGTCTACTACAAATTCCAAGCCACTTTGTTGAGGGTGCTGATTCCGGCAAGGATGTAACTGGTGGTATTGTTAAGACTACCTTCAAGTTCTGATCTTCAGAACCTAATAGGGCTGGATTCCTCACACATTTCCAGTCCTTTAGTCCTCCACTTCTCATTACACACCTCGATCAACCCCGGCGTCAGCTGGGGTTTTTTATTGCGCAGCAGTATTGGCAGGCTTACCAAGGCGGTATGAATTCCTAAAATCATCAACAAATTCTTTTGCCTGCGGAGGCTGAGCCCTGGCTGCTGCTGAACCCACTGCTAATCCTTATCGCGTGTTGGGTGTTGCACCCACTGCCAGCGGCGCTGAAATCAAGGCTGCCTACCGCGCCTTGGTGAAGCAGCACCACCCGGATGCCGGCGGTGATGACCGCACAATCCTGGCCCTAAACGCTGCCTGGGAGATATTGCGAGACGCCGATCGCCGCCGCCGCCACGACCTCACGGCGTCCACCTCTTTAGATCCTGCTGGTGCCAGCTTTTCCGTTAAGCGAGCTCGGGCCCAGTCGGTGCGCAGCGCCGCCACTGATGCTGTTTTGCAGCAGTGGATGCAGCAGGTGTATGGGCCGATTGATCGGCTTCTAGCTCAAGTAATTAACCCATTCCCGGCCCAACTCAAGGCCCTTTCCGCCGATCCCTACGACGACACTTTGATGGAGTCATTCTGTGGCTTCCTTGAGCAGGGCCAGGCCCGTATAGATAAGGTTGAATTAATATATCGCTCCCATATATGTCCACCAGGCGCCCAATCATTTGCACTTGATCTTTATCACTGCCTCAGCTTGGTGAAAGATGCTCTCACTGAGCTAGAGCGCTACACCATGGGCTACGTTGATTCATATCTGCACGATGGTAGGGAGCTTCTCAAGCAAGCTCGTCTTCGGCGTCAAGACTTGCAATCTCAGCGGCGAGAGCTAGGGAATTAAGCCCAAAGATCACTTCTATTGGATTTAATTAGGAAAGGCTTCTAGCTGGTCTAGCCGCAACCACACATCCGGCACCGGGCGTCGCCAACGCAGCTGGGCATAGTCGCCCTTGATCGCCAGGATTTCTCCTGGCCCCTCAATTAAATAACCCGGCAGGCCGTCACTGGCGCTGGCTTCGATGCTGCCGCTGTAGGCAGCCTGGTTTACACGCACCAGGTTGCCCTTCTTTAGGGGTGTTTGAGGTTCAAGCTGCGCGGCGTCAGCCATGGACAATTTGCTAGTGCAAACAGGTTATTGCAACCGCCTAGCCTCACCTGAGCTATTAGTTCTGAAATGCGGCTGCTGCTGCTGGGTTGCTCTGGGTTTGTGGGCCGCGAGCTGGTGCCTTTTCTGCTCGAATTGGGCCATGAGCTGACTCTCGTGAGCCGTCAGCCGCAGCCATTTGCGGCATTGGTTGGTAAGCGTCTTTCCTGCATACGCCTAGATCCGGCCGATGCAGCCAGTTGGGCCGATCACAGCCTTGATAAGGCCCTTTCAGAGGCGGAGGGGGTCGTGAACCTTGCTGGTGAGCCGATCGCTGAGCGTCGTTGGACTCCGGCCCACTGCCAGCTGTTGTTGCAAAGCCGAGTGCGCACCACTGAGCTGCTTGTAGCTGCCTTGGCGCGGCTGGAGCAGCCCCCCGCAGTGCTGGTAAATGGCTCAGCTGTGGGCTTCTACGGCTCTAGTACGCAGAAGCGCTTCATTGAGACCAGCCCCGCTGGTGGCGATTTTCTGGCCGAGATCTGCCAGCGCTGGGAAGCGGCCGCTGATCAGCTTCCAGCCACTTGCCGGCTGGTGAAGCTACGCATCGGCATCGTGCTCGGCCCCGATGGTGGTGCCCTGGGCAAGATGTTGCCCATCTTCCGTTTGGGTTTTGGTGGGCCAGTGGGATCAGGCCGTCAGTGGATGAGCTGGATTCACCGCCACGATCTCTGCCGCCTGATCGCCAAGGCCCTTGAGGATGGCGCCTATAGCGGCGTCTACAACGCCGTTAGCCCGGAAGCCACCACCATGGGCCTGTTTGCCAGTGCCCTAGGCAAGGCGCTGGGGCGTCCCAGCCTGCTGCCCGTACCGGGTCCAATCCTGCAGCTATTGCTTGGCGATGGAGCCCAAGTGGTGCTCGAAGGCCAGCAGGTGCTGCCCGATCGCTTGCTGGCTCAGGGGTTCACTTTTCAGTATCCCCAGCTCAGCGCTGCCCTCGCCGCTGCCACCAACTCAGCGCCCCACTGAGCAGCGCCGCGCCCATCAGCAAGCCAATTGCTGGGGTAAAAAGCGGCTCCCACAGCCGCTGAAACAACTCCAGCGGGGCTTCGATGTGCTGGCTGTGCAGAGTCACTGCCACGGCAAACCAAATTGCGCCGGCAATCACCACAAACACATTCACTACCAGCAGGGTGTCCATCGATCCCTTCAATTGCTGCATAAGGCTGGAGGAAGATTTGGGTGCGGTCATGGCAGCTCAGAGGCTTGATTAGGGCGCAGCATCGCCATGATCGCCTCTGCCATCGCCTTGCTGCCGCCCGGTTTGCCGATTCGCTCCAGGCCAAGAGCAGCCAGGGCCTGGCGTAGGGCTGGCCCTTGCTTGCGATCGCGTTGCTGCTCCAGCAGGCCATGAGCTATTAGGGCGCTGGCGGCCAGGGTTGCTTCACTGCCGCTGCTGCCGGGGGCGCAGCGCACTCCAAGGCCGAGCAGGCGGCGCTGGGCTTCGGCAAAGCCAGCCGTGAATTGGGGGCCCTCTCCCACCAGTTGCAGCACTGGCTTACCCAGCCCCACAGCCTGTTCGGCGGCGGTGCCAGCCATGCACATCACCAGCTGGGAGGAGGTCAGGATCTCGCCAAATTGGCCCCAGCCAAGTTCAATTGCCAAGGGGCCGCGAACTAGTCGGTCGCTTCCTTCGAGCCGCCAGCCCAAGGGCTTAGCCAGTTCGGCAACGCGCCTGCCCTCGAGCTCAGGTATCAGGGCGGCGCGCATCCGCAGGGGTTGGTCGCGCGCCCATTCCTCGGGTAGCAGGGCCAGTACCCGCAGCATCAGAGCGAAATTGCGCTCCGCTTCCGGCAGGCGGCTACCTGGCACAAGAGCTAGGGACGGCAGTGACTCGCTGGGGTTGGCGTGCACCACGTCGAGGAAGGGATTGCCGAGGAAGATCACGGCACGGTTCAGTTGCTGGCTGAGGTCGTTGGCGCTGAGGGGATCGCGGCTCCAGATCGCCTTGATGCTTTTTTGCTTCAGCAGCCACCTGCATGGCCAGGGCAGTCGCAGGCGCCTTTCGTAGTGGCTGGAGTAAGCCACTAGATAAATGGTGCTGGGCAGGCCCGAGAGCCAGCTCCCAAGCACCGCCAGCACATCGCCCACTGCCACCACCAGGCCGTAGTGGTGGCGGCGGCGGAGTAGGAGCAGTAGCTGGCTAAGCACATGGCCCATCTGGCCTTCCAGTAGCTCGCTGAGCCGACTGCGCAGACTTGTGTAGCCAAGGCCGCCAGTGCTGAAGCTGCGGGTGCGGCCGAGCACTGGCACGCCCCGCTGGCGATAGGGGCTGCCGTGGCCCACCAGGGGCAGGGCCTCAACCGGGATTCCCCGCTGCATCAGCTCGGCAGCGATCAGTGCACCACTGAGATCTTCCCCATGGCCGTTGCTTAGCAGCAGAACCGGTTTCAACCAGCCAGCCAGGCCTTCAGCTTCTCCATGGCCTTCCAGCCTGGTTTGCGCACCAGGCCATCGGCGATCGACTCCTGCAGATCGCCAGTCATCTCCGGTGCCATTGCCATTACCCGCTGCACAATTTCGATGTGTTCGCGCACCCCTTTGGCACCCGTTTCCAGCATGGCCAGGCTCAGGTTGATGCGGGCCTGGGGGTCGTGGGGGTTTAAGCGCACAGCGATTTTGGCGGAGCGCAGGGCGGCTTGGGGCTGCTCATCAAGCAGCTGCAGCCAAGCCAGGCAGGTCCATCCCGCCGACTGATTGGGGGATTGCTCGGTGATGGCGACGAAGCTATCGATCAATTCAGCTGGTGCCACGCCCTCCTGGTAGCGCTGCATCGCCAGATCGAACAGGGAGGGTGCTTCTGTTGAGCTCATATGGAGGCGGCTGGCCTTTCTGTGGACTCAGATTGCCACCCGATGGGCATTACACCGCAAACGAGCTGCCGCAGCCGCAAGTCTGGCTGGCATTGGGATTGGTGAAGTTGAAGCCACCGCCAATTAGGGCTGAGGAAAAATCCAGCTGCATTCCATATATGTAGAGCAGGCTCTTTGGATCGCACACCACCGCGAAGCTGGGAGCATCGGCTGGTTCGTAGGTGTAGTGCTCGTCATCGCCCAGGATCGCGCTGGCATCGATGAAATCCATCGTGTAACTCATGCCGCTGCAGCCCCCGGAGCGCACGCCCACTCTCAACACCTTGGTCTCGCCCTGCTGGTTCATTAGCGCTCCCAGCTGCTTCATGGCCGGTTCAGTGATCAGAATTCCCTTCCCATCTTTTGCCGTGAAGGTGGGTTGGGCTAGGGCTGCTTCAGGGATGGCAGTTTCGGTATTCATCAAGATCAACGCCAGTTGTAACCACTGTATGGAGCCTCCTCCCTCGCTGCCTGGCGGGGTGTCTCCATAGAGTCAGTTCACTATTGAGGCTGGGAAGGGTGCAGGTCGCCATCGTGGGAGCGGGATTGGCCGGTTTGTCTGCGGCGGTGGACCTGGTGGATGCCGGCCACCAGGTGGATCTCTACGAGGCCAGGCCTTTCTTGGGCGGCAAGGTAGGCAGCTGGGTGGATGAGGGCGGCAACCACATTGAGATGGGGCTGCATGTGTTCTTCTTTAACTACGCCAACCTCTTCGCCCTGATGCGCAAGGTGGGAGCGATCGACAACCTGCTGCCCAAAGACCACACTCATTTGTTTGTCAACACCGGCGGCGATCTGCGGGAGCTCGATTTCCGCTTCGCCCTTGGCGCTCCCTTCAACGGCTTGAAGGCCTTCTTCACCACTCCCCAGCTTGACTGGGTCGACAAGCTGCGCAATGCCCTGGCTCTGGGCACCAGTCCGATCGTGCGCGGCCTAGTGGATTACGAGGGGGCCATGAAGACGATCCGAGCCTTGGATCGGATCAGCTTCCAGGAGTGGTTTGTAGGCCATGGCGGCAGTGAGCAGAGCATCAAGAGGATGTGGAATCCGATCGCTTATGCCCTGGGCTTCATTGATTGCGAGGCGATCTCTGCCCGCTGCATGCTCACGATCTTCATGATGTTTGCCTCCAAAACCGAGGCTTCCAAGCTCAACCTGCTCAAAGGCTCGCCTCACCGCTGGCTCACTGGCCCGATTCTTGACTACATCCAGCAGCGAGGCGGCAGGCTGCATCTGCGCCACCGGGTCACGGAGGTGCATTTTGAGGAGGGGGCAGCTGGCGCCGATGGTCAGCCCGCTACCAGGGTGAGCAGTCTCACCCTCGGCACCCCTGAGGGCGATGTTTCGATAGTCGCAGACACTTATCTGGCCGCCTGTGATGTGCCAGGTATCCAGCGAATGCTGCCGAAGGTCTGGCGCCGCTGGCCTCTATTCGACAACATCTACAAGCTCGATGCGGTACCGGTGGCCACCGTGCAGCTCCGTTATGACGGCTGGGTTACCGAGCTTGGCGATGGTGCCGCCGCCGCCGCAACTCGCGCCGATCTCAGCAGTCCCGCTGGTTTAAACAACCTTCTCTATACCGCTGACGCTGACTTCAGTTGCTTTGCCGATCTAGCCCTGGCCAGTCCCGAGGATTACCGCAAGCATGGTCAGGGCTCCCTGCTCCAATGTGTGCTTACTCCTGGTGATCCCTGGATTCCCAAGAAAACCGAGGAGATCGTGGCTCACACCGACGCCCAGGTGCGAAGCCTCTTTCCTTCTGCTGCGGGCCTGAAGCTGGTCTGGAGCAACGTGGTGAAACTGGCCCAGTCCCTTTACCGCGAGGCCCCAGGCATGGAGCCATTTAGGCCAGAGCAAGCCACGCCGGTAGCCAATTTCTATTTGGCTGGTAGTTATACAAAGCAGGATTACATCGATTCGATGGAAGGCGCCACCATGAGTGGGCGTTTAGCTGCTGCGGCGATCCTGGGAAGCCAGGCTGCGCTCGCCACCAACACCTCTGTTTCGTAGGAAATTTCATGGGCCGTTGGCTTGAGCACAGCGTCACCGCAGAGATCCGGGCTTCGGTGGACCAGGTGTGGGAGGTGTGGATTGATTTAGAAGCGATGCCGCAGTGGATGCGCTGGATCGAGTCGGTGGTCACCGAGCCGGGCGACCCCGATCTCACCGATTGGACCCTGGCGGCGCAGGGTTTTCGCTTCCATTGGAAAGCCCGTATTAGCCAACGGGTGGAGGGCCAGCAACTTCACTGGGAGTCTGTGGGAGGCCTGCCCACTAAGGGTGGGGTGCGCTTTTATCCCCAGGCTCCAAAGCTCACGGCGGTCAAGCTGAGCGTTAGTTATGAATTACCTGGGGTCTTGGCACCGTTGATGGATGCCAGCATCTTGGGTGGAATCGTTACCAAGGAACTTCAAGCCAACCTTGACCGATTCCGCGATCTTGTTGAAACCCGTAACCCTTAAGTTCCTCGGCCCCTTCCTCGGCGCAGTCCTGCTGCTGGTCTCCTGCGCTGGGGAGAAGCCCCCGCAGGCCAGCAGCCAGCCAGCGCCCGGAGCACCAGCACCAGCCTCAGTACTGATTCGTGCTCCAGCAGCTCCCCTGGCTGGACTGACTCCCCTGCCCAGCTCTAACCAGGTGATTGCCTCCGTTTCATCTGGGCGTGTTGATCCCTTTGCGCCCTTGCAGAAACAATCTCCTCTCAGCCTTCCCCCTGGCTTGATTTTCAACGGTGTAATTCGCTCCGGCGGTATCCCGGAGGCATTGGTGCAGTTCGGTGCTGAGAGTGGCACCTTGAGGGTTGGCCAGAGAGGCGGCAGCTGTGCCACGGCTGGTTGCTCCACTCCCCTGCTGCCGGCGGGTTGGAGCGTGGCCAGCATCGATGTTCAGAAGGGTCGCCTCACCCTGCTTCAGGGCAAGCAAAGGGTCACGGCCGAGCTCTGAGGCTGCGGCCGCAGGCCTCCACAAGTCCAGCTAGGTCATGGGGGTCGGCTTCGCTATCAACGCGGCCCAGTAGCTGCTTGCAGCGCTCACTGGTTTGGGGACCGATTGAAACCACCGCCACCCCGTCCAACTTGCTACTCCAGGTAGGCCCGAAAGCCGCCTCCAGCAGTTTGCAGGTATGGCTCACCGTTTTGCCGCTGCTGAAGGTGATTGCGTCCAGGCTCCGTTGCTCTAGGGCGGCAACTGCA
Organism: Cyanobacteriota bacterium; assembly: GCA_027620015.1. GTDB lineage: Bacteria > Cyanobacteriota > Cyanobacteriia > PCC-6307 > Cyanobiaceae > Cyanobium_A. The sequence continues at coordinate 7,547 of JAQCGH010000022.1, forward strand.
GCGCTAGGTAAACCCTCGGGACAGCCTGTCTCGTAGGCGGCAACTTCAACCACTCGCACACCAGCAGCGGCGAAGGCTTCGGCCAACAGAGTGCGGCCTCCGCTCTGCACACGGGGTAGCAAAAGCCGCAGCCCCCAGCCTGAGACTGGGAAATGCTCCAGCAGGCTGTCTGCCACAAAGCTGGGTGGGATGAAGTCTGCTGGCGATCCCAGAGATTCGAGCTGGGCAGCGGTTTTGCGGCCTACCGCAGCGATCTTCAGGTGGCTAGGCCGCCGTGCCAGGGAGCGACCGATGCGGCGTAGCCGTTGCTCCACTGCCTCCACTCCGTTGCCACTGGAAAAAACCAGCCAGTGGAAATCATCGAGCTCGGCCAGGGCATCGTCTAGCGGGCCCCATTCGTCCGGTGGGGTCACCACTAAGGCAGGTAGGTCTACCACCGTGGCGCCAGCGGCTTCAAATAGGCGCCGGGCTTCCCCCAGCTGGCTTTCGGCCCTGGTCACGGCGATGCTGCGGCCGCTCAGATAGGAGTCAGAAGCCATGGCCAGGGGGATCACTGGTCATCCAGCTTGACCATGCTGCCCGCCTGCTGCCGCAATGCTTCCGCTTCGCTTAGCCGGTTTTGCTGTTCAAGCATGGTGATCGCCTGCCGGAAGCCGCTGCGCGCCCCTGACACGTCACCGCTAAGCAGCATTGCCACGGCCAGGTTCTGCTGGGCGGCGGCCAGGTTTGGATCGCGCTCCAGGGCTGAGCGGTAGGCCGCGATTGCCGCAGGCAGTTGGCCGCGTCGCCGCTCGCTGATGCCCAAATGCAGCCAGCCGAGTGCCAGTTCGGGTGCCGCTGCGCTGGCCTGGCGGCAAAGTTCGCAAGCCTCTTTCAGAGCATCCTGGTTCGGGGTGCCAGTCTCTTGCAGTAGGGCGGCGAGATTCAGCCGGGCCGCCAGGGTGAGCCGCGGCGGCAGGGGGAGTTCTAGGGCTTGGCGGTAGAACTGGCTGGAGCGGTTCGGGTCGCTGCTGCCCAGGGCGATCGCCAGATGCAGCAGCAGCTCATAGCGCTCGGGGTGGCGGCTGGCTGGGCACCGGGCCAATCCCTGCTGCAGCAATGCGATGCCGCGTTCGCGGTTGCCCTCGCTCACCTCCAGGCTGCCGAGCTTGGCGCAGGCGTAGGGATCTCCGGGATAGGCGGCCAGGTCGGCCTCCATGGCCTGGCGCAGCCGCTTTGCCTTGGCGCCGCTGGCAATCAGATCACTGCGGTAGCCATCGTGGGCCAAGGCAGGCACGGCGCAATCCGCCAGTTGCCAGTGGGGCTCCTTTTCCAGCAGGGCCAGCACGCTGTCATCCACCATCGAGTGGTATGGCCGGCTCCAGTGGATGGCTGGATGGCGGCGAAACAGGCGGCTCACATTTGAGTAAGGCGACTGGGCCGCCCCCAGCTCCTGCCGCAGCAGGTTGATCAGCAGTAGATCCGGCTCGGCCATCAGGGCTTGGAGCGGCTGGCGGGCCTCGGGCAGAAGCCACTCGTCGGCATCGAGCACCAGCACCCAGTCGCCGTTCACGTGTCCCAGGGCCTCATTGCGGGCCGGCGCGAAATCCCCTGGCCAGGGCAGCTGGTGTACCACCGCACCGCAGCTCTCGGCGATGGCGATGGTGGCATCGCTGGAACCGGTGTCCAGCAGCACCATCTCGTCTACGAAGTCCGCCACCGAAGCCAGGCAGCGCTTCAGCCGCTCGGCTTCATCGCGCACGATCATCGAGAGACTGAGCATGGGCGGGATAGGGACAGGGCGGGAAACGAACAGCTCGGCTCCGGTTCAGTCGGTGAAGCCAGCACCCGTTTCAGTGTCTCCTAGCCCCAGCGCAGTGCCCAGTCTTTGGAGAGCTTCGGACTGAGCTAGGGGCATCTGGCCGGGGCTATAGACCCCAGGGACGCCCGGCGGCAGTAGCGGGCGTAGCTCCTCCCAGAGGTAGGGGCTGCCATACACCACCAGCCCTGCAAGCCTTCCGGCTCTTGCTAGCTGGCGCAGGGCTGCAGGCCAGGGCTCGGCGCTGCCGGCGCTGCCGCGGAAGGGATTGCCCCTCACAAACAACTGCAGCAACACTTGCCCTGAGCCGAGCCGCTCCATGGCTAGAGGGGCGTCGGGGTCGGGGCCCCAAGGGCTGGGGCTGCGGGCCTCCAGCAGCACGGTGCGCCAGCCGCGGGATTCGGGCCGAGCCAGGGCTGGGGCGGTGGCGCTCATCACTGCGGCTGCTGCAGTCAAGGCCGAATCCAGCCTGATCAGATTGATGCCGGCCTGGGGGGTGGCGGCGCCGGTGCTGCCGGCTGTCTCCATGGTGGCCCGCACCAGCTGCAGGGCCAGGGCCTGGTTGGGTTGGGCGGCTGCCTCTGGATCGGCCACGGCCGCCCCAGACCCAGATCCAGCGCAGCGCTCCAGGGCCTGAAGGCGTCGCTCGGCACTGGCTTTCAGATGCTCAACACTGAGCCGGCAGCTGGCCACCGCTTCAGCGATGGCGTCGATGGCGGCATTCGCATCGGCGGGCATCAAGACTAGATCGGCCCCGGCTTCAAGGGCCAGCACGGCGGCCTCTCCGGCGCCGTAGCGCCCGGTGATCGCGTCCATCACAAGTGCATCGGTCACGATCAATCCACCGAAGCCCAGCTGCTGGCGCAACAGCCCTGTAAGCACTGGTTTGGAGAGGGTTGCTGGCCGCTCTTGATCAAGCTCCGGCAGCATCAGGTGGGCGGTCATCACCGAGGCCACTCCAGCAGCTATCGCCTGTTTAAACGGCGGTAGCTCGATCGCCGCCAGCCGCTCGCGGCTGTGGGGCAGCAGGGGCAAGGTGATATGGGAATCGCTGCTGGTGTCGCCGTGGCCAGGGAAGTGTTTGGCGCAGCCGAGCACCCCAGCTGCCTGAACGCCCCGCACAAAGGCTGCTGCCAGCGCCCCGGCCGTGGCTGGATCTTCCCCCCAGGCCCGCACATTGATAACCGGGTTGGCCGGGTTGTTGTTGACATCGCACACCGGCCCCAGCACCCAGTTGAGCCCCAGAGCCCGGGCATCTCGGCCCGTGCACTGCCCGTAGCGTTCGGCTAGCTCAAGCGCCTGTTGGGGCTCGCGTCCGTAGAGGCGCCCCAGGGCTAGGGGTGGCACCAACCAAGTGGCGCCATCGAAACGCTGGCCCACCCCCTCCTCCACATCGGCGCAGAGCAGCAGCGGCCCAGCGGCCCAGCGGCCCAGCTGGGCGCAGCGCAGGGCCACCTCGGCGGCGCTGCCGCCAAGCAGTATCACGCCGCCCACACCGGCCTCCAGCAGGCTGCGCAGCTTGTTGTTAGGCAGCTCCCAGCGGGGGTAGCCGCGTTGGTGGTCGGCGAGTTTGCCGCTGGCCCGCACCACGATCAGCTGGTGGATCAGGCGCAGCAGGGCTGGCCCGGCGGTATGAGTCGCGCTTGATTCAGAGATCACTGGCTTCGGCGGGTTCGCCCTTTTCCTGCCGCTCGTCTTCAAGGCGATTCAGGAGACCCAGCACTGTGGTGCCCTTTTCGATGCCTCGATCGAGCACAAACACCACTTCTGGGGTGCGACGCATCTTCAGCCGTCGACTCAATTCACCTTTGACAAACGCACTGGCCGAAATCAGCCCTGCCATGGCTTGCTCTTTGTCGGCGTCGCTGCCGAAAACGCTCACAAAAATCTTGCAGTGCTGCAAATCCCCCGCCACTTCAACGGTGGTGACACTCACCATCCCCAGGCTGACCCGCTCGTCCTTGATGCCGCCAATTAACAGCTCACTTATTTCGCGGCGGATCATTGAGGCCACTCGCTCCACCCGTCGGCTCTGTGCCATGGCTATGCAAGCGGTGCTGAGTTCACCATCGCATGCAGGATCAGCGCCAGGCTCAGCAGGCCGCTTACGCCGGCGCTAATAAGGGCAACTGCCGTTACCGGATTGCGGCCCCTTGCCGCCAGTGGTTCGAACACCGAATTGGCCACCCCCAGGCCAAAGGCCACCAGGTAGCGCGGATAGCGCGTCACATTCAGGAAGAAGTCCTTCATCGCCCGAGGTGGTCGCTCCTTGCTGCTTGCTGGCTACTCTGCCGCCCAGAGGTCAGGTTTGAAGCATGGAATTGCACCAGTTCAGGCATTCGGCCTTTTGCGAGAAGGTGCGGCTGGTATTGGCCGCCAAACGGCTTGAATACACAGTGGTCGAGGTCACACCTGGCCTGGGCCAGCTGGAACTCTTTCGCCTGTCGGGCCAGCGCCAGGTGCCAGTGCTGCTGGACGGCAGCGAGGTAGTTGCCGATTCCACTGCCATCGCCCTTTATTTAGAGCGGCATCACCCCGAGCCCCAGCTGCTGCCCCAGGCCCCGGCCGAGCGGGCAAGGGTGCTTTTGATCGAAGACTGGGCCGATACAGCCCTTGCTGCTGGCTGCCGGCTTGCTCTGGTGCAAGCGGCTGCTGTTGATCCGTTGTTGCGCTCCGCCCTGCTGCCCGAATCCACCCCCGGCCCCCTGCGTCAGCTGGTCAGCAACCTGCCCGCCGCCGTGATGGCTGGCGTCGGCGAGGCGGTGGGAACGGTGGTGGGCAGCGCTGAGCGCCAGCAGCTGCAGACCAACCTCGAGCAGTTGGCTGTGCTGGTTGCCGATCAGCCCTATTTGGTGGGTGATCGCCTCACCCTTGCCGATCTGGCTGTTGCCGCTCAGTTGGGCTTGCTTAAATTTCCGGCGAGCAGCGGCGCCCCCTTGGCGGGTCAGGGGGTTAGCGGCATCGCCGACCACCCGCTGCTTGAGCCGCTATTCAACTGGCGGGATCGGATTGTGCTGGAAGCGGGTCGGGGCTGAGCGGCGTCAGGGTTAGTTGGAAATGGCCGCTGCTGCTGGCCGCGGCGGCCAGGCCTAGGGCAGGTGAGGGATAGCTGGCTTGCCATTGCTCGGTTGTCACTGTGCCGTCGGGGTTTTGGCTGTAGTGGCTCAGGGTTTCCACCCGGCTCACCCGGGGGTCGCCGGGGCCGTGAAGCACCTGCAGGGCCAGTTCGTCAGACCAGAAGTCGGTGGGATTGGACGACTCGCTGCGGCGCCCCACCACCGTCGATTCCAGTTGCTGATCACCCGCCAGCAAGGCGATCTGGCGGTTTGGGTTGGTCGGATCATTGCGCACTTGCAGCAGGGCAGTGCCCAGCAGGGCCCGGCCGATCGCGGTGGCATTGAATGCCCGATCGCCAACTACCGCTCCGCCTGGGTCGGGGCTGAAGCGCACCTCGTAGTCCAGGTCATCGCTGCACACCTGCCAGCGCCCGGCCATCCACGCTGGGTAGTTCAAGTCCTGGCGGCTGCCCTGGGCTGAGGGCCGCTCAAGAGGAGCTGGTAGGCGCCACTCGGGCCAGTGGGCGGCCCGTTCCGCCAGCACGCCCGGCCCCATCGCCAGCAGCAACGCCAGGATGGGCGCCAGTAGGGCTCCAGTCATGTCCGATCCCTTGTTGCGGGAGCTTGATCATTACGTGGTGCTGGAGCCAGCTGAAGCCGAGCGGATTCTCACGGCGGCCGAAACCTTGGCCTGGCTGGAGGCCCGTCTCGCTGATCTGGAGCCGGTGCCAGCAGATCTGGCAGGTCTGGCTAGCCCGGGTCTGCAGGCCCAGCGACTGCTGGAAACTGCTTGTGAGCTGGAGTTGTCGCCTGGCAAAACGATTCAGTGGTTTGCGGTGCGGATCGAACCTCCCGGCTAATGGGCTAACTCAGTTGAGGGATGACCTGATCTGGCCATCGGCCTGGCGCAGCTCTATCGGGGCCTCAGGTGCTGTAGCTGGGTCTTTGAGAATGGCTGGCAGACCTTCCAGCACCTGCTGAACCACTTGGGCGGGGCTATCTCCAGCCTGCGGCACCCGTAAGTCCGCCTGGGCATAAAGCGGCTGCCGTTGGGCCATTAGCTCGCTTAGGCGGGCGGCGGGATCACCCACCTGCAGCAGGGGCCGGGGGGTGGAATCGGCGCGCAGGCGCTTAAGCAGTAATGGCGCTGGCGCATCGAGCCACACCACCACCCCCTGGCGCATGTGGCCCCAGTTTTCGGGCCTGGTCACCACTCCACCTCCGGTTGCCACCACCAGGGAATGCCAGCCGGCGATCTGGCTGAGCACCGCCGTTTCCATTTCTCGGAAGCCGGCTTCGCCCTCAGTGGTGAAGATTTCGGGGATGCTGCTACCAGCAACCTGCTCAATGGCATCGTCGGCATCAATGAAGCGATAGCTCAGCGCTTCGGCCAAGGGGCGGCCTACGGCGCTCTTGCCAGCGCCCATCATGCCGATCAGATAGATATTTAAGCCTTGTAAGCGCTGTCCCAAGCTTGGCAATGGAGGATTATTCATGGCGGGGTTTTCCTGGTTCGGCGCCTTTGCCCTTGCCCGTTTCTAGGATGACTGTCCACCGGTGCGGGCGATGACTGTCACTGCAACAGCCCCAGGTTTCTCACCGAGCCAGCCCAGCTCGAGCCACGGGCGGGGCCGACCCTGCGTAATCACCCGGCGGGCCACCTTTAGTGCCAGTCATCGCTACTGGTTGCCTGAGCTCAGCGCTGAGCAAAATCAGGCCCGCTTTGGCCCCTGCAGCCTGGCCCCCGGCCACGGCCACAACTACACATTGGTTGTGGCCATGGCTGGTCCACTCGATGCGGACGGAATGGTGCTCAATCTCTCTGAGGTGAAGCACGCGATCCGGGCTGAGGTGACGGCCCAACTCGATTTTCGCTACCTCAACGAGGTTTGGCCTGAGTTCGACCTGGATCGCCCTGAGGGCAAGCTGCCCACCACCGAAGCCCTCTGCCAGGCCATCTGGACCCGCCTAGCCCCCCAGCTACCCCTAGTGGGGCTGCGTCTGCACGAAACCGACACGCTCTGGGTCGACCTGCTCGACCCCGGCTCCGCCCCAACCCCAATGGAAGCCTTCCTCTCAATCCGCACCCACTTCGCAGCTGCCCACCGCCTGGCAAGGCCCGAGCTCTCCCAAGGCGAAAACGAAACCATCTACGGCAAGTGCGCCCGCCCCCATGGCCACGGCCACAACTACCTGCTTGACGTAACCGTCCGCGGCCCGATTGATGCCCGCACCGGCATGGTCTGTGATTTGGCGGCTCTGCAGCAGCTCGTCGACGACTTGGTTGTGGAGCCCTTCGACCACACCTTCCTCAATAAGGACGTGGAGCACTTCGCCAGCACTGTGCCTACAGCTGAGAACATCGCCCTTCATATCGCCGACCTGCTCAGCGCTCCGATTGCGGCCACTGGCGCCCGCCTGCACAAGGTGCGCCTGCAGGAAAGCCCCAATAACGCCGCCGAGGTGTTCGCTGAAACTCCCCAGCTGGAAATGGTGCCTGCGGCGCTCGAAGCTTTGGTGGCTGGCTGAGACCCATGCTGCGGCTAGTGCTGGCCGTCAGCCTGGATGGTCGTTTGGCGCCTCCGCAAGGTGGAGCTGCCCAGTTGGGTGGAGTAGGGGATCGTCAGGTTCTGGAGGAGGCACTGGCTTGGGCTGATGGCTGCCTGATCGGTGCTGAAACCCTTCGGCGCCATGGCAGTACCTGTCTGATTCGGGCGCCTCACCTGCTGGCCCAGCGAGCAGCCAGTGGCCGTGGTCATCAGCCGGTGGCTGTAGTAGTGAGTCGTAGCAACGATATTTCTCAGGATCTGCACTTCTGGCAGCAGCCTCTGCAGCGCTGGCTGCTGACACCAAAGCGATCGCCACTAGCCCAAGCTTTTGATCGTCGCCTGGATCTAGACAGCTGGAGTGTGGCCCTGGCGGGCTTGGCGGATCAAGGGCTTGAGCGGCTGGTGGTGCTGGGCGGTGCGGCCCTTGCTGCCAGCTTGTTAGCCGAAGGCTGGATAGATGAACTGCAGCTCACTATTTGCCCCCAACTCCTGGGCGGCCCCCATGCCTGGGTGCCCCTGGAGGCTGCAGTTCACTCAGGTGAGTGGTGCCTGCAGGAGCATCGGCAACTGGCGGGCGAGGAGTTGCTGCTGCGCTACCGACGCATCTTGATAAATGGTGCCGGCGGGTAGGCCCAGCATGCGGGCCAGGCAGCGTTTCAGCACTGCTTCGCTGTCGGCGTCGCAGCTGTAGTTAGTTTTGCCACTTGCGTGCCCCCATTGCAGCAATGGCTGAGTTGCAGGCCCGCTGGCACCAAAGCCTGGCCGAGATTCCTGAAACCCATTGGGATGCCCTGCTGGCCGCGGCGCACCCCCAAGAATTGCCCTTCTACCGCTGGCGCTGGCTGCAGCAGCTCGAAGCCAGCGGCAGCATTGTGCCGCGGCAGGGCTGGCAGGGCTGTCATCTGGGCCTTTGGCGCGGGGAGACCTTGCTGGCGGTGGCTCCTCTCTATTTGAAGGGCCACAGTTACGGAGAATTCGTTTTCGACCAGAGCTTTGCCCAGCTCGCTGGCCAGTTAGGCCTGCGCTACTACCCAAAGCTGGTGGGGATGAGCCCGGTAAGCCCAGTACAGGGATATCGCTTCCTGGTCGATCCCGCTGAGGACGAGGCGGAGTTAACCGTTCTGATGCTTGAGCTGATCGATGCATTCTGCCGCCAGCATGCAATCCTCAGCTGTAATTTTCTTTATGTGGATCCAGGTTGGCAGCCGCTAGCGGAGGCGGCTGGCTGTGCTGCCTGGGTTAATCAACAGAGCCAGTGGATCAACCCTGGCCATGACGATTTCAATGCCTATTTGGCCAGCTTCAATGCCAACCAGCGCCGCAATATCAAGCGGGAGCGGCAGGCGGTGGCAGCTGCTGGCCTTACGGTCACTCCCCTTGTGGGCGAAGCAATCCCCCCTGTTTTATTTGGGCGCATGTATGACTTTTATGCCCAGCACTGCAGTCGTTGGGGGGCCTGGGGCAGCAAATATCTAAGTGAATCCTTTTTTGATGCCCTGGCTGCCGATCCAGATCTGCGGCGCCACATAGTTCTTTTCAGTGCCCATCGCGGTGATCCCGGTGAGCCGGTGGCCATGTCGTTATGCGTGCATGCCGGAGACCAGCTTTGGGGGCGCTACTGGGGCAGTGATGAGGAAGTTGACTGTTTGCATTTTGAGGTCTGTTACTACGCTCCGATTGCCTGGGCAATCGAGCGCGGCATCCGCGCTTTTGACCCCGGCGCTGGCGGTAGCCACAAGCGCCGTCGGGGTTTTGTGGCCAAGCCCCGCGTCAGCCTGCACCGCTGGAGCGATCCTCGTTTTGCCTCGATCCTGCAGCGCTGGTTGCCTGGCGCTAACGCGGAGATGGCTGAGGCGATGGTGGCTATGAATGCGGAGCTGCCTTTTACGGCTGCTTACGATCCACCGCATGCCTGACATGCCCTCCCGTCGCGAAAAGCTCGATGACCAGCTTTCCCAGCGGTTTATCGCTTTGGATCCAGCTGGCTACTTCCTAATTCGCATCGACCACGAGGCGATGGAGCTGGTTGTTGAACACTATGGCAATGGTATCGACGAGCTGGGCTTGGCAACCGATCCCGATACAGGAGAAGTGTTGAGCTGCGGTGGTGATGGCGTAATTCGCCAGCCATTGGCAGTATTTCGGGGCTGCAGTGCTAAGCAACTTGGTATTGATCTAACAGAAGGGCCAGGACCCAAACCGCTTACTTTTTTGGATCATGCGCTCTATCTCGGCAGGGAGCTACAGAGGGCTCAAACATGCCTTGAACAAGGTACTGATTATATTCAAGATTAAATAAACATCGCTCAACTAATTCGCTCAAACTTATCGACTGGATGATCGCGAGTGGCAAGGTGGCGGACTGGGCTAATAGCCGGAAAGGACTAGGAGTTTTCTACGTTGTTATACAAAACACCTGTGCGATCTATTGATGTGCTCAGTGCTGAGGTCTTTCTGCTCTAATAGGTTCACTTCTAATGATGGCCTGCCATGGCTGCTGTGATTTATTTGGGTCTGTTTGGTGGTGGCCTGGCCGTTGCCATTGCCGCATCGATCGTGCTGCGTGGCATCAAACTGATCTGATCTTCACTCTGAGATCTCGGCGGCTGATCAGCTCCTGCAGGCCTAAGAAGAAGCCAGCTGCACCAAGCACGGCAAAGGTGCCCTGTAGTCCGAGCGTGAGACTCATGGCAGCTGCCAACAGCCCGCTTAGGCCGCCGCCGCCCAAGAAGGCAATCTGGCCCAAGCCTGCCATGCGCCCTCGAATGTCGATTGAAGAACCCACCTGGCCGATTAAATTCACCCCTGCCAGCAGGCTGGCGGTGCCAGCCCCGAGGGCGAAGGTGGCGGCTAGACCTATGCCCACTGTCCCTGGGCTGCTGTAGGCAGCCATTGCCAGTTGGGCTGTTGCGGTGATCAGAGTGCAACTTCCCAGCAGCAGGGCGGGGCGCTGGCTCAACCAGAGACTGTGACGCTGCAGTACAAGGCCGCCGCTGATGCTGCCTGCTGCCAACACGCTGGTGAATAAGCCAAGAGCCTGGGGGGAGGGCCCCAACAACTCCCTGGCCATTAAGGGGGCTAGGCCGGGGTGGAAGAAGCCGAGTAAACAAGCCAGCGCTGTGTAAATCAGCACGTGCCGTAGCACCGGACCACTGCCGCGCCAGGCGGCTCTAAGCCCACTGCTGGCTCCAGCCACGCTGAGCTGCTCTCGCCCCCTATTTGGGTGGAGCAACCACAGCACTGAGGCGATGGGGATCAAGTAAGTGGCGGCATCGATCACCAGGGCCGTGCCCGCGCCGGTCCAGGCCAGCAGCCAGCCCCCTATGGGAGGCCCAACCAGCTTGCCCACGTTGAACACCACCGAAAAGCTCGTGAGGTATGGAGCCAGTTGCTCCGGACCGTCAACCAGTAGGGCGCAATATTTGTTGCGGGCCGTGAGTTCGTAGGCACTAGCGATGCCTACCAGCAGGGTGCTTAGTAGCAGTAGTGCCACCTGCAGGTCACCACTACTCAGGGGTATGGCAACGGCTCCAAGGATGCTGGCTGCAAAAAGTCCCCATTGGGAGCGGATCAGCACGGCTTCGCAGCCCAGCTTGTCGGTCGCGACCCCTGCGGGTCCACTTACGAGCAGGGCGGGTAGGGCCAGCATCGCGAAATGGATGGCCAGTACTAAGGGATTGCCGCTGCCATCCATAAGGATCCAGCCTTTAGCGGTGAGGCCTGCGAAGGATCCAGCTGTGCTCAGTCCGGAGGCAACCAGAAAAGTGGTTCGCTGATGCGTCCGCCAGCTCAAGCGCCCAAGCGGCGGCTGTCAAAGGCATCAGCGACCATTGCCTTGGCGCCAACCACCTCGCCGATCAGGTCGTATGTATCGGCAGCGATGATGCGCACCGGAACCATGGTGCCGGGCGCTGCGCAAAGTCCGCCCTCGCCTGGATGCACCCGCACTTCTCCATCCACCTCGGGGGCGAAGCGGGCGCAGCGGCCGAGCATCTCGCCGCTGCTGGGGTTCTCCTGCTCGATCAGCACATCCACGATCCTGCCCACCCAGGCCGCATTTCGGGCGGCGGCTATCGGCTGCTGCAGGGCCATTAGGCGGTCTTTGCGTGCAGCTGCCACCTCCGCAGGCACCTGATTGGGTAGGTCGACGGCGGGGGTGCCCTGCTCTGGGGAGAAAGTGAAAACGCCTACATGGTCGAACTGCTGATCTGCCACGAAATCGAGTAGGTGCTGGAAGTGCTCTTCGGTCTCGCCGGGAAAGCCCACAATGAATGTGGTGCGCAGCACCGACTCGGGTAGCTGTTCGCGGATCCTCCGCAGCACGCCGCCGGTTACGTCCGCTTGCCAGGGACGGTTCATTGCGCGCAGCACCTCGGGGTGGCTGTGTTGCAGAGGCAGATCCAAATAGGGCAGCACGTTGGGGACTTCGCGGTAGGCCTTAAGTACCGCTTCGGTGAGGCCGGTGGGGTAGGCGTAGTGCACGCGGATCCAGGGGATTTCCACATCCCCCAGGGCCCGCAGCAGCTCCGCCAGCTGGGGCTTGCCGGCCAAATCGAGGCCGTAATTGGTTGTGATCTGGCTGATCAACACCAATTCCTTCACCCCCTGGGCCGCTAGCTGCTTCGCTTCAGCCACGATGCTCTCGATCGGGCGGGAGCGCTGGTCGCCGCGCAGGTGGGGAATGATGCAGAAAGCGCAGCGGTAGTCACAGCCCTCGGCAACCTTCAGGTATGCCACCGCTTCGCTGGTGGTGCGGTATCGAGGCAGGTGCTCGTCGGCTATGAAGATGGGTTTGGAGCTCACTTGGTTGACTCGTTCTCCGGCCTCAACCCGCTCCAGCACGCTGACTATGTGTTGGTAGTCGCCCGTGCCCACGATCGCCTTGGCTTCGGGAAGGCTTTCAAGCAGCTCCTCCTGGAAGTGCTGGGCTAGGCAGCCAGCGATGATCAACTCCTTGCCCTGTTCGGCTAGCTCCACCAGCGTGCGCACCGACTCTTGGCGTGCTTCCTGGATGAAGCTGCAAGTATTCACCACCACCAAAGTGGCGTCGCTCTCATCGGCACTCACGCCGTAGCCGGCCTCGGCGAGAAGACCCAGCATGTGCTCGGTGTCCACGCGATTTTTTTCGCAGCCCAGGTGGGCAAAAGCCACGGTGGGCTTGGTTGCAGGAGCGTGGGTTTCCTGGTTCACAGTTTTGCCAGGGCAGATATTCACCCTACGTTGCAGCTGACAGACCCTGAAACCGTTGCTGGCGCTGCCACAATTGGGCCAGCCTGGGCTACCACCCGTGACCTCAACTCGTCTCAGCCAGCGCCTTGGCTCCAGCCGGCGCCGCAGTGATCCCGTCCGCCGCTGGGCTCGGGTGGCCATGGCTGTGTTGGCCACTGTCGGCGCAATTGATACCGGCGCCATCACCTTGAAGCGTTGGGGTCTGCTCGGCCCGCTGATTTGTCCCGGCGGAGCAGAGGGCTGCGACCAGGTTCTGAATAGCGCCTGGGGCAGCGTGTTTGGCCAGCCCCTTTCTCTGTTCGGCTGGATGGCCTACGGGACTTTGTTGCTGCTCGCTGTTTTGCCGCTAGTGCTTCGCGGCGACTCGAGAGCTGCCCTTGCTCAGCGAAGTTGGTGGGGGTTATTGCTGCTGAGCACGGGCATGGCCGTTTTCAGCCTGTTGTTGATGGGGCTGATGGTTCTGAAGATTCAGGCCTTCTGTTTCTTCTGCGTGCTCTCGGCGATTCTCAGCCTGAGCCTTTTGGTGATCAGCCTCGTGGGTGGCGAGTGGGAGGACCGCGGCCAGCTGGTGTTTCGGACCGTGATCGTGGCCTTGTTGGTAGGCATGGTGGGCCTGGGTTGGGCGGCTTCTGTGGATCGCCCCGCCGCGGTGCGGGGAGCTGGAGTCCCGCCCTTGGTTGTGGCCACCAGTCGTCCAGAAGCGGTAGGGCTGGCAGAGCATCTCAGCCGCACCGGCGCGGTGATGTACACGGCCTATTGGTGCCCCCATTGCCATGATCAGAAGGAGCTTTTTGGCAAGGAAGCCAGCGCAAAGTTGGCCCAGGTTGAATGCGCTGCCGATGGCCAAAACAACCAGAAAGCACTTTGCGACTCCAAGGCAATTGAGGGCTTCCCCTCCTGGGAAATAGACGGCAAGCTCGATTCCGGTGTGAAGTCTTTAGCTGATCTCGCCAGGCTCTCCGGTTACTCCGGCCCAGTGCCCTGAACAGCTGCGGTGCTTGGAGGCTGGTGAATTTGTTGATCTGTGTGCCGCTGCCAGAAGGGCTGGGCATGGGGCGAATCGGTGCGGTGGTGCCCTCCCCGGCTCTCGCTGCGGAACAAGGCCGCTTCGATAAGCAGCTCGGTTAGCACCAGCCGTTGCTGCAATTCCTGCAGCCGTCGCAGTGCTGGCAACGCCGCTGGTTCGAATTGGAGCTTTTGGCCCGGCTCCAAGCTTTGTAGTTTCCGCCAGGCATAGCTTGCTTCGAGCTGCCGGCGCTGGCTACGCAATTGCTGCAGGGCAGACCCAAGGGAGTGGCCATTGCGCTCTACCCCCGCCACCTGCCAGCAAAGATTCCGCAGGGTGCTGATTTGCGATTCCAGGCTCTCTTTTGGTGGCAACGGCAGCTGGGTTGTGGTGGGCAATTCCCCGGGGTTCGCCGCGGTTGGCCTACCCGGCGCCAGCTCGATTGTGCGTAGCTGGCGGGCAAACACCAGGCACTCCATTAGGGAGTTGCTGGCTAGCCGGTTGGCCCCATGAACGCCCGTGCAGGCCACTTCTCCTACGGCATAAAGGCCAGGCACGTTGGTGGCGGCTTGTTGATCCGTCCAAATCCCGCCCATCCAGTAGTGGGCAGCCGGGGCCACTGGGATTGGCTCCCGGGTGGGTTCCAGCCCGAGTTCACGGCAACGCCCCAGGATCGTGGGGAACTGGCGCTCCAGCCGTGGCAGGCCTACTGGACGCAAATCCAGCCAAAGATGATCGACGTCTAGGGCCTGCATCCTTCTGGCCAGGGCGCGACTCACCGCATCCCGTGGGGCGAGATCGGCTCCAGGCAACTGGTCTACTGGGCTGGCCCCCGAACCTTCCATCAGGCGGGCGCCTTCACCGCGCACCGCCTCCGAGATCAGGAAGCGGGGCGCGCCGGGCAGCATGAGGGCCGTGGGATGAAACTGCACAAACTCCAGATCGCGCAGTTTTGCCCCGGCCTGCCAGGCCATCACTACCCCGTCGCCGCTCGCCAGGCTGGGGTTTGTGGTGTGAGCGAAAAGGTGGCCACCTCCACCGGTGGCCAGCACCACCGCCCGGGCAGTAAGCCAATGGAGAAGATTCCCTTCGAGCACGGCTAGGCCCACACAGCGCCCCTGCTCCAACCAGAGTTGCCAGGCCACAACGCCCTTGCGTTGTTCGAGTAGGGGCCGGAGCAGAACCTCCCGTTCCAGTGCTTCCACCAAGGCGCCGCCGGTGCGGTCCTGGGCATGGAGCACCCTCCGGTGGCTGTGAGCGGCTTCGAGGGTTGTGCTCAGATTTTTGCCGTCGCGGTCGAAGGCCATGCCCAGTTCCAGCAGGCGCTCTACGCAGCCTGGAGCGTCATGCACCAGCCGCTGCACCGCTGCCCGATCGCAAAGTCCAGCCCCCGCCACCAGGGTGTCATCGATGTGGCTCTGGAAGCTGTCGTTGGGACTTGTTACTGCGGCGATACCTCCCTGGGCCCAGCGGCTGGCGGATCGAGGCGTGCTGCTGGGATCACTGTCCTTGCTCAGCAACAGCACCCGCAGGTGGCAGGGCAGCTCCAGGCATGCCATCAGCCCAGCTGCTCCGCTGCCAACCACCACCACATCCCAGGATTGCTCTGCCATAGCGGCTGAAGACATCCGACAAAGATCGGCACTAAAAAAGCCGCCGGAAGGCCCCCAGCGGCTTTCAAGAGAATTAAATTTTAAGCCTCAGCGGTACTGGCCATCGTTGATGCGATCGTCGCCTTCGTTGAGGGCGATGACCGCATCAGTGACGGTGAAGTTTTCCTTGTACTTATTGAAAAGTTCCTTTTGGCGGTCGGTCAGGTCGAGGTTAAGCACATCGTCAATGCTGGCGTAGGGACCTCCTAAAACGATTTTGCCGGCCAAGGTCGGATACATGCCGGGGTAATCCTGGAAGCGGCGTACTGAGCAGTTGTTCAGGTCCACCTTGCCGGCTCGCTCGGCGATTTTGTCGTCGGCTTGGTTGCGTCGATCGGCTGCGTAGGCCGGCGGTGGAATCAGCAACGTGATCAAGAGGCCAGCCAGCACAACCCCACTAATCAGCCAGGCAACCAGCCGTTTCATCACGAAACTCCGTTGAACTACGGGAAGGGAGGCGACATCTGTCACCAGGAACACCAACGTTACAGAGCTATGCCGGAATCCCAACCGGTAACCCTTCAGTATTTGCAGATCTTCAGATCAGGCCGCTGAGGTTCGGTGCCTCAAGGGCTGCAAGTAAGAAAAGGGCATCTACTGCCAAGGTTGTGGCCAGGGAGGCGCTGATTATGCGTCCAACCTCTCCAAGACCCCAGAGCCAGCGACAGCCTTGAACCAACACCGCAGCGCAGAAGAAAACCAAAACCAGGCTGGGGGGGGCGAGCACCTGCTGGGCTGCAGTTTGCAAGAGAAAGGGAGCCTCGGCGCTGCCCGCATTAAGGATCTGAGGCCAGGAGGGCATCAGCCCGCTGCCGGCTATGGCCACATCGGTGGCTGCCGTACCAAGTAAGGAACCTAAGTAGAAGGCGCAAGCAATTTTCCAGCGGCTATTTAGTCCTGCCAGAGCTAAAGGCAGCGCGAAGGCCTCGATGGGCAGGTGCCACACCGGGTGGAGCCGGCACCAGCCCCAAAACAGGCTTCCTGCCAACCAGCTGCCGCAGAAACCAACTAACAATTCACCGAGTCGGCTTGTTCGGGAATTGGGGTGCTTGCTCAGGGCTAGCGCCAGGCCAAGAAGGGGAGCCGTGAACAGAGCGGCGCTAAACGGTGCAAGCCGCACCCAGGGAGCCTGCAAGAAAACTGGCAGGGTGACCAAAACCCCGCTAATTAGAGTTAGTCCAGGTTGCCGGCACACCTGCAAAAAGGCCCGCAGAGCTGGAACGGCCGGAAGTTCTGCCGGTGCGATTGCGCTGGGAGGAGCCCCGACCACTAAGAATGTGAAGAAAGATGAGCAACCTTAAGGGTTCAAGCGGGTGGGCGCGCCATAGGGTTTCTGAAGCTGGGGTTGCCCGCAATGTCGTTTGTTGCCATGCCGAACCTGCCATTTGCGGTGATCGGTTTCTGGGAGGCCTGCTTTCGATCCCTGGTTTTGGGGGTTTTGCAGGGGCTGACGGAGTTTTTGCCGATTAGCAGCACCGCCCACCTCAAGGTGGTGCCGGTATTGCTCGGCTGGGGCGATCCGGGGGTGGCGGTCACGGCGGTGATTCAGCTGGGCAGCATCGCGGCGGTGTTGGCTTATTTCCGTTCAGACCTGTCTGAAGTGATTACAGGTGTGGGCCGGGCCTTTCGTCACGGTCAGTGGGACGACCCCTCCGCTCGCATGGGGGTAGCCATTTCACTTGGCACTCTGCCGATTGTTTTTGGCGGTTTGGCATTGAAACTTTGGGTGCCTGATTACGACAACTCGCCTCTGCGCAGCATGGCTTCGATTGCTGTCGTGTCGATCGTGATGGCCCTTTTGCTTGCTCTGGCTGAGCTGGTGGGTAGTCGTCGCCGCGAGCTGGTTGATGTGAGGTCCCGTGATGGTGTGTTGGTTGGCCTGGCTCAGGCCCTGGCACTGGTGCCAGGCGTTTCCCGCTCGGGGAGCACTCTCACTGCGGCTTTGTTTGACAGCTGGCAGCGCTCGGCCGCCGCTCGCTTCTCTTTTTTATTAGGCATTCCGGCAATCACTCTGGCGGGGCTGGTATCCCTCAAAGAGGCATTCAGTGCTCCCACTGGTGGTGGCGCCGTGCCTTTGCTCGTGGGGATTGTTGCCGCTGCGGTGGTTTCCTGGTTGGCGATTGCTTGGTTGCTGCGCTTTTTGCAAACAAACAGCACTTGGGTATTTGTCGCCTATCGCCTGGCCTTTGGCTTCGGCATATTGATTTGGCTTGGCGCCAGGATGGGAGTCTGAATTTTTAGCAGCTACCGACGCCGTGTGGAATGAGCCCTCTGCGGGGATTGCCCTGGCTGCCCTAGATGGCAGCACTTCAGGAGCGATGAGATTGCCGGCCGCTGCAGTGGTCGCATCAGTGGAGCCTGGTTCGATCGCTGAGGAGTTGGGCTTTCAGCCTGGCGACCGCCTGCTCAGCATCAATGGCAAGCGCCCAAGGGATTTAATTGATATTCAGATTTTGGTGGGAGAGGAGGAGCTCACCTTGGAAGTTGAAGATCCAGATGGGTCACTGCATACGATTGAGTTGGAGAAGGATCTCGACGAAGGCCTAGGCCTGGGATTCACCGAAGCTCTGTTCGACGGCCTCAAGCAGTGCAATAACGCATGTCCGTTCTGCTTCATTGACCAGCAGCCGCCGGGCCGCCGCAGCAGTCTTTACCTCAAAGATGATGATTACCGGCTCAGTTTTCTTTACGGCTCCTACTTAACACTCACTAATCTCACTGCTGCTGATTGGCAGCGGATTGAGGAACAACGTCTTTCGCCTTTATTTGTTTCTGTTCATGCCACCGAGCCTGAGCTGCGCAGCCGCTTGCTAGTTAATCCTCGAGCAGCCCTGCTGCTGGATCAGCTGGGCTGGTTCTCGCAGAGAGATTTGCAGATCCACGCCCAAGTGGTGGTTTGCCCAGGTCTCAACGACGGCCAGGCCCTACTGCGCACCCTGCAGGATTTGGCCCAATTTGGTAGTGGAGATTGGCCCGCGGTGCTCTCTGTGGCAGTAGTGCCCGTGGGGCTGACCCGTTTTCGTCCAGACGGAGATGCCCTCGTGCCCGTGGATCGTCTGTCTGCGCTTCAGGTAATCGCCTTGGTGGAACCCCTGCAACAGCGATTTCAGCAGGATCTGGGCAGTCGTTTTGTTTGGTTGTCTGATGAGTGGTATTTGATGGCGGGGCTACCACTTCCGCCCCGGGCAGATTACGAAGATCTTCCCCAGCAAGAAAACGGCGTAGGCAGCATTCGCGCCTTTATCGAGGCGCTTGAGCTTGCTACCCGGCAGCTGCCCAAGGCCCTGGCCAAGCCGCGGCGGCTGAGCTGGGTGGTGGGCCAGTTGGTGGCTGAAGCCCTCCAGCCTGTGGTGGCCAGGCTCAATGCGGTTAAGGGTCTTGAGTTGATTTTGCATGGTCTGCCCAGCCCTTACTGGGGGCAAGAGCAGGTGGTCACGGGTCTGTTGACCGGTTCGGATCTGCTAACCGGATTGGCTGGTTTGGATTTGGGAGAAGCCTTGCTGCTTCCAGCGGTCATGCTGCGCCAGGGCGAACCGGTCTTCCTTGATGACATGCCCCTCGCTCGGCTTGAGCAACAGCTGCCTGTACCGGTGCAGCTGTTGCAAAGTGCAGAAGACCTTGTGTCCTCATGTTTAGCCAAGATTCCCTTAGTTTGAGATCAGTTGGTTTGGGTTGTTGCGTGCTTGGTTGGTCTTCCGGTTTAGCTCTGGTTTGCCTGCTTGGCTCTCCCTTACTTGGATCTGCAGCCAAAGCCCAAGAGAAGCAAGGGCCTGAGCCTTCCAAGGCAGATTTGACTTTATCCGCCTCTCCACAGTTGCAATTGGCGCCGGGATCGCCTCGTGGCTTTCGGCCACGTCTTAACCCCACCCTTGTGATTCCTCCAGCCACAAAGTTGGTACCTGGGCTTGAGAATCTGCTAACACAAGCTGCCTTGGCCCTGCCGGTAAACCCAGAACAGGTACAAATAACTGAGTTGCGACCATTTAGTCAAGTTGAAGTAGAAAATCTTGCCGAGTCTAATAACCCCAACCTTAGGGTTATTGCTAGTCAGGTAGATCAGGCGAAAAGCAATCTACTTGCACAGATTACTCTATGGTATCCCAGCCTCAACCTTGAGTCAGCTTCTTTTCCCGCTTATACAACTGGACGAGCAAGGTCTGTTAGTGCCAATGGCAATATCGCAAATTCTGGCACTGATCGTTGGGATTTTGGAGCATCCCTTAAGGCCCAGTGGTCCCTAATTAACCCTAAGCGCGTGCCAACGATTGCAGTGGCTCGGGATCAGTTTGAGAAGGCCAAATTCCAATATGTCATTGCTCGCCGGGATTTGCGTCTTCAAACAGCATCTGCATATTTTGATCTCCAGCAATCTGACGACCAAGTCCGCATTGGTAAGGAGTCAGTGCGTGCCTCGATCATTAGCCTTCGCGATTCCAAAGCTCGATTTCAGGCTGGTGTGTCAACAAAGCTAGAGGTGCTTGAAGCTGAAACACAACTTTCACGTGATCAGCAGCTTTTAACAAATTCTCTAGCTGCTCAGGCAATTGCTCGCCGCACTTTGGCCGCACTCTTGGACCTACCTCAAAACGTAACTCCCACAGCTAAAGATGCGGCAAAAGTGTTTGGTTTTTGGCAGCTCAACTTGGAGGAGAGTATAATTGCTGCCTATGCCTTCCGTGAAGAGTTGGATCAGGCTTTGCTAGATATTTCAATAGCGAATAGCCAGGGAAACGCAGCCTTAGGCGCCATTCAGCCCCTGCTTAATATCTTTACTAGTTTTTCCACCAAAGCTCGCAATGGCAACGAAACTGCTTTGGTGACTGCCGAAGGGAGTAGTTACGAAACTATCTTAGGCGCTAGCCTGAGTTGGAGCCTTTTTGATGGAGGAGCCGCTGCAGCTCAATTTAGACAAAAAAAGCAGCTTGCGCAAGAATATATATCTGCTTTTGCTCAGCGGCGAAATAGTATTCGTCAGGAAGTAGAAACAAGCTTTTATGAACTTGAGAAAAATAATCGTAATATTGTGACTACTTCTAGCGAAGTAGTTTCAGCGCGTGAATCCCTGAGGCTTGCTCGCCTAAGATTTCAAGCTGGTGTAACAACCCAGCGAGAGGTGGTGGACAACCAGCGAGATCTCACTCAGGCTGAGGTGCGCTTTTCCAATTCCATCACCGATTACAACAAACGACTTGCCGAACTGAGCCGTCGCACTGGTATTAATCAAGTGACTGGTTGCGTGGCTAAGTCTCTACCATCAACTAATTCACCTGGCGCTTCAGATGTTCCTGTCGAACCCATACCCCTAGTCCCTGCCTGCCAGGCCGCTGCCCTTGGAGCCATCTGAATTCATGGTGGAATTATCTGTAAATGAGCAGCCTTCCCTTGGGCTACCCAACACCCTCCGATTGGGTTTATTTCAGGGTTGTTTGGGGGGCCTTGCCGTTATCTTTGCGGGCCTGCTCAACAGAGTCATGCTCAGTGAGCTTGAGTTTCCCGGCCTTCTAGTTGGTGGGGCGCTGGCATTTGAACAGTTTGTGGCTCCCTCAAGGGTGTTGTTCGGCCAAATTTCAGATGCCCATCCCTGGGCCGGACGTCACCGGCTTCCATACATATGGCTGGGCAGTGCATTGTTTTGTGGCTTGGCGGTGCTGTCTGTTCCCCTGATATTTCATGTGGATCGCTTGCTTGAAGACTCTTCTCAGCCCGAGCTGGCATTGGGAATTGCCGCTCTTTGCGGGCTGTTTGCTCTTTATGGTCTGGCGATTTCACTCGCCGCCACCCCCTATCTCGCCCTTGTAATTGATCGCACCAGCGAGGTTGAGCGGCCTCGGGCGGTGGGCCTTATCTGGTGTCTGCTCACTGTGGGAATTGTGATCGGGGCAATCTCCATTAATCTGAGCCTGCGCAGTCTTGATGGCATCACCGATCCTGCTCTTTTAGAGCCTGTGTTGCTTGATTTCATGGGCCGAGCGGCCGCAGTTGTCCTTGCCCTCACGGTCGTGTCCACCGTCGGGCTCGAACCCAGCAACAAGCAACTTGCCTTGGTGGCGGGCGGACAGCGCCGTGAGGATTCCATTACCCTTTCCCAGTCCTGGGCGCTTGTCAGCTCAAGTCGTCAGGTCCTGGTTTTTTTCTCTTTTCTTGTTTTCTTTACTCTGGGGTTGTTTCTACAGGACCCCATTCTCGAGAGCTACGCAGCAGACGTGTTCGATATGCCGATTGCAGCCACGGCATCCCTTAACGCCATCTGGGGTATTGGAACTTTGACGGGATTGCTGCTGGCAGGGCTATGGCTTATTCCCAAGATTGGCAAGCTCGCATCCGCGCGCCTGGGCTGCCAGCTGATCCTGGTCAGTTTGGTGTTTTTAGCCCTAGCTGGTTTGGAGCCACGGGTGCCGGTGCTGCAGGCCGTCATGCTTCTTTTTGGCTTGGCTGCGGGCATTGGTACCAACAGCGCCTTAGTGCTGATGCTTGATCTCACATTGCCAGAGGCTGCTGGCACATTTGTAGGTGTCTGGGGAATGGCCCAGGCCTTATCAAGGGCTCTAGGAAAAGTGCTCGGTGGTGGATTACTTGATCTAGCCCGTTCTTTTCAGCAGGCATTCGAGCTTTCCCCGTCTGTTTACTTTCCCTATGCGCTGGTTTTGAGCGTGGAGGTGCTGGTTGCTTTTAGTGCTTTGGTGTTGCTGCGGCGCGTCAACTTGCATCAGTTCAGGGAGGATACGGGCCGCAGCCTCAGCAAGGTACTGGCCCTAGAGCTCTGATGAACTCAGAAACCCCAGTGCTTTCTCTCCCAGATCTCAATCCAGGCTTGGTTGAGCTGATTGATCTTGTGGCTGAAAGGCAACGGGCCGATTTCGGTCATATGGCCTCCTCTCTCAAATCTGACGGCAGCTTGATCACGGCGTGTGACCGTTGGAGTGATGCCACCCTGGTTGAGGGGTTAGCTCGTTTATTTCCTGGTGAAGGGGTCTTGAGTGAGGAAGGCCACAAAGTAGTGCCATCGACCGCTGCCTATTGGGTTGTTGATCCGCTGGATGGCACCACAAATTTTGCTGCTGGGATCCCCTACTGGGCCATTTCGATAGCGCGTTTTGAGGCTGGTCGTCCCGTGCTTGCCGTACTGGATGTGCCTCCACTGCGGCAACGCATCGTGGCGATTCGCGGCCAGGGTGCTTGGCGAAATGGTCGACTCCTGTTGGCCCCCTCCGGCCAAAGCAACCCTGCTGGCTGCGCTTCCTTATGTAGCCGTTCGATAGGAGTGCTGCAAAAGCTGCCCAACCAGCGTTTTCCTGGAAAAATCCGTTTACTGGGAGTTGCAAGTCTAAATCTCGTAAGTGTTGCGATGGGGCAAACAATCTCAGCACTTGAGGCCACGCCCAAGATTTGGGATTTGGCAGCAGCTTGGTTGGTGCTCAGCGAGTTGGACTGTCCGATTCGCTGGTTGGTGCGATCACCAGAGTCGATTGATGCTGGTTCAGACCTGTCAGCAGCAGACTTTCCAGTGCTTGCGGCCGATCGGCTGGAAACCTTGGCCCGTTTCATGCCCTGGGCAGATGCGCTGGTGAATTGATTCTTGCCATGCAGGCAACGAAGGTGATAAGCTTTTGGACTGCGCGCAATGGTGAGAACCCAGAAGCG
>JAQCGH010000001.1 GCA_027620015.1 Cyanobacteriota bacterium
GCGAAAAAGCACTCTGCGTAGCTCTGACTCAGACTTGCCTGAGCTAGCGATCAGAGTCGGTTTCATCATTAAGCTGGTTTCATCATAAAGCTGGTTTCACTGAGAATCGCATTCACCCGGAAGCGACCTAGCGGTGTGTACCCCTCCTCAAAGCGGCTGCCTGCACAGGTGATTCCATTGCGGCCAAAGCCCACTTTGAAAATTCTGCGGTCTTCGCCCCTTGGTAAGACACCGAAACTCCTGGATGGTTTTTTAGGGTCATGTTCGATGAGGATTGCACCGGTCATGCCAGTGCTCCCTGGTCTTGATTTGATCTGTGTCTTGCAACTTGATAACGCAATCGCTGTAGCGATCAGTGCTAGAGCCGTGACATACCGCATCACTGGTTTGGCAGTCACTCAGGCCACAAAGCGCTTGTAAAGCCAGCGCACAAAACCTCCGAGAATAGGCAAAGGTCCGAAGGTGGGTCCAACAAAGTCGAAGTAGTCGCGGTGGTCACATATCTTGCCTGCGCTGTTGAAAAGCAGCCGCGAGGTGCCTGGATACACAAACTCAATGCCCTTAATTTTCAGACCCATCTCCCATTCAACGAATGCCGATTCGGCCTCGACCGCAATGGTGCCAGGTTTGACGTATACGTCGTCACAGCGTTTTATCAATTCCTCCTGGGCTTTCAGGAAGGCACCGAAGCCATCACGTTCTTGGGTTGGATCGCTGAAGTGAACGTCATCTGCGTAAAGCTTCAGCCATTCGGCTTCACTTGGGCTCGGGGCACCGTATGGCTTGTTGAACAAGGCACGAAGCTGGTCTTTTTCCACCATGCGTTGAAAAGTGTCTGTACCAAGGATGACGCAACCTTGCTAGCTCAGGAAAGTCCATGTCGAACCCAATCCTTACGCATACTTCAAAGTCCAATGACAGAAAGAACCTTGCTGATCAATTCGCCAATCGTTTGATGGTTTCATCTGATCAGTTTTTGACTCGATCCTCTGGCATTTGCCTACTTGTGGAACCGAAAATGCCAATCAGTGCCACCATAGACTAAGGTGGTAGACCCTGCGTTAATTTAAACTTTTTGACGACCGTAAGCGTCATTACTCCGACAAGGCTTTTGCCTGATCGATTGTCTATGCTGAGCAATTTAAATCGCAGCCTCGCTGACAACTACTGCAATATAGAACACGTAATTGTCGTTGATGGCAATGACCTTTCAACTTTGCCAGCCGAACTAGCGGCCAATGCCACTGTCATTGCTTCCGCTAGGCCAATTGGTCAAGCCGCAGCTCGAAATCTTGGGCTACTCATTGCTCGGGGCGAGTGGATCACTAGTGCAGATGATGATGACTGGCTTTACCCCCATTCCATTGACAAGCGCCTAGATGCCATTCACCGCCAGCCAGGTGTACTTTGGGCAGCTGGGTATTGCACAGATGACCTCAAGAACGACCCAGCAATTATTTCTTCAGGTCACTGTCTGGCTGGCGACGTCTGGCGTGCCTGGCCATCTCCCCATGACAGTATTCCCCTCGGTCCCACCACTTTGCTTGTGCAGTCTGCTTTGCTAAAGCGGGTTGGTGGTTGGATGGGTTTATCTCAGGGAGAAGATATTGGCATGATGATTGCAGTTACAAGTACTGCTCCAGGCGTATTAATACCTGAATATGTATATCACATCCGACTCCATGTTGGCCAGATGACAAAGACTACATGGTTTGACGATTTGGAGCTGTTATCGCGTCGCTCTGCTTGGGAGCGTGGTCAATCCATTCTTTCTCAGACGCATTCAAGTTCCTCTGTGCCACTGATTCGCAAGCGCATTGCCACCCTTTGATAATTACTCAGTTGTGTCTATTTTCTCTCTCCCCCCTATATCTGGCCGCGAAGCCGAAATCCTGGCTCTCGTTCAGCAGCAGCAGCCCATATTTCTGTCAGACACAAACCTCCACTTAGAACAGATTAATTCAGCCTTTGCCTGTGCTTTGCACATGCACCAGCCCACGATTCCGGCCGGTGCCAATGGAGAGTTGATTTCACACCTCCAATACATGGTTGAACATCCAGGCGAGGGGGATAACCACAACGCTGAAGCCTTTGCCAATTGCTATCGGCGCTTAGCCGACATCCTGCCCCAGTTGATTGCTGAGGGTGCCAATCCGCGGATCATGTTGGATTACTCCGGCAATTTGCTCTGGGGCTTTCAGCAGATGGATCGCCATGACATCCTTGAGGCACTGCAGCGTCTGGTCCTTGACCCAGCCCTTCAACCCCACGTGGAGTGGCTCGGCACCTTCTGGAGCCATGCAGTAGCCCCCTCCACACCAATTCCCGATTTAAAGCTGCAAATTTTGGCCTGGCAGCATCATTTTGCTGACATGTTTGGTGATGAGGCTTTGCAGCGGGTAAAGGGTTTCTCCCCGCCAGAGATGCATCTTCCCAACCATCCGGACACCCTTTACGAATTTGTGAAGGCCCTACGTGAATGCGGCTACCGCTGGCTGTTGGTTCAAGAGCACAGTGTTGAGAATCCCGATGGATGTGCACTCAGCCAGGAGCAAAAACTGGTGCCTAACCAATTGGTGGCACGCAGCTCCAGTGGTGATGTTGCCACGATCACCGCCCTTATTAAAACCCAGGGCTCAGATACCAAGCTTGTCGGTCAGATGCAGCCCTATTACGAAGCCCTTGGAAGGGGCTCTGTACCCCTGGGCGACACCTCTGTGCCAGCGCTTGTCTCCCAGATTGCAGATGGTGAGAACGGTGGGGTAATGATGAACGAATTTCCCCAAGCATTCATTCAGGCCCATCAGCGCATCGCAGCCGCGGAAGGCGGCCATGGCACGGTGGCAGTTAATGGCAGCGAATATCTGGAGTTACTCGAGGTGGCTGGGGTGTCTGCTGGCGACTTCCCGCCCATTCAGGCAGTGCAGCAACACAAGCTCTGGCAGCAGCTGGGCGTGTCAGCCGGTTCTTCCAATGTGGATGAGGCAATAGCCGAGCTCAAGGCACGAGATTCCTCCTTCTCTATGGCCGGCGCTTCCTGGACCAACAACCTCAGCTGGGTAGAGGGCTACGACAACGTGCTTGAGCCGATGACAAGTCTGAGTGCGGCCTTCCACCAGCATTTCGATCCTCTGGTGAATGCTGACGCCAAAGTTACTCAAACCCAGCCCTACCAGCAGGCGTTACTACACCTATTGCTGCTGGAAACAAGCTGTTTCCGCTACTGGGGACAAGGAGTATGGACCGATTATGCAAGTGAAATCCACCGGCGCGGGGTTGTGAGCTTGGCTACTTAATCCGCTTTACCAAGGCAGCAGCGTGCCGTTGGCGTGCCAGAAGCTGCCACTGGTTTCCATGCTCAGAGCGTCGATGCGCTCAATCAGACCCCGCACAGCTTCCTCGGTACTGACGCCCAGGGGGTTGAAGTTGATCATCCTGGTTCGCACCAGCCCCGGGTGAAGGAGTGCCACGGCGATTTCGCGGGGGCGCAAATCGATTGCCAGGGATCTCCCCGCCATATTCAGGGCCACCTTCGACATCCGGTAGCCGTAGGAGGATCCGGAGCTGTTGTCGTCAATTGATCCCATGCGGCTGGTCATTAGCGCCAGCTTGGAACCGGACTGCAGATTCGGCAGCAGGGCGGCCACTAGCCGCAGGGGCGCA
This sequence comes from Cyanobacteriota bacterium, assembly GCA_027620015.1. GTDB lineage: Bacteria > Cyanobacteriota > Cyanobacteriia > PCC-6307 > Cyanobiaceae > Cyanobium_A. The sequence goes on from JAQCGH010000001.1 coordinate 3,664, forward strand.
AGGGCATTCACCTCAAACTGGCGTAGCAGGCTTTCACTATCGAAATTCTCTAGGCGGTTGTTTTCGAGGATGCCGGCGTTGAGGATCACCGCGTCAAGCGGTTGTCCAGATAGCCGCTGCAATAGATCATCAAGATCAGCCTCAGCGGTGAGCTCGATTCCAGCTTCCAGCCTCACCCCTATATCCTCCAGTTCCGGCGATGCAGTGCGGCAGACGGCGATCACCTGATCGCCGCGGGTATGCAGTTGTCTGCAGTACTCCAGGCCAATACCTCGATTGGCGCCGGTAACAAGGAAGGAACTCATCGGTTTATCAGCGCCGTCCGTTGACGATCACGGAATTGCCGTTGCCACCAGGTGTACCAGGCAGTGCAGGCACTACTGAGGTCTGGCCGTCCCACTTATCAAGGAAAAGCTTGTAGAGCACCTGGTCATCCAGGCTTGAATTGAGTGTTTCATAGCGCTTGGCTTCCTGCTCGGCGATCAATACCTCGGTCTGGGCACGCAACAGTTGCTGCTCGGCAATCTGTTTCTGTTCGATCGCTGCGCGGTATTCCTCGGCGATTTGCAGGCCCGTGAGGTCGAGTCCCTGCACACTCACGTAATCAAATTTGCGCAGTTCTTCAGCTACCTTCTCCTGCACTAATTCCGAAATCGAGTTCCATTCGGTGGCAATAGTCACCAACTCGTATTGAGAGAAGACGGATTTGAGGGCCTTCAATAGCGACGGTTGGATCACTCGGGGATAGATCTGTTGATCGTCGGTAGCGATTGTTTCGTAAATCCGCCCTGCTTCTGCAGGCTTCATGGCGTATTTAACTGTTGCTGTGGCCTGGATCACCTGGAGATCCTTGGTGAGAGTCGAAAACTGCTCCGGACGCACTTGGGTGCGCACATCAAACAGCGAAGTGTTCTGAACCAGGGGTGCCTTGATGTTGGCCCCGGGGCTGCGTGGGGTACCGGTGACCTTGCCAAGTGTTGTGACAACGGCCACGTTGCCCGCCGGCACTATGAACACGGTTTGACTAAGCAGGATCGCTATCCCCACCAAAACGGCCGCAATCAGGCTCAGAGTGGCTCCAGGACCATCAGGACTGCTAGCTGAGCGAAGGGGCGACTGCATGAAGGGGCCATTACCAATTGCGAACCCTAGGCAGTTCTTCCGATGAAACAACGGCTTACAAATGGAGATGTCATCGCCCGCAGCAGGCTGCTGTAGCTGAGCTCGAAGCGCTGTTCATCGCCCACTGCAAGCGCCACCGCCTCCGCCCCTGCCGCTTCGCTCACCACCAAGTGGTCACTGGACGCACCTTCGATGCTGATCCCAGGAGCACTAAGACCGGCCGGATCGGCATCCTGTTCGCCTAGAGCAAGTAGCGCTCGCATGGTCATGGGTTGGTCTGATTGTTTTTGGGGGACGACTGGCCCATTGGCAAAACTGGTGCAGTGAGGCGTACCCCAGGCACGGCTTGGCTTGCGCTTGGACTCGATCACTTCCGCCACCAGAGTGATGGCATTTGTGTAGAGACCTGGTATCGCGGTGCGGGTAAGGGGTTCTCTTCCCAGCAGCAGTGCTTCGCCGAGGCGCAGGTGATTGATGCGGCCTGGATTGCCGCCACCAGCCAGCCAAGGAAGATTGGCCGAATTACCTCCAGAGCACAACTCGAGCCTGATACAAAAACGCCTTTCTAGGGCAGTCATTAGATGCGATAGCTCGCCCATATTTGCTTCATCTGGCGCTATACCGTTTTGACAGCCCAGATTGGTGCCGACCCCAACTAGCACAAGACTTGGCAAGGTCAGGGTAAGTAACACCATCTCCTCGAGGTCTGCCGCAAGGATTCCCTCGCGCAGATCGCCTAGCTCAACCATCAACAGCACCCCGTGGCGCACCCCTTGACATTTCGCCGCTGCTGCAAGGGCCTTGAGCACCACCGCCTCGCTGTTGCAGCTGATCGCCGCATGAGCCACCACCCGATCCACCTGGCTGAGCATCGGTGAACGAATCAGCAGCAGGGGCACGCCAAGTTCGTAGCGGCTTAGCGATTCGATTGATTCGATTCGTGATTCACCGATTGAATGCACACCAGCCGTCACCCAGGCGCGCGCAATTTCCGGAAGACCCAGGGTTGCCTTGCTAACCCCGGTCACCTTGATTCCTTGGCTGGAAAGCCGATTCACCAAGGTGCTGGCGTTGTGTTGCAGATGCTCGAGATGAATTTCCAGGCGAGGTGCGCTCAAAGCTGGCCGTCAGGTGATTCGCCCAACTCGGGGAAAGCGTCCAGCACCATTGCCACCAAGGCAGAGGGAGCACGGCTCACCGCATCGGTGACAGGAATCTCGAGTTCGGCGGCATAAAGGGCTATTGCGGCACTTAGCTCGGCCTCATCCATGCCCTCGTGGTTCAGGGTCAGGCCGATTACCCGCGTTGGCGCGAAGGATTCGATCAAGCGAATTTCACTGGCAGGAGTTGGCATTGGCATAAACGCAAAGTCGCTCAGCTGGCGGCGTGCCGGCGCATGCTGCAGCACCACAGCCTGGGGTTGGCTACCCCGCAGGATGAAGCTGGAAGAGAGGTAGGCAGGATGGCTGAGGGCCCCTTGGCCCTCAATCACGATCACCGAGGGTTTTTCCGTGCAGTAGGCCTCCACCACAGCGGCCTCCACCTCTCCTGAACAAAACTGAGACGGAATGGCATCGAGAGGGATGCCATAGCGCCCGCCTTGAATCAAACCCGTTTGCCCAGTGCACACCAAAACGGCGCGGATGCCGCTTGCGTTTAGGGCCTGAACCAAAAGGGTGGCCGTGGTGCGTTTACCGATTGCGCCATCGGTGCCAAGCACGGCAATTCGAATGCAGCGTGCCTTGGCAATCGAACCGTTAAACAGGCGAAGATCCTTCAAAGCGGGTGGACGACGCACATCCCGGATTGATACCTGATGACGTAGGGCCGCAAGGGCAAATTCGCTATCTTCATTGAGGTACTCGCGCATGCCGCTGACCAGATTCAGGCCAGCTGCCATGGCCAGCAGCAGAACCCGGCGATCCTCTCTCCCATACAGGCCATCTGCAGGCGCCATGCCGTAAATACAGGTGCTTACGCGAGGCCCTGGCAAGGAAAGCGCACTATCTAAATCGGCAACAATGGGAATGCCGCTGCTGATGCCGTCTAATAAAAAACCTGCATCAGCTCCAGCCGATTGGCTATCAATAATTGCTCTGATCTCGAAGGCTTCACAGAACCGAACTAAGCCATGGGCGGTTTTACCATCGAGCCCTGCAAAGTTTCCCTCGCAGTAGACGACTGCAGCGGATTGCACCAACTTAAAAGGTGCAACCGAAATCGTCAGGTCATTGACCTGTTTTGTAAATGCCAAATAAGCCAGGACCCATCAATTACTCAGACCTGAAACAAGTCTGAAGTGGAGATTTCAGGGCTCAGAAGTGGCCGCTGGAGGGCGTGGATTTAATTATCTTAGGGTACTTCATGGTTAAAGGGGGTTAGCCAATATTTCGGCGATTTGATTACGTCCATTGCCCTGCGCCAGGAATAGGGCCTGTTCGGCTCGAAGCAGGGCATCGAGGGGTTGACGATCGGCTGGGGCAAACAGGGTCAGGCCGCCGCTGGCGGTTAGCTGGTAGCCGCTGGCTGAATAGACCCCCCTCAGCTCGCTGATGCCAGCGCGGATGGCATCGGCCCGTTCCATGGCTGTGGCCAGGTCAACATTCACCATCAGCAGGGCGAATTCTTGGTCGCCGATTTGACCCACCAGGTCCTGGTCGCATTGCTGGGAGCGCAGTAGGCCGGCGACGTCTACAACAGCTCGATCCGATGCCTGCAGACCCCAGCGGATCTTGATCTGGTCGAAGTGGTCGAGCTCCAGGGCCAAGATGGCAAGGTTTTCACCTGCCTGGCGCGTGCGCAATAGCTCAGGCTCAGCTTGCTCCAAGAAGCTTTCTCGGGTTGCTAAAGCGCTTACAGGATGGACGGTGGTGAGTCGGCGCAGTTCAAGCTCACGAAGCACCAGCTGGGCCAGATCCTCGAGCAATCGAACCTGGCTGCTACTGAAGTGACGTGGTGTTTTGTCGAGGACACACAAGGTGCCGAGGTTGTGACCATCGCGGCTCTGCAGGGGTGCTCCTGCGTAGAAGCGCAACTTGGGCTCCCGAATAACTAAGGGGTTGTTGCAGAAGCGATAGTCCTGATGGGCATCAGGCACTACAAGGGTTTCAGCACCTGCGATGGTGTGAGCGCAAAAGGCCATTTTCCGCGGCGTTTCGGTGCTGTCTATGCCGTGGTGGGCAAGGAACCACTGGCGGTCGCCATCCACTAGGGAGATCAGCGCGATCGGGGTTTCCAGCACAGTTGAAGCGAGCCGCACGAGCCGCTCAAAATGCTCATCGCCTGGATGGTTTAGTACACCCAGGCGCTCTAAATCCCTTTGGCGCTGCGATTCATCTGCCGGAATCGGGTAGTCGGGATACGGCATAACAATTGCCATATTTCCAATACTAGGAAGCTGACAGCCGCCAAAGCGAGCTCCTAAAGCGCCATGATTTCCTTACTACCACGATCACCCATGTCCCTAGACCAAGAAAGTTGCCTTCCCTGCCGTGATGGGGCTCCGATTCTCTCTGAAGCTGAATTAGCTCAATTGCTGGCTTATTTGCCCGGTTGGGTTGTGGTTGATGGCCACCATTTGCAAAAAGCCTGGAGCTTTACCAATTTTCAGAAAGCTCTTGATTGGCTAAATAAAGCAGGTGCAATCTGCGAGGTAGAGGGACACCATGCCGAATTCAGCCTCGGCTGGGGACACGCAAGCGCCGAGATTTACACCCACAAGGTTGATGGCTTGACCAGGGCTGACGCTGTTTTGGCCGCCAAACTAGATGGGGCCTAACAGGTGCTAACGGCGTACCTAGTAGCAAGGCTGCAGCTTTCACCCGAAGCGATTTCGAGTTTGCCGTCTCCACTGATTAGAGCCTGACGAGGTCCTGTCCAGGGCTCCAGGCAGACCATTTGACGTGGCGGTTCAGTCCAGATCACTACCAGGTTGAACGGGGCGGTGAGTTGCAGATCAAGTGCCAGGCCAGCCTCCTGATCCACCAAGCGCACGTCTCCACTGGGTCGGACCAAAAGGTCGATGCCATTGGCCATTTGCCCAATTTCTTCATTGGTGTCGGCGTCTGCCATTGATAGGTGGTTTAGGCAGCGTTCTGGTAGCCCCTCAAAGCAGGGATTATTTAGGTTGCTGAGATTGAAGTAGGGATGGAGGCCGAAGCTGAAAGGCATCGGCTCTTGGCTGCGGTTGTGCACTGAAGTGTCGATCTCTAGGGCCCCTGCTCCCAGACGCAGCTCAAGCCTCAGCAGAAAGCTGAAGGGATAGCTCTTCAAGGTGGGTTCGCTGTCTTTGAGCTCCAGGGCGATGCCTTGGCCATCCTCGAGCGCTGTTAACTGCCATGGCAGCTGCCTGGCAAAGCCGTGCTGACCTAAGGGAAAGTTTCCCTGGGGGAGGGGCAAGGTGTTGCCAGGCAGGCCGCCGCAGATCGGAAAGAGGATCGGAATGCCGCCTCGCACCGATTTGGCTGGGTCGAGAAAGCGTTCAATATCGAGATATATCAGCTCCTTCCCGTTGGAGCGCCAGCCGGTCACAAGACCGCCGCGCTCAGGCACAACCCTCAACAGATCACCTGAGTTGCTGGCGAACTCCCAGTGTGGATAGGGGGTATCGCGGTGAAAAAGTGCCACAGAGCTCATGCAGGATTGGCCTATTTAGGCCTGCGGCCTCCCTCCAATCGGTCATTCCTTCACACAATCTTCCATTGATAAACGTTGGAGCGAGTCTCGATCCACTGTTTAATTTCGTAAACTTATACGACATTTAAGTACTAGTTATGAATCGCCATGAGGACGGCGCACCCTCCCAGGTTTTATTCGAGCCCCGCAGCTTGGAGTGGCAAGAAAATGGCGAGTTGGCAAGTACGGAGATGTTCGAATTGTTAAAACGACTGCGGTCTGTTGAAACTGGCGAAAACGTCAACGAACTTTGGCGGCTCAGCCAGAAACCCTGAGGCTGGTTTTAGTTCCAACACTCCCCCTTGCCACGCAGGGAAGCCTTTGGTTGATTTATTTAGTCGTATAACCTGCCTTGCCTGATCCTTCTGCGGTTGCGGAGTGGCAGCATCGTGGCTGCAGGGTGAGACTGATAAGTTGTTGTCCTGCCGCAGAGGCATACAGAATTCAGCACTGCAGTGGCATGCCCATGGGCGCTGTTGCCAGCCTTCAAGAAGCGCGCATCCTCATAGACGACCACATTCATCTAGTTCGGCAGCGTCTAATAGCTTGCGCTTAGTTGACGATTTTTTCCTAGAGCTACTTGGGGTTTGAATAGCCTCACCGTAGTGCCGGCATAAAATATTAATGTCGCATCCTGAGTGGGACAGTATGGATCGGTCTAAATGCAAGGCTTAGGGTATAACTCTCACTAAACCACGGCGGCGCAGTTCTTGCTGGAATTCACTGCTGACGGGATCCAAGCGCCACTGACGCTGACCCCACTGCCACAGGGCCTGGAGTCGCCAACCCAACCAAAGCAGACACAACACAAGGCCTAGCCAATTCATCGATAGGTCCACAGAGAGCACTCTGTTTAAGAACGGACCACGCTGCTGGCGAGAGGTTCCGCCATTCATTGACACAAGTCGCTAAGGGCCATGCCTTCGGCTTTGCTGATTTGCTCCCGCTGACAAAGCAGCCTCTGCAGCTGCTTTAATTGCGAGTTAGGAAGAACCTGAAAACGACTGTGGGCATCTGACCTGTTGGCTTCACTTGCTCCCCGGGCGTGGCGATCTGCTGACAAACCTCGAGAAATAGGCAGACAATCCCTGAAAATCAGCCGAGTTTCTTCAGTTCACATCTGTCATGACTACGTCAGGTTTCCCGTTGACAGCTGATCAAGACGTCAACGAAATGACCTTGCGTCAACTACGGCAGATGGCCAGCAACCTCGGCATTGGTCGCTACAGCCGCATGCTCAAGGAGCAGCTGCTACGAGCCATTGAACGGAAATCAGACTCCCAGCTCGAGTCCACTGAACCCGGTGGAGATGCGCCTGAACCAGAGGATCTGCACAGCATCGAAGCTGAGATGGGCTCTGCTCCCCGACCCCCCTCCCAAACCGAAGTTGTATTCCTTCCCAGGGATCCCCAGTGGGCTTATGTCTATTGGGAACTTTCGGAATCAGATCGCCGACAGGCGATGGCCGACGGTGCTAGCCAGCTTGTGCTGCGAGTTTTAGACGTGACAGGTCTCGGCAGTGGTGCTGTTCACCAGCACACCATGCAGGAGGTAGTCGTAAATAGCCATGCCACTGAGTGGTACCTCCCAGTTCCCCTCTGTGACAGGGACTACCGGGTTGAACTTGGCTATCAGTTGGCTGGAGGTCGTTGGCGCTCATTGGCTTTTTCTTCGGCGGCTCGGGTGCCTGCACTGCATCCGAGTGAGCAAATACTTGATCAATTTGTACCCTTCTCCTTAGACGTTGCATCTTCTACAGCAGCTGAATCAGCTGTTGTGTTGCCGACAGCGTCTCCTGGTATTCATGAACGCGTTTATCAGACTGCCACCACCACCACAAGGAGAGCCTTAGGCCGAGGATCTGAAGCTTTCCACGATGTTGGTGATCATTCCATCCAGAATCGTGGTCTAAATGATTCTGGAGCAGGTCTTTGGGCTAGCGGCCGTAATGAGTCTGGAGCCGGTGGTGTGGCTACTCGTGAGCGGTCATTTTGGTTGGTAGCTGATGCTGAACTAATTGTTTATGGCGCCACAGATCCGGCGGCAATCCTTCGAATAGGTGAGGAAATAGTGCCCCTTGGCGAAGACGGCACCTTCCGGCTTCAGGTGCCCTTCCGAGATGGTCAGCAGTTATACCAAATCACTGCAGTAGCAGCCGACGGTGAACAGCGACGCAACATCACACTTGAATTTGTTCGCGCTACTCCCGATGCAAATGTCAACACTCCCGAGGAAGCGAAGGCTGAGTGGTTCTAAGGGACCAGATTCACTAGCTTTCCAGGAACTACGATTACTCGGCTGGGGGGCTTGCCCTCCAGCCATTTTTGGGCGATTTCACTTTTGAGTGCAAGCATTTCAAGAGTTGCTTTATCCGCGTTGGCTGGCACGGCCAGACTGCCTCGCATCTTGCCCTTGACCTGAATTACGAGCTCAATCGTGTCACGTAAAAGGGCTGAATGGTCTGTTTGGGGCCAGCATTGAGCGTGAATGCTGGACGTGTTGTCAGGGTTAGCACCCAAACGTTGCCATAGTTCCTCCGCCAAGTGAGGTGCAAATGGAGCTAACAGAACCAGCAACGTGTGTATTGCCTCTTTGGCTATGGGCGCAGAGGCATCCTCTAGATGTTCAGCCATCGCATTGCTGAGCTTCATTAACTCCGAAATGGCGGTATTAAACTGGTATTCACCTTCAAGGTCTTCGCTGATGGCATCTATGGCCGTGTGCACTGCCCGGCGCAACTCCTTCTCAGATGTACTCAGAGACTTGTTGTCAAATTGAGCAGTGGTTACCCCCACTTCCCCCCCGACCTCAAGTAGCTGCAGGCCCCTTGTGCAGGCCCCATCCACAAGCCGCCAAATGCGCTGCAAAAAGCGATACTGGCCTTCAACATCGGCGTCATCCCATTCCAGATCTTTTTCCGGTGGAGCCTTAAACAGAATGAACATCCGCGCAGTATCAGCGCCATACTTTTCAATTACTTGGGCAGGGTCCACGCCGTTGTATTTCGACTTTGACATTTTTTCGTAGAAAGTATCAAGTACTTCGCCGCTGATTGGATCACGGGGGTCGGTTGGGTCGATAACGTCAGCCGGTGCGATGTATTTGCCGGAAATGGGATTCTTGTAGGTGATGCCCTGAACCATCCCCTGGGTAAGTAGGTGGATGAAGGGTTCATCGAAGCCAAGTAGGCCCCGGTCGCGCAGCACCTTGGTGAAGAAGCGGGCATAGAGAAGGTGGAGGATCGCATGCTCGATGCCACCGACGTATTGATCAACCGGTAACCAGCGGTCCACGGCTTCGCGTGTGAACGGAAGATCTGTGTTGTGGGGATCGCTGTACCGCAGGAAATACCAGCTGGAGCACATGAAGGTGTCCATGGTGTCGGTCTCACGCTTCGCCGCCTTGCCGCAGCGAGGGCAGTCCACATTCACCCAGCCCTCTAATTGAGCTAGAGGTGATCCGCCCTTGCCTTCAAGGTTGGCTCCCTCCGGCAGTTCCACCGGCAGCTGGTCGGCCGGTACGGGCACCACACCGCAGCTATCGCAGTGGATCACTGGTATCGGACAGCCCCAGTAGCGCTGGCGCGAGATCAACCAATCGCGCAGGCGGAACTGCACCTTCGCAATGCCCCAACCCTGACCCGCAGCGGCCTCGGTGATTGCCCTTTTAGCTTCGGCGCTTGTTAAGCCATTGAAGCAACCGGAATGGATCAGGACCCCGGGTTCTGTCCAGGCACAACCTTCTAAGGCGTGCTCGTCGCTGTTTTCGGGAATGATCACCTGCTGCACCGGCAATTCGTACTGCCGCGCGAATAAAAAGTCGCGCTGGTCGTGGGCAGGGACGCCCATCACTGCGCCGGTGCCGTAGTCGGCGAGGACGTAATCGGCGATCCAGATGGGGATAGGGGCTCCATTGGCTGGATTGCGCACCTGGGTACCGATCGGCACACCCCTTTTGGGTTTGTCCTCGGCCGTGCGCTCTAGATCGCTTTGGCGGCTGACCAGATCACAGAAGGCCTGCACTTGGATCGCCTGCTCGGCAGTGGTGAGCCCAGCTACCCGGGGGTGTTCGGGGGCAAGGACCAAGTAGCTGACGCCAAAAATAGTGTCGGGGCGAGTTGTGAACACGGTGATCTGTTCACCAGTGCTGATTCCAGATGAATCCAGAACCTCAAAGTGCATTTCGGCGCCCGTACTGCGCCCAATCCAGTTGGCCTGCATTGTGCGCACCCGCTCCGGCCAACCCTCGAGCTTGGGCAGATCGTCCAGCAATTGGTCTGCGTATGCGGTGATCTTGAGAAACCACTGGCGCAGCTTGCGTTTCTCTACCAGGGCTCCGGAGCGCCAGGAGCGACCCTCACCGTCCACCTGTTCATTGGCAAGCACCGTCTGGTCGATTGGATCCCAGTTGACGTTTGCGTCCTTCTGATAAGCGAGACCAGCATCGAGAAACTGAAGAAATAACCACTGGGTCCAGCGGTAGTAGTCGCTATGGCAAGTAGCCAGCTCGCGATCCCAGTCGATAGAGAGGCCAAGCCGCTTCAGTTGCTCCCGCATCGAGGCGATATTTTGATCTGTCCAGATGCCGGGTTCAATTCCCCTCTCGATGGCCGCATTTTCGGCTGGTAACCCAAAGGCATCCCAACCCATCGGATGCAACACATGCTTGCCACGTAAACGTTGCACCCGGGCGATCACATCGGTGATCACGTAATTGCGTACATGGCCCATGTGCAGGTTGCCCGATGGATACGGGAACATCGACAAGGCGAAATAGTTTTTACCTGCCGCCTTCGCATCAGGTTCGGGTGTGCGGTGCTGACCAGCGCTCTCCCAGCATTGCTGCCAGCGCAATTCGAGGACCTCAGGTTGGTAGCGGGGGGAGTCGCTCAAAGCAGCCAGGCTGGATCAGAGCTTTGATCGTGCCACAGCTCAGTTGGTATGCGCCTAGTTAGCCAAGTGCACGGATTGTCGTTGCGGCCGCACGATTGATCAGAGTCAGTGGGCGGTTTTCGTCCTGTTTGAGCGCGAGGTATTGGATGTCCTGCCAATGCAGGATCCCCTCAAGCTCCCCCACATCCAGAACCTGAACCGCCACTGGGGTTTTGTGGCGAATCAGATCCTGCAAATGCCGAATGCTGGGCTGCGAGGTATCGAGAACGGTGGCCCGCTTCTCGAAAAAGCTCTGCATAAAATCAGCCTGTGGCTACGCTCGCCCCATCGTGCTCCAGTTCAGCAAATATCAAGGCCTGGGAAATGATTTCCTCATGCTTGATGGCAGGGGTGCTTCGAGCACCGATGCAGGCTATGGACTTACCCCGGAGCGAATCCAGCGCCTTTGCAGGCGCCGCTTCGGCGTTGGTGCTGATGGGGTGATCTTGGCCCTGCCGCCCCGGCAGGGCGGCGAGCTGCGCATGCGGATCTTTAATGCCGATGGCACCGAGCCGGAGATGTGTGGCAATGGCATGCGCTGCCTGGCCCGTTTTCTTGCAGACAGTGATGGCGATATTCCCGGGCGTCAATGGCAGATCGAAACCTTGGCTGGGCGCATTGTCCCCGAATTGCTTTACGACGGCAGCATTCGGGTCGATATGGGAGCCCCTTTTCTCGAACCAGAATCAATTCCCACGACCTTGCCTATTGGCGATTACGGGCTAGCCCAGGGCACATTGGAGGTGGACGGCAGCTCGTTTGCCGTCGGTGCAGCCGGAATGGGCAATCCCCACGTTGTTATCCCTGTTGCGGACGTTGAGGGGGTTGATTTGGAGCGTTACGGCGCGGCATTAGAGGTTCACCCGGCTTTTCCCGCCCGCACCAATGTTCATTTCGTTGAGGTACTCAATCGCACTCACCTGGTAATGCGGGTGTGGGAGCGCGGTGCCGGACCCACCTTGGCCTGCGGCACTGGTGCTTGCGCCACTCTTGTAGTGGCCCATTTGCTGGGGCTAGCTGAGCGCTGCGCTCGCCTCGATCTCCCAGGCGGCTCCCTAGAAATTCATTGGGATGAAGCCTCTGGTCATGTGTTTATGGCTGGCCCCGCTGTGGCTGTTTTTGACGGTGTGGTGACCCCTGAGCTCTGGGGCGATGAGCCCTTCGAACTCGAGGCAGCGGCCCCGGTACAACAGCAACCAGACGCTTCGCCTGCAGTTGACTGCGCCAGCGTTTGCACCAATGGCTGCATCCAACCTGAAGCCTGCCCTTCAGCTGTAGCCCGGGCCAGGGTTGATGCTCTGCTCAGCAACAGCTCTCTCGATGACCTAGTGGCCCTGGCCACCAATTCCCTTGAATCGAGGATCCGCTCCCGCTTTGAGCGGGATCCCCTCCAGGGCGGCTAGGTGGTTCATTTGGAGAGTCAGGTTCCAGCACTAACTACCTACTTCGACACCAGCGCAACCACCCCTGCTGCTGTTGAGGTGCTGGAGGCAATGACATATGCCCAGTCGACGGCCTGGGCTAATCCCTCCAGCCTCCACTCTCTTGGCCTTGCTGCAGCAGAGCAGCTTGAACGCTCACGCCTGAGCCTGGCCGCTGGGCTGGACTGTGAGCCCGACGAATTGGTGGTGACCTCAGGTGGAACCGAGGCAATTCATCTTGCCCTACTTGGCGCTGCTGCTGGCCTCACACCAGGCCGGCTAGTGATTTCTGCGGTAGAGCATCCAGCCACGCTCGCGGCAGCTGCCCAACTGCAGCAGCGCGGCTGGAGCGTGAAAACCGTGCCGGTGGATAAGCGCGGATTGCTTGATCTCGATGCCTTGGATGGCTTACTGGTGCCTCCAACCCGTCTTGTCTCGGTGATATGGGGGCAAAGCGAGGTTGGTAGCCTCCAGCCAATTGAGGCGATTGGGGCACGCTGTCGGCGGGCGGGGGTGCTGTTGCATGTTGATGCTGTGCAGGTTGTGGGTCAGCTGCCGATCACTTTTCGCCAGCTGCCCATTGATCTGTTGAGTGGGGCGGCGCACAAACTGCAGGGCCCGAGGGGGATTGGTTTGCTGCTGGTTCGTCGTGGTCTCGCCATCCAGTCACAACTTGGTGGTGGCGGTCAAGAGGGTGGTAGACGCGGAGGCACCGAACCTGTGGTGCTGTTAAGCGGGTTCGCCAAGGCCCTAGAGCTCAGCCATGCTTGCCCATCGCCGGCACCCTTGCGCGACTCACTGTTAAATCGACTCTTGAGGCTTCCCGGGGTGAGGTTGAGCGGTCCGCCGCCGGGCGACTCACGCTTGCCTCACCACATCAGCCTGCTTGTGTCTAGCGAGGCTGGCCAACCACTTTCCGGCCGCCACTTGGTCCGCGAGCTCTCCCGCCAGGGCTTTGCCCTAAGCAGCGGTTCAGCCTGCAGCAGCTCTGGATCAGCTGCAAGCCCCGTTCTGCAGTCCTTGGGCTACAGCGAGGCCGAGGCTGCAAGTGGCCTGCGTATCAGTCTCGGTCCCTGGCACCGCCCTACTGATCTTGATGCCTTGGTTGAGGCGCTGCAGTTTGTGCTTGCGTCCTCGGTAGCGTCGGCAGATCCGTTAACGGCTAATGCTTCCTCCCGATCTGCGCAGCGCTGAGGTTGAAGCACTGGCCGCAATTCAGAGCGCTCTAGCAGCAGGAGCCAAGGGCCTATGGAGTGTTGAGCTCCGTTTTGAGGGTCTGCGGTTGCTCCCCTTGGCCTTGCGATTGCAGGCTGGGCTCAGCAGCGCCGCAGCCAGTTTGAGGTTGCTTTGTGCTGATGCTGGTGCCACAGCCTTGGCTAAGCGCGATGCCCCTGATCTCGCAAATCGAATTGCCAGCTTGCACGATCAGATGCGCCTCCAGCAAGCTGATGGTGGCAGTGAGGGAGTGCTGCTGTTGGTGGCACCTACCCCGGCGGACTACAAGGAGGTGGAGCAGGTATGTGCTCTCCACCGTGGCGTTGTGATGCTTTTGAACGGCAACCTCGAGGATGCGGCCATCGGCATCGGCAGCGTTGCTCGGGAGCGTCGAAAGGGTTTTCTGGCCGGCTGGCAAAGCGCCTATGCCCTTATTCCGACGGGCGACGGGGCCTTGCGTAGGGCCTGTCCGGGGCCATGGGAGCTTTATCGCTCTGATCCAGATGGCTATCGCTTTGTTTGCAATTTCGACCAGAAGCCAGACATGGAACAACGGGCCTTAGCAATGGCGGGGGAGGCCGGTCTGGGGTTCGGGGCCAACCTCAAGGTGATGGACGCATTCATTGAAGGCCTGCGCAACTAACTTCCTGCGGCTCCACTTGAACTGGATCCAACTGGCAAGCCTCCGTACACTTCGCAAAACACAGATCCTGTCGATGGCTTCCGAGAGCGATCAGAGTTTTGCAGTCAAAGGAAGCACCTGGAGCCTTGTTGACATCGGTGCCGCAGTTGCGGTGCTGCTAGCTGCCGCGGGTGTGATCTGGAGCCCCAAACTCAGCGGAGCTGTTGCTCAGGCCACCGGTGGCCTCACCCAAGTCACCGTGCTTGTGGATGTGCGTGCTGTGCCGGTGGCCGATTCCCAAGCCTTAATTAATGCCGCCCAAAAGGAGGGCAAAGTTGCAATCGTGATCCGTAACCAGCCCCATGGCTCAGTAGTGGTCAAGCAGGTGTTACCCCTGCAACGACTTCTGGTGGCGGTCCAACCCAACGGATCCGTGGTGACGGCCGTTGACCCCAATCAGGCAATTCTGGGCAGTCTTGATGCTCGTTTTGTGCTCCAGGGCCAGGGCCGCAAGAGTGCTGGTGGTGTTGTTTTTGGTAACCAAACCCTAAAGATTGGGGCCCCAGTGGAAATCGAGGGGGAGCAGTTTCGCGTTGGCGGCACGGTTAGCGGCCTCCAGGTTGGAGGTCTCTGAGTTGACCCCTTTCGATACAGCTGCTAACTCACACCAATTGGTAATTCGTACAGGCTTCCATGCACTTGCACTCCTTCTGGCGGTGTCGCAAGGCTCTGCTTTGGCTCAGCAGTTTCCACTTACCTCCTTGCCGCCTCTGCCACCACCGGTTGGTTTGCCCCAGATACAGGAAAGGTTGAGCTGTCCGCCGTTGCAGAAGCGGCTGCTTGCCGCGGTGGCTGGTGAGGCTTCTGTGTGGAGCATCACCATTGCTGATGTCCAGGGTCGTCTGCTGGCCGACCTCAACGGCAACCGGCCACGCATTCCAGCTTCCAACCAGAAACTTGTGAGCACGGCCTATGCCCTAGACAGGCTCGGACCTGACTACCGCCTCAATACCCAGCTTTGGAAGCTAGGTGATGGCAGCTTCCGCCTTACCGGTGAGGGCGACCCCGACCTGGCACTGCCGCAACTGCAGAGATTCGCAATGTTGGCGATGGGAGCAGGTGGCAGTAGTGGTGAGACTCCCTCACTGGTGCGGTTGCAGATTGCAGAGGAACCACGCCAGGCTTGGTGGCCTCAAGGTTGGCACCCTGATGATCGCTACTACGCCTATGGCGCCCCGATCACCCGGCTAGCGGTCACCAGCAATGCCATTTACGAGTCGGTGATGAACCCGCCTTCTCGACTTGAAACCCTGCTGCAGAAGACCATGGTTCAACGTGGGGCCAAGGTGCAGACGTCAATGGTTTCGGCCCGCGCTCCCCTGCCCCGTGATGCGGTGCTGCTGCACCAGGAGCCCTCGGCGCCGATGCACAACCTATTGAGCCTGGCTAACACCGAAAGTCACAACTTCACCGCCGAAGTGCTGCTGCGACAAGGTGCTGGTACCTGGGATCTGGCCCAAGCCACCAAAAGTCAAATGCTTTGGCTAACCGAACAGGGCCTGCCAATCCAGGGCGTTCGTGTTGTGGATGGCAGTGGTCTTGACCGTGCCAACCGACTAACGAGCCGCTTCCTCGCAGCGCTTCTTATGCGCATGGATCAGCACCCCTATGGCCGCGCTTATCTGGCATCGATGGCGATAGCAGGCCAGCGGGGCACCTTGCGCAACCTTTATGTAGGTACTCCCCTTCAGGGCAAATTCTTTGGCAAAACAGGATCTATCAGCGGTGTGCGCTCCATCAGTGGCGTGCTGATGACGGGGGTCGGCCCCCGTTACGTAAGCGCCATAAGTAATGGCGCCAGTTCGCCCAACGAAACAATTGGCAAGGTGTTGCTCCAGGCGCAGAACAGCCAGCTTTGCCCGCTCTAGCCCGCTAGCTGCTTAAGGGTGTTGGCTACCCGGCGTCGGCGGCTCGTATCCTCCTGAGCAACTGGCACTGCTGCTTCTTGCCCCTGGAGGCGCACCAGCTCGCGACGGCCCCCAAGGACCACCTGGCTCATCTCCTTCAACCTTCCTTCAAGTTCACCGAGCACCTGCTCCGCATAGCGATTGGCACCCTCTTGAATGGTGGCTGACTCCTGGCGGCTGCGACCTACCAAGGCGTCACATTGCTGCTGCGTCTGTTGGCGGAACTGCAGGGCATCGTTGTGCAGCCGCTCCGCTTCAGTCTGGCTATCGCGCTGCACTCTTGCTCCCTCCAGGCGGATTTGCTCAAGTTCAGCCATCGCCTGTTGACGATTTCGGTCGTGCTGTTCGAGTAGCTGACGGTTGCGCTCGGCTGTCTCCTGTTCGAGCTGCTGGCGCCGGATCGCAAATTGCTGCTCCATTTGGGCCATGCGGGCCTGGTGCTCTTGTTCAGCCTGGGCAACCTGCTGGCGAGCCTGCAACATCAGTTGTTCGCATTGCTGGCGGGCCTGATCACGCAACTCACCTACCTGCCTCTCTGCCTCCTGCCGAATGGCAGCAGAACTAATCAGCTGCTCCCGCTCTCTCTTCCCAGCCGCAATAATCTCATCCGCCTGCTGGCGGGCCTGGCCAATGAAGTCCTCGCGCTGTCGGATAAGCCCTGCGGCCTGTTGCAGCTGACTCGGAAATGATTCCCGCAGGGCATCCATCACTTCAATGGCGTCCTGCTCGTTAACCAACCGTCCACCACTGAAAGGAATGCGGCTGCCCTCCAGCACGATCTCTTCCAGCTGATCGAGCTGATCAAGCACGGTGATGGTGGGCTCGGACATGAACTGCACTAGTCAGAAGTCTGATTAAAAAGCCTGCACAGGTCTTCTGCCACTCCAGGGGGCACCATGTGACGCACATCGCCGCCAAACCGCGCCACCTCCTTCACCACCGAACTGCTTAGGAAGCTGTGATGCACAGCAGTTGCTAGGAAAAGGGTTTCCACCTGTGGGGCCAAGCTTTGGTTGGTGTGGGCAATCTGCAATTCGAATTCAAAGTCGCTGAGCGCCCTCAGGCCCCGCAGGATCACCTGTGCCTCACAGTGACAGGCGAAATCGACGGTTAGGCCGTCAAAACTGCTCACCTCCACCCCCCGGAGGTTGACCGTGGCGGTGCGAATCTGCTCCAGGCGCCGCTCGAGGCTGAAGGCAGGTTGCTTGCTGGGGTTCTGCAAAACCGCCACCATCACGCCATCAAACAACCGTGCAGCCCTCTCGATCAAATCGAGGTGACCCAGAGTAAGGGGATCGAAGCTGCCGGGATATAGGGCGCGCATATATCCAGCCTATGGGTACCCGAGGCGTTTCTAGGGTGGATGTAGTTCCCAGCGCCCCTGCCGCCATGGCCCTTAACGCCGAAGCCAAGAAAACCCTGCTACGCAAAATCCCCCATGGTGTGTTCATCTGCGGCGTAGCTGATGGGGATGAAGTCAATGGCTTCACCGCCAGCTGGGTTACCCAGGGCTCTTTTGAACCCCCTTTGGTGGTGATGGCTGTGCGAGCAGACAGCACTAGCAACGGCATTATTCAGCGCACCAATAAATTTTCGCTGAACGTGTTGGCCGCCGAACAAAAAGACCTGGCCGCAGTTTTCTTTAAACCCCAAAAAGGGATGGGCGGTCGCTTCGATGCAGCACCATTCAGTCTTGGTGAACTTGGCTTACCGATTCTCGACAACGCTCTTGGTGCGGTCGAATGCGAGCTGGTGGGTCAGGTGGCCCATGGAGATCACACCGTCTTTGTTGGCGAGGTGAAAACGGCCACTTTGCACCGCGACGGTGCTGCCCTTGAGCTAGCCAGCACCGGTTGGAAATACGGCGGTTGAGCTTGCCGTTGCTCCAGCAACCCGAGCGCCTCAAAGCCCGGCTCAAGGAGGTCCCCTCCGAGCCGGGTTGCTATCTGCTGCGCGATGCCAGCGATCGCATTCTTTACATCGGCAAGGCAAAGGTGCTACGCAATCGCGTGCGGAGTTATTTCCAAAGTGGCAGCGGCCATGCCCACAGCCCGCGCATCTCCCTGATGGTGCGACAGGTGTGCGAGATCGAGTTCATTGTCACCGACAGTGAAGCCGAAGCGCTAGCGCTCGAATCCAACCTGATCAAGCAGAACCAGCCGCACTTCAATGTGCTTCTTAAAGATGACAAGAAATATCCATACCTCTGCATCACTTGGAGTGAGGACTATCCGCGCATCTTCATCACCCGGCAGCGACGGTTTCGCTCACCTCTGGACCGTTTTTACGGGCCCTACGTGGATGTGGGCCTACTGCGCCGCACTCTCACCTTGGTGAAGCGTGTTTTTCCACTGCGTCAGCGTCCCCAGCCGCTTTATAGGGAACGCACCTGTCTCAACTACGACATCGGTCGCTGTCCAGGTGTGTGCCAGGAAAAGATCAGCTCCGAGGGTTATCACCTCACCCTCCGCCAGGTGGCGATGGTGTTTCAAGGGCGCAACGAGGAGTTGCTAGAGCTGCTCAATGAGCAAATGAGTAACTACGCCGAGCGGCTCGACTTCGAGAGTGCGGCGCGGGTGCGCGACCAGCTGCAGGGCATCGACACCCTCACTGCCGATCAGAAAATGAGTCTCGGTGATAGCTCGGTGAGCCGTGATGTGGTTGCTCTTGCCGCCGATGAGCGAGTGGCAATGGTGCAGTTGTTCCAAATGCGGGCTGGGAAGCTGGTGGGACGGCTTGGCTTCACTGCAGATGCTGTCGGTGCTGATGGCAAGACCCTTGAACACGGTCGCATCCTGCAGCGGGTGGTTGAGGAGCACTACAGCCAGGTTGAGCCGGTGGAGATTCCCCCCGAACTTTTACTGCAGCACTGCTTACCTCAACAGCCCCTGATCGAGGAGTGGCTGACGGAGCGCCGCGGTCGCAAGGTAAAACTTGCCGTTCCCCAACGGCAACAGAAAGCCGATCTGATCGAGCTACTGGAACGCAATGCCAGTTTCGAACTGCAGCGTGCCCAGCGCGGTGCTGAGCAGCAACTGCTGGCCACGGAAGATCTGGCCCAGCTGCTGGAACTGCCAACCCCTCCGCGTCGGGTTGAGGGCTACGACATAAGCCACATCCAGGGCAGCGACGCTGTGGCTTCCCAGGTGGTTTTCATCGATGGTTTGCCGGCCAAGCAGCACTACCGCAAATACAAAATCCAAAGCAGCTCGATCCACTCCGGTCACTCAGATGATTTCATGGCCATGGCCGAGATAATGCGCCGCCGTTTCCGGCGTTGGGCTCAGGCCAAGGCCGAAGGTGCCGATCTTGATGGTCTCAGGCGATCCTCCAACACCACGCTCCATACCGGTGGCCTTAATGATTGGCCCGATGTGGTGATGATCGACGGCGGCAAGGGCCAGCTCTCGGCGGTGATGGAGGCGTTGCGGGAGCTCAACCTGCACGAAGAGCTGGTGGTGTGTTCCTTGGCCAAGCAGCGGGAGGAGGTTTTCATACCAGGGGCCAAGGATCCCCTAGAGAGTGAGCCCGACCAGCTGGGTGTGCAGTTGCTGCGACGCCTGCGCGATGAGGCTCACCGTTTCGCGGTGAGCTTCCATCGCCAGCAGCGTGGCGAGAGAATGAAACGTTCGCGTCTTTCAGATATTCCTGGCTTGGGACCGAAACGGGTCAAGGAGTTGTTGGCCCACTTCCGATCTATTGATGCCATTCAGCTGGCCGATTTAAAACAGATCTCGGCTGCCCCGGGCGTAGGTCCGGCCCTTGCCCGCCAAATTTGGGATTACTTTCATCCCAGCAATGAGCTCATCAGTGAGGAGTTGGCCTGTTGAAGCGTCTGGCTTCCCTGCTGCTACTGCCCATTGCCCTTGTGCTGATGCTGCTCCTTTCACCTGCTCAAACGCCACCAGCTTTGGCCGCCCCTGGTATTTGCGTTGGGCCTGTCTGCGGTGATGAGATTCATCGCAGCGCTAAGCATCACTGGCAGTTGCGCCTTCGGGTGCACGACCAGCAGGGTCAGCACGAGCGTTTGGTGGTTGATTGCCGCAATGGTGTGCTCAGCCCACTGGCTGGTGCGGTTGAGCGGGGTTATGCCGCGGCCGTTGCCCGCCGTGCCTGCCGGCTGGCTGGGGAGGCCTGAGAGTGATTGGCATCTGGGTTCTGGGTGATCAGCTTGACCCCCTTCACGCAGCTTTGGCAGCCCACAACCCCTCTGACGCGAGGGTGTTGCTGATTGAAAGCAGCTCGGTTCTGCAGCAATACCGCTATCACCGCCAAAAGCTGGTGCTTGTTTGGAGTGCCCTGCGCCACTTTGCGGCTGAACTACGCCAGCAGGGTTGGATGGTGGACCTTGTAGAGGCGCGGTCATTTGAAGAAGCGCTGAAGGATTGGTTGGCTGAGCATCAAATAAGCGAGCTGCATCTAATGGAGCCAGCAGAGCGGCCCTTTCGTGAAGGCATTGAACGGCTGCCCCTGCCAATACCGCTGGTGTGGCACCTCTCCAACGCTTTTCTCTGGAGCCGTGATGAATTCGGCGCCTGGGCTGCTCCGTATAAGCAATTGCGAATGGAATTGTTTTATCGAGAGGGCCGCAAGCGTTTTGGCGTGCTGATGAGCTCTGACGGCCAGCCACTTGGGGGACAGTGGAACTTTGACCAGGAGAATCGCAAGGCACCACCCAAGGGGTTGGTGGGGCCGGAGCCATTAGTTTTCGAACCAGATGAACTCACCCTGGCCGTGATTGCCAAGGTGGACCAGCTGGCTCAGGAGCTTGAGGCCGCTTCTGAATCTGGCTTGCCAGGAATTAGCGCGCCCTTCGGCTGGGCTGTTACCCGCAGCCAGGCTCTGGCCGTGCTCGAACATTTCATATGTACTCGCCTTGATGGCTTCGGCCCTTTCCAGGACGCCATGGTCAGCGGCCAACCAACTCTCTGGCATGCCCTGCTCTCCCCATATCTCAACATTGGCCTGTTGCAACCGCTTGAGGTGATCCGCCGGTTGGAACAGGCAGGCCTGGAGCGGGGTACGCCCCTGGCCTGTCTGGAAGGGGTGATTCGCCAGATCCTGGGCTGGCGCGAATATACCCACGGCCTCTACTGGTGGTTTGGCGCCGACTATCCCGCCCGAAATCACTTCGGCGCTGATCTTTCCTTGCCTGATTGGCTGGAGAGGCTGGAGGGCAGTGGCATGTCCTGCATGGACACGGTGCTTGCTGAGATTGAGATCAGCGGCTATGCCCACCACATACAGCGCTTGATGGTTCTGGCTAACTACGGCTTGATCGCTGGTCTCGATCCCCAGGCCTTCACCGCCTGGTTTCACCGCATGTTTATTGATGGATACGACTGGGTCATGCAAACCAACGTGCTTGGCATGGGGCTGTTTGCAGATGGTGGACTTCTGGCCAGCAAGCCCTATGCCGCCAGCGGTAGTTACATCAATCGGATGAGTAACTACTGCAAGGGCTGCAGCTACAACCCTAAACAGCGCTCTGGCCCGGATGCCTGTCCCTTCAACTCGCTCTACTGGGATTTTCTGGCTCGGAACCAGGAGGGTCTACGCCGCAATCACCGTATGGGGCTGGTGATGAAGCAGCTTGAGAGGATCCCCGATGACGAGCTGGCAGCAATTAGGTCCACGGCTGCCGCCCATAGAGTGATTTGAAGCCAGGCCCAGCGTCGATTCCTCTGGGCTCTTTCTATTTGGGGCCTAACTTGTGTCCCTCTGCCTGAACTACCGCTATGCCTTTGTTGACCCTGAGCTGGCCCCCAGAGGCCTACCTCTGGTTCAAGACGCTTCACATAGTGGGGGTGGTGGTGTGGTTTGCCGGGCTTTTTTATTTGGTAAGGCTATTTATCTATCACCGCGAGGCAGATGATCTGGAGGAGCCTCTGCGGCCTGCTTTTCAGGCTCAGTACGCGCTAATGGAGCGGCGTCTTGCCAACATCATCACCACCCCTGGCATGGTGGTCGCGGTGTTGTGCGCAGTCGGCTTACTTAGCGTGAACCCTGCCTGGCTGCAGCAGGGTTGGATGCACGCCAAATTGGCTTTCGTGGCGGCTCTGCTCGCTTATCACGTTTTTTGCTACCGGTTGATGGGCCAGCTCAGCAAAGGAGTCTGCAACTGGAGTCCGAAGCAGTTGCGGGCTTTAAACGAGCTGCCCACCCTGCTGCTGGTAATCGTGGTGATGCTGGTGGTGTTCAAAAGTCAATTTCCTACTGGTGCCGCCACCTGGTTCATCGTTGCCCTGGTGGTGTTCATGGCCGCTTCGATTCAGTTTTATGCCCGCTGGCGTCGGCTGCGGGAGGAGCGGGTGTCTACCAGTGCCTGATCACCCCTTGCGCCAGGTACTGCAGCAGCTGTCGCCATCCTGCTGTCCAGGCCGGGTTAATTTTCACTGCCACACCATCTGTAGCGATGGCAGTCTTAACCCAAGGGAGCTGGCCGAGCAGGCTCTAGGCCTAGGCCTGGAGCACCTGGCCATTACCGATCACCACAGTCTGGCTGCCTATGGGCCTGCGCTTGAGGTATTTGAGGCGGCGGCTAGCGAAGGTCTATCTGTGCCCAGTTTTTGGCGAGGGGTGGAAATCAGCTGCTTGCTTGAGGGTTGCTTAGTTCATGTGCTGGTTCTTGGTTTTGATGCTGATCACCCCACCCTTGAGCCCTATCTGCAGGGGCGGGCGCTGGTGGGGCGCGCGCTGCAGGCCGAGGCAGTGGTAAAAGCGGGACGCCAAGCCGGTGGCCTACTGCTGCTTGCCCATCCCGCCCGCTACCGGTTGCCCTTTCAGCGGCTCATCGCCGCCGCCGATCGTCTCGGGTTTGATGGAGCCGAGGCTTGGTACGACTACCAGCTTCAGTCACTCTGGACTCCAACACCTCTGGTGTGTGAGGCGATCGCCGCTGAGCTGCGGCAGCGTGGCCTTCTGATGAGTTGTGGTACCGATACCCATGGACTAGCGCTTCTTGGCCGCTAGGGTTTCCTCACGATTACCCCTTTCAGACGATGGGTTTGTTTGATCGCCTGTTCGCAGATCGCGTTGATAAGACCTCCGAGGCGAAGACTCCCAAGCCCAAAAAGGAGGTTGAATCCTTCTTCCTAGATGCAGATGCTGCTGGCAGCATGGGCAACGTTGACTTCATGAGGCGTTCCAATACCATTCGCCGCACCTTCCCAGGTACTGCTGACAGCCCTGGCAATAAGGAAATGGTGGCAGAGGTGGCTTCAATGGAGTCACGACTGGATCGGGTTACTGAAGGCTTGGGTGGGAAAACCACTCAGCCAGACGAGCCAATTGATCTCACTCGTGGTGTCCCAAAACAAGTCAAGAAAACATTCGCCCAGAACATTTCACAGGCGGAGCTCGATCAGCGCATGAAGGGTTCCGCCTTGGGCGTGAACGTGACTGGGGGGCCTGCAGCGATTAAGCAAGAAAAAGAGCAGGCTCAGGTCCAGGCTGCGGCAATGGCACAGGCGCAGCCCGAAATCAGTGAGCAGGCAAGTGGCAAAGCTGGAGATATCGATCCCTTCAGGCGAATGTCCAGAGAAATCAAAGGCTGAGCAAGTTCACGGGTTGGTCTTAGCGCTGCTCAATCAGACTTTCACTGTCAAGAACTAGCTGGCGCAACTGCTCTAGCTGGTTTTTTTGTGCCCCTTCCCATAGGCCCCTGTTATGGGATTCCAGTAGCCGTTCAGCCATATCGCGTAGGGCCCAGGGATTGCTTTGGTACAGGAAGTCACGCACTGTTTGATCCCCGAGCCACTGGTCGCATATGGCGCCGTAGCCCCAGTCCGGCACTCGGCCGGTACTGGCGTCATAGGCAAACAGATAGTCGAGGCTGGCAGCCATTTCGAAGCCGCCTTTATAGCCATGGCTGCACATCGCTTCAATCCAGCGGGGGTTGAGCACACGGCTGCGTAGCACCTTGTCAAATTCACGCTCTAGCCGGTGCAGCCGGGGTCGGGCGGCTCGGGAATGGTCGCCAAACCAAAGCGCCGGGCGCTGCCCTGAGACCCTTTCCACCGCAGCACTTAAGCCTCCCTGAAACTGGTAGTAGTCGTCGGAGTCCAGCAGATCGTGCTCCCTGTTGTCCTGGTTGTGCAACACCACTTGCACCGCCTTGAGCCGCTGCTCCAGCCCGGCACGATCGGCCTGGGCTTCGATTCCAGCCTGCCCAGCCGCTCCTGCCTGACTGTCGTAGCGCCAGCTGCTCCAGTTGATAAAAGCCTCACCCAGGTCTGCCCGCTTTTCCCAGTGGCCGCTGTCGATAAGACCCTGCAGACCTGCCCCATAGGAGCCTGGCGCTGAACCGTAAACGCGGGCGCTGTGTCCATCGCGGCGGTAGGCGGCGGCCAGGGGGTTTTCTGCATCTGGTTCAGCTAGAGCGGCTACGAGTTCAGTCGCCCGGTTAACCCAGGCAACTAACTGGGGGAAGGCATCGCGGAACAGTCCCGAGATACGAACGGTCACGTCCACCCGCGGACGGCCCAGCAGAGTTAGGGGAACAACCTCCAGGTCGACCATGCGGCGGGTGGGTCCATCCCAAATGGGCCGCACACCCAGGAGGGCAAGGGCCTGGGCGATGTCTTCACCACCATTTCGCATAGTTGCCGTGCCCCAAACTGATAAGGCCAAGCTGCTCAGATGATCCCCTTGCTCCAAAAGGTGCAGTTCCAGTAATAATTCAGCGCTGCGACGGCCTAGATCCCAGGCCGCTTCGGTAGGCAGCCCACGTAGGTCAACGCTATAAAAATTGCGCCCCGTGGGTAGCAGATCTGGCCGGCCACGGGTGGGGGCACCTGAGGGGCCTGCGGCAATACGTTCTCCTTCTAGGCCCCGCAAGAAGGCTTCATTCTCAGCGTGGCCGCAGGCCAGTAGAGATGGCATCAGGACTTTTTGCAGGTGCTGAAGCGCCTGCTGCGTCATGGGTCCATCCAATGGTGAAGGCCGGGCCGCACTTTTTTGCACTTCGGCCAGCTCCTGCTCAACCAGGGTCAGAGCATGGGTCTCCAATAGGGCCACTCCATCTCCCACCAAGCGCGGTAGCTCTCCGCCAAATGCGGCCTTGAGCCGTTGCTGGTCTTCCTGGCAGAGGGGTGTGCTGTCTTCATCGCCCCAGGGATCAAAACTAAGCTGCAGGTCTTGTGCAATGGCCTGGGTGAGGCCGGGTTGCCCTGCCAAAGGGCAGCGCGCCAGGCAGAGCAACAGCTCCCCCAGCCGACCGGGTCCTGGCAAGGTGCCGAATGTGTGTAGCCCCAAGCGGATCTGGGCCTCCTTGAGCTCGCAGAGATAGCCATCGGCAGCATCGAGCCGGCTATCAAGTTCCGCACCACCACCTAGGGGTAACTCAAGGATCTCCAGCTGCTGGGCCAGGGTCTGGCGAAGGGGACCGACCCTTTCACTACCGAGCTGACATGCCTCCCAATACTCATCCAGCAAAATCTCTAGTCGTTGCAGCACTCCATGCAGTCCCGCGCGGCCGAGGGGGGGTGTCAGGTGATCGAGAATCACTGCCTGGCTGCGCCGCTTGGCTTGGGACCCCTCTCCGGGATCATTAACGATGAAGGGATATAAATGTGGCAGGGGCCCAAGGGCCCATTCCGGAAAACAGCTAGCGGAAAGTCCCAAGCCTTTGCCAGGCAGCCATTCGAGGTTGCCGTGCTTGCCCACATGCACCACCGCATGGGCGCCAAATTCCTGTCGCAACCAGAGATATTGGGCCAGGTATGCGTGGGTGGGGGGCAGGTCGGGGCTGTGATAATTGAGGGATGGATCCCTGTCGTAGCCGCGGTCGGGTTGGATCAACACACTCACGTGGCCCAGCTTCAAGCCTCGGATCGGGAAGCCGGCCAAATTTCCGGCAAATGTGATCAAAGCACTATCGAGTTCAGGCGGCCCCCACACCGCCTCAAGCCGTTGTCGCCCCTCGCTGGGTAAGCACTGATACCAGGTCTGATAAGTGCTTAGGGGCAGCAGGGTAAGGGGGGGGCGGTGCTCGCTTTCGGCGTCGTTGCTGCGACCAGCAAGCAGCATCTGGATTAGGGCTTCTCCATCAGGAGGCACTGGGCCCTCAAGCTTGTAGCCAGCTCCGGCAAGCCACTGCAACATCAAGGCCGTTGACGCTGGAGTGTCGAGGCCAACGCCATTGGCGAGGCGGCTGTTGCGGGTTGGGTAATTAGCCAACACAAGAGCAACTCGGCGCTCAATAGCTGGCGTTTGGCGCAGGCGGATCCAGTTGGCACAGAGTTGGGCGATCCAGGCCAGCCGTTCCGGATCAGGTTGGTAGCGCGGCAGGGCCGAAACCAGACGTTCGCTGGCGCCCACGGTTTCCTTATATGCGCCGATGCGGGTAGTTAGCCGCCCGTCCAATTCTGGTAAGGCCACCTGGAGTGTGAGGTCGGTAGGGCCCAAGCCAATGCTGCTGGTCTGCCAGCGGCTGCGGGGCTGACTACTGCAAAGCAGCTGCAGCACAGGCACACCAAGCTGCTCCCATAGCGGCGCCCCTAATCCGGCCTCCTCAAACTGCACTGAGGCAAAGGATGTACTGCACAACACGGCCTGGACTCCTTCGCGTTGCAGCAGATCTGCTACACCCCTCTGCACCGCCTCATCCCGTAAGCCGCTCACCCATAGGGACCGCGGGCATAGTCCCGCCTGGCGCAGGGCAAGCAGAGTTGCGTCCATTAGTGCGAGGTCACCGGCCTGCAGCAGGGCCCGATAGGCGATCACGCCTACGCGAGAGCCTGGTTCCTGCCGCCAATCATGGGTCAGTGGATCAGCGATCGGCTCGGCTGTTGGCGTATTTGGAGCCTGTCCTTCAAGCAAGCTCTGCAAGGCCTGAAGCAGCCGGCGCAGGTTGGAGGGTCCTCCCTCGCGTAGGCAGCGGGCCAAGCCGATTGCTAAATCCGGAGCCACAGTGCCCAGGCCCGCCAGAACCTGCTCCTCGTCGACCGTGCCGGCCAGCACGATCAACTGGCGATCTGGGGCGGAGCCTGCCCAGCTCTGGAGCTGCTCCAAGCCATAACTCCAGTGACCCCTGCCACCAAGCAACCGCACAACAACAAGCCGGGCGTGTCGCACCGTGGAATTGATGTAGTGGTCGATCTGTGCGGGGTGAGCCAGTGCCGCGAGGTTTAGGCCTCGCAGCTCCGCCGAGAGCAAATTGGGTTCATTCGCAAGCAAGTGGTCGATGGCCAGTAGGTCCGTGTCGGCACTACTAAGCAGCAGCAGAGGTGCTGCAGGCTGTTCAACCAGGGCGCCGATATCGGCTTCTGCTCGTCCCCCAGGGACCGATGCCAAACGATGCATGGCCCCATCCTGCTTGCTGCGGTGAGAAGATCAATCCATTCCGGCCGCCGGCCGTCGCGCAGCACCGCCCGCTTAGCTATCACCATGCACCAGTTCCTGCCCTACGCCTGGTTTGGTGGCAGATGCGTACCTTTTGCAGAAGCCACCCTTTCTGTGGCCACCCACGCCCTCCACTACGGCACGGCGGCATTTGGAGGGATGCGAGCCCTGCCTAATCCCAACGATCCCGCTGAGATTTTGCTTTTCCGCGCAGATCGCCACATCCGTCGTCTAAGCCAGAGCGCCAGGCTTTTGCTCACTGAGCTTCCGGAAGAGACCATCCACAACGCGATCGTGACCTTCTTGCGGGCAAATAAACCAACCTGTCCAGTCTATCTTCGACCGTTTGTTTATACCAGTGACCTTGGTATCGCGCCCCGACTACACAACATTGAGACCGATTTTCTGATCTATGGGCTGGAGCTGGGCGACTATCTCTCCCCTGAAGGGGTTAGTTGCCGTATCTCCTCCTGGACCCGACAGGAAGATCGCTCTTTGCCCCTACGCGGCAAAATCAGTGGTGCATACATCACTAGCTCCCTGGCCAAGACAGAGGCTGTAAAAAGCGGTTTCGATGAGGCCCTGTTGCTCAATAGTCGCGGCAAAGTCAGTGAAGCCAGCGGCATGAATCTTTTTATTGTTCGAGATGGCGTATTGATCACCCCCGGAGTTGATCAGGACATCCTTGAAGGCATTACCAGAGCCAGTGTGTTGGAACTTGCACAAGCCATGGGCATTCCCACCCTGGAGCGTCCTGTCGATAAAAGCGAGCTATTTGTGGCCGATGAGGTCTTCCTCAGCGGAACCGCCGCCAAGGTCACTCCCGTGCGCCGAGTGGAGACAACCGACATGCCCGGCCATCGGCCGCTAATGAACTCGCTCCGTGAGCGGCTGACCACAATCACGGAAGGCCGAGATTCCGCCTATGACCACTGGGTAACACGGATTCGCGTAGACGATTGATCAACATGACTGCGGCTGTAGCAAATCAGTTGGTTCATCGAATCGGTTTTCTCGAGCGTCTGCATGGACCTGATCGACCGGTACTGGTGTTCGACGGAGCCACAGGCACCTCATTGCAGCAGATGGATCTGGGCCCCGATGATTTCGGCGGCCCTGCTCTTGAGGGTTGCAATGAATATCTTGTTTTCACGCGCCCAGATGCTGTTCAGGCAGTGCACCGACAGTTTTTAGAGGCCGGCTGCGATGTAATCGAAACAGACACCTTTGGGGCCACTTCGCTGGTGTTGGCCGAATACGATTTAGCAGATCAGACATTTGCTCTGAATAAAAAGGCTGCGGAGCTTGCTCGAGAGCTGGCCGCTGCTTACTCCACCCCAGAAAAGCCGCGTTTCGTTGCGGGATCCATGGGGCCGACCACCAAGCTGCCGACCTTGGGTCACATCGATTTCGACACGATGAAGGCGTCGTTTGCTGAGCAGGCAGAAGGTTTGCTGGCGGGAGATGTAGACCTATTTATCGTCGAAACCTGCCAGGACGTGCTGCAGATCAAGGCGGCTCTGCAGGGTATTGAAGAGGCCTTCGCTAAGACTGGCCGGCGCCGGCCGTTGATGGTGAGCGTGACGATGGAGACCACCGGCACAATGCTGGTTGGCTCAGATATTGCTGCTGTGGTGGCGATCCTTGAGCCATTTCCGATTGATGTGCTCGGGCTCAATTGCGCCACGGGCCCAGAACAGATGAAGGAGCACATCCGCTATCTGAGCGAGCACAGTCCCTTTGTGGTCAGCTGTATTCCCAATGCCGGCCTACCAGAGAATATTGGTGGTGTAGCTCACTACCGCTTAACTCCAATCGAGATGAAGATGCAGCTGCTGCACTTCGTTGAAGATCTTGGCGTACAGGTTATCGGAGGCTGCTGCGGGACCACCCCAGCACATATCGGCGCATTAGCCGAGTTGGCAGCTGAAATGGATCCAGCTGCTCGCCCAGTGCGCACTCCCCAAACCCAGCACGCACGCCCTCTGCTGCAAGGTGAGCCTGCCGCAGCGTCGATTTACAGCACCACGCCATACCACCAGGACAATTCCTTCCTGATCATTGGTGAACGGCTTAATGCCAGTGGCAGTAAGAAAGTACGCGAGCTGCTTGCTGAGGAGGATTGGGATGGCCTAGTGGGAGTCGCCCGGGGTCAGGTGAAGGAGAATGCTCATGTACTTGACGTCAACGTCGATTACGTCGGTCGGGATGGAGAACGTGATATGCACGAGCTGGTGAGCCGTCTTGTCACAAACGTCAACCTGCCGTTGATGCTTGATTCCACCGAGTGGCAGAAGATGGAAGCCGGGCTGAAGGTGTCTGGTGGTAAGTGCATCCTCAATTCCACCAACTACGAGGATGGTGATGAGCGCTACTTCAAGGTGCTGGAGTTGGCAAAGGCTTATGGCGCCGGAGTGGTCGTTGGCACCATCGATGAAGAGGGTATGGCACGCACAGCGGATCGCAAGTTTGCTATCGCCCAGCGTGCCTACCGTGACGCCGTTGAGTTTGGAATTCCAGCCCATGAAATTTTCTACGACCCCCTAGCCCTCCCGATCTCCACAGGTATTGAGGAGGATCGGCTAAATGGTGCAGCCACAATTGAAGCAATCCGCCGCATTCGCACGGACCTGCCGGGTGTGCATGTAGTGCTGGGCGTTAGCAATGTGAGTTTCGGCCTATCGCCGGCGGCCCGCATAGTTCTCAATTCGGTATTTCTGCACGATTGCTGTGAAGCCGGCA
This sequence comes from Cyanobacteriota bacterium, assembly GCA_027620015.1. Taxonomy (GTDB): domain Bacteria; phylum Cyanobacteriota; class Cyanobacteriia; order PCC-6307; family Cyanobiaceae; genus Cyanobium_A. Next base: position 33,701 of record JAQCGH010000001.1, read on the forward strand.
TGGATGCGGCAATCATTAGCCCATCCAAAATTCTGCCCCTGGCAAAGATCACTCCAGAACATCAACAGGTGTGTCGAGATCTTATTTATGACCGGCGTCGCTTCGAGACCAATGAGCCTGGTTCTATATGCAGCTATGACCCTCTCACGGTGCTCACCACCTTGTTTGAGGGAGTGAGTGCCAGAGAGGCCAGGGCTTCCGGTCCCTCCCTTGCAGACCTCAAGGTGGAGGAGCGTCTTAGGCAGCACATTATTGATGGAGAGCGAATCGGGCTCGATGCCTCTTTAAACGAAGCGCTGGCTACTTATCCGCCCCTGCAGATCATCAATACCTTTTTGCTCGACGGCATGAAAGTAGTGGGCGAGCTCTTTGGTTCCGGCCAAATGCAGTTGCCCTTCGTACTGCAGAGCGCAGAAACCATGAAAGCGGCGGTTGCTCATCTTGAGCCTCACATGGAAACTGCTGAGGGAGAAAGCTCGGCAAAGGGAAAATTCCTGATCGCCACTGTTAAAGGCGATGTGCATGATATTGGTAAAAATCTTGTTGATATCATCCTCACCAATAATGGCTATGAAGTTGTCAATCTAGGTATTAAGCAGAGCTGCGAGGCGATTATCGACGCCCAGCACCAGCATCAAGCTGACTGCATAGCTATGAGTGGTCTACTTGTAAAATCTACGGCCTTCATGAAGGACAATCTGGAAGCTTTTAATCAGGCTGGAATTGCCGTTCCAGTAATACTTGGCGGTGCAGCTTTAACGCCAAGATTTGTAAATGGCGACTGCAGGGCTGCCTATCGAGGTCAGGTTATTTACGGACGCGATGCATTTGCCGACCTACGCTTCATGGATGCTTTGATGGAAGCAAAAGCTGCCGATTCCTGGGATGACCTAACGGGCTTCCTTGGATCAATTCCTGAAGGACTTGGTATAGCTACATCGGTTACCCCAGCAGCAGACCCCGTCAAAGCGGAAAACCCTATAGAGACGGTGGTTTATGCCATTGCGGAAGGATCCGGCAACGTAGAACCAAATGATGATCGCTCTACCTCAGTGGCTGAGGAGAAAGGCCTTGAGCCACCTTTTTTGGGTAGCCAGCTTCTGACTGAAAGGGAGATTGACCTACAGGAGGTATTCGCCTACCTGGATCGCAATGCCTTATTTGCGGGCCAGTGGCAACTGCGTAAAACCCAGCAGCAGAGCAGAGATGAATACGAAGAGATGCTGGCTTTAAAGGCAGAGCCTGTTCTGCAGCAATGGATGGGGCGCTGTATCGAAGAACGCCTACTAACGCCCCGCGTGGCCTACGGATATTTCCCTTGTGGCCGTAGAGGCAACTCGGTGGTGTTGTTTGACCCAGTTAATCGTGATCAACAATTAGGACGCTTTGAACTACCGCGCCAGCGCTCAGGCAATCGTTATTGCATCGCTGATTTCTACAGAGATCTCGCAATCGCGGCCGATGGCTCTTCGCTGCCAACTGACGTTTTGCCGATGCAGGCCGTAACCATGGGCGAAGGCGCTACCAGCTTTGCCCAGCAGCTTTTCAAAGCCGATCAATACACCGATTACCTCTATTTTCATGGACTTGGAGTCCAGATGGCTGAGGCTCTAGCTGAATGGGTGCATGCGCGAATTCGGCGTGAGCTCGGCTTTGCTGACCCAACCGCGATGCCGCTGCGTGATGTGTTGGCCCAGCGCTATCGCGGCAGCCGCTACTCCTTTGGCTACCCCGCATGCCCAAACGTTGCCGACTCTCGTCAGCAGCTCACCTGGCTGGGAGCAGATCGGATTGGCCTCTCCATCGATGAAAGCGATCAACTCGAACCAGAGCAGAGCACCACTGCCCTAGTGGCTCTCCACAGCCAGGCCCGATATTTCTCAGCTTGAGCAGGGGGTCGGCTAATAGCCTGGCCAGTCACCTTGCAAGACGGCTATGGCCATTGCCGGACCTAGCGGCGTTGATGCCGCAATTGCTACAGGCATCGACCTTGATGGTTCCCCCATTCCTGCCGCGATGATTTCTCTCTATGCGGAGGTGATGGATCTTGAAAGCCAGCGAGCCCGAAGCGGTGTCACGAAATCAATGCGCAATCGCATCGTCAAGACAGGCTCCAAGCATTTTGACCAAAACATCCTCGATGCCAGGCTTAAGGCGGCCGGTTGGGATGGGTTAAAACCTAAGGAAATTGCATTTTTCTACTCCTGAGCTCTAGCTGCTCAGCTCTTCGAGGGCCTCGATCACTTCCTGCTGAAACTTCTCCAGACTGAAAGAGTCGCTTAGGTCTATGCCTTCGCCGGCGGCGTTCTGGGTGAGCTCTTGAAAATGGAAGGCCCCTTCGCCGTGGGCGAGGAATTCCATCGCAGAGGGTTCACCGCTTTCTTTGTAGGCATCGCAGAGGGCCAGAAAGGCCGCGTCTTCGTTGAATTCCCAGCTCATGAAGGGGGCCGCGTTGAAAGACAGGGTGAACGCGCTCTTCGACCTTTAACGCCTCCCCCCCGGAATCCGTCAACTACCCAGCCCAACATTGTGCGGTTGTGTTGCCTTTGCATTTGTCTAAGACTTGTCATCAAAGCAGTGCTGCAGCCTCCGAACTGACTGGCCAGACTGGGGGAATCAATTCTTTCCTGGGTTCCCGTGAGCGATTTCAGCAATTCGGCACCAACTTCGTTAAATGTTCTGGGACAACCTTTGGTGGTGTGCGGTTGCCAACCAATGACAGGTTGGTTTCGCGATGGTCATTGCCGCACTAACGCGGCGGACCTGGGTCGACACAGTGTCTGCTGCGTCGTAAGCGATGCCTTCTTGCGCTATAGCCAGGCCCAGGGCAACGACCTAAGCACCCCAGAGCCTGCCTTTGGCTTTCCTGGACTCAAGCCAGGAGATCACTGGTGTGTGTGCGCGCCGCGCTGGTTGGAGGCCTACGAAGACGGCATGGCACCACCTGTGCGATTGCAGGCCACTGAGGATTCCGCCCTTGAGGTGATTTCCTTGTCAATCCTGCAAGCAAATGCTGCTTGATTTCACGGGCCTACCAGGCAATTTGCTGGCCATCCCAGGCCCAGAACTGCCCCGTATGTTGTGGCTCAAGAACCGTCAAAACATCGAGCAGCTGCTTAGCAGCACGCTCTGGGCTAAATAACCGGTCTGATGGCACTCCGGCCTGGAAGGGGGCGGAGAGGGCCGTGGCTGTGGTTCCGGGGTGGAGCAGGCTCACACACCCCCTGGGTCTTTTGCGAGCCCATTCCAGGGCCAGGGTGCGCAGCATCTGGTTTTGGGCAGCCTTGGCGGCCCGGTATGCATACCAACCCCCCAGTTTGTTGTCGCTAATGCTTCCAACCCGGGCCGAAAGGCTGGCGAAATGAAATGGTTCTGCGAAGCTAAACAGCGATTCGATCGCTTTTGCAAGCAGCAGGGGCGCAAAGGCATTCACCGCAAAGCTGCGCTCCAGGGCCTGGCGATTCACCTGACTTAGCCGCTTTTCCGGTTGGAGATCGGGCCCGTGTAGGAGTCCGGCCGTGTTGATCACAAGCCGCAGGGGGGGGCGCTTTTCGAGGATTGCTGCCAAGCCCGAGAGGCTGGAGTCGTCGGTGAGATCAAGCGGTAAAAATTCGACATCTCCCTTAAATTTTTTTTGACGCAAACGCCAGTCCTGCCGCGAGGCTCCCACAAGCAGCAGGCCTGGGGCGATTTCACCAAGCTCCTTAAGCAGGGCCTGACCGATACCGCCACAACCCACCACAAGTGCTGTGCCGTGCCAATCCCGCCAGATTGAATCTGAGTTCATTGCCACAAAATCCCTGAGCTGAAGCCGCATCCACGGGCCTGTCGCATGATGGCAGTGCCTACCTGCCTGCTGCTTCGGAGTCGATGGGCATTCGCATCGCGGTGTTGGGCCTGGGCGCTTGGGGGCAGACCCTGCTTGAGCGCTGGGCTCAGCAAGGTCACACAGTGACGGGTTGGTCCCGGCGCTCCGGCTCCAGTCCGGCGGAACTGCTTGCCAACCAGGAACTGGTGGTATCAGCAGTAGCCATGGCAGGGGTCCAGACACTTGCTGAGCAGCTCGCTCCCCACTGGCCCTCTGGACTGCCTCTATTGAGCTGCAGCAAAGGCTTGGATCTTCACCTCCTGGCAACTGCCAGCCAGCTTTGGTCAAACCAGTTGGCGGATGCCGCCCCCTTGCTGGTGCTGAGTGGGCCGAATCTGGCAACCGAAGTAAGACAAGGTCTCCCTGCGGCCAGCGTTATCTCAGCTGCAGATGAGGATCTAGCCCGCCGCTTTCAACAACAACTAAGCGACACATCGCTGAGGCTCTACACAAATACTGATCCGATAGGCACCGAGGCCGCAGGAGCGCTCAAAAACGTTATGGCTGTGGCGGCCGGCATCTCAGATGGACTAGCACTAGGTTCGAACGCCAAGGCATCCCTGCTCTGCAGAGGTTTAGCCGAGATTGGCGTGGTATTGGAAGGCCTCGGTGGGGCCACCAGTACTCTTTACGGCCTGGCAGGTTTGGGAGACCTATTGGCCACTGCCAACAGCAGCCTGAGCCGCAACTATCGCTGTGGCTTGCTGCTTGCAGAGGGCTGCAGCGAAGAGCAGGCGAGCAAAAGGATCTCAGCAACTGTCGAGGGCCCACGTACGGCCAGAGCTGCCTTGCAGCTAGCAAAACGCAAAGGGTGGCATCTGCCGATCTGTGAACAAGTTGTCCAGGTGCTCGAAGGCCAAACCACCCCTGCTGCTGCGGTAAAGGCGCTGATGGAGCGCGATTTGCGGCCCGAGCTGCAGCAATTATGAGTCTTCCTGGCTCTAAGGAATTGCCGCTTATCTCCCTGCCAGCGGTCCTGATTGAAGCCTTTGCCGATGGCCCCTGTCGCGGCAATGGTGCGGCAGTTGTGCACCTAGACCAACCTATGGGCGATGGGGCCCTACAGGCCATTGCCCGCAGTCTCAACCAGTCTGAGACCGCTTTTTTGTTGCAGCAGCTCGGCCGCTGGACCCTCCGCTGGTTCACTCCCAGCTGCGAAGTCCCGCTCTGCGGCCATGCAACACTCGCCGCCCTGCTGGCCTTGGGCTACTGGCAGCAGCTGCTGCCAGGAAAGGAATTGGAGCTGTTCACCCGCAGCGGGCCCCTTGCGGCAGCCCTTGATGCCAGCGGCTGCTCAGGGCATCTGGTATTGCCCAGCGCCGGTCTGCTGCCGGCTGAGCCATCGCCAGCGCTTATCAGGTTGCTGTATGAACGCCTAGGGGTGGCACCCCTGGCCTATTGGAGCTCAGGCCTCGGTTATCAGGTCGCTTTGCTAGCGCCAGAGGCAGCACTGGCCCAGCTGCCTGGCCTGGCTTCGGAATTAGAGGGTCCTGAAAGGGCCGGCTTGGTGTTGATGCAGGCCATCGAGGAAAGTTCAGTTGATTCACGTCCCTGCGTGCTTGGACGTTCGGCTAACTACCAGCTGCGCTTCTTCGCACCAGCACTTGGCATCGATGAGGATCCTGTCACTGGATCTGCCCACGCGCTGGTTGCCCCATTTTGGCTCGATCGCCTCGGTCACAGCTCCGTGGTTGGTTGGCAATGCTCGCCACGACCGGGGGGGATGGTGTGTAGCGGCGCTTCTTCCGGCATGATTCGAGTTAGCGGTTCGGGCCATGTCCTTTGGAACGGCAGATTGCGAGTGCAGGCCGATGGCTCCGGATCCGAGTTCTGGGCTTCGCTGGTCGCCTGAGCCTTTACCGCGAGTTTTCTTTAAAAAAACGAATTATTCCGCACGGTCTCTGCAATCGGAGGTTGATGCTGGCTGGCCCCACGGCCGTTGCGGCGGTGGTGGTCGGATTTGCGGCCCAGGGCCTGGTTCCTCGACCCTATGGAGACGCCCAGGGCGAATTGCTGGATGTCCTTATCGATACTCCGCCCCCAGAGCAAGACACCACTACCGCCGCTGAGCAATTGCGCCGTCTCGAGGCGCGTCGGGCAAAGCCTCAAACAACTGCTACTGCCAGCCTCGCCCTCGCTGAACCCGAAGCCGGCCCTGGAGTCGATCTAGAAATCCGCATCGCTCTGCTCGGCGCCGGCGCTAACCCCAAGCTCTCAGCTAGCGGAGGTTGGCAGGTTCTCAGCCGAAACGGTCAGCTGCTCCAGCAGGGCGGAGCTGGCAGCTTGGTGAACCTCACTGAACTCTGGCGCCAGGGAGCAGAAGCATGGCTGCAGACCAGTGCTGGCTCCCTACTGGTAAACGACCGTCCCTATGGAGGGCGACTGCGTCTGATACTTGAAGGTGGCGGCCTCAGGGCGGTGAATCACGTTGGTCTGGAGGCCTATATCGCCGCCGTGGTCGGAGCTGAGATGCCGAGCAGCTGGTCCCTAGAAGCTTTGCGCGCCCAAGCCGTAGCCGCCCGCTCTTACGCCCTCGCCCACATGGCTCGCCCAGCCAACCGCCACTGGCATCTTGGTGACACAACACGCTGGCAGGCTTACAGGGGGGTCTCCAGCAGCAACGAACGCACCCGCCAGGCTGCCGCAAGCACCGCCGGCCTGATCCTTAGTTACCAGGGGGCCATCGTAGAAAGTCTTTACGCCGCCAACCGCCAGATATCACTGGAAGCCCATGGCCATCTTGGCGCAAGCATGAGCCAGCACGGCGCCCATGATCTGGCAAAGCAGGGCTATCGCTACAACCAAATTCTTGGTCACTACTACCAGGGAGCATCTCTGGCCCGCCTTAAGGCTGGTGCGAGCTGAACGCATCTGGCAGCAGGCGCTGCACTTATCCAGCAGGGCGGAAGCCAGCGGCTCCCTAGTTCCCCTAGCTACCGAGGTTATAGAAGCCCCGCAGCACCAGCCATTTGTTTTGCGGCGTCTGCTGAGTACCACACCCAAACATCTTCACCGTGATGGCCCCAAGGCGAATCCTTTTTTACCCTGGGAGCAAGCCCTGGAAGTGGAACGGCTAAGCAGCGGTCATGTGGTGCTGCTAAACAAATATCCAGTGCAGGCTGGCCACTTGCTCCTAGTCACAGATTCCTGGCAGCCCCAATCAGGCTGGCTTTCTGCCAGCGACTGGCGAGGGGTCGCGCTTCTAGCAAGTGACACAGGGGGGCTTTGGTTCTTTAACAGTTGTGCCGCCTCTGGTGCCAGCCAGCCCCACCGGCATCTGCAGCTGCTGCCCCGCAGAGCTGGAGATGCCAGCACGCCCCTTGTTGCTGCAATTCAAAATCAACTTGATAGCGGCGATAGGCCCTGGCCCTGGGCTTATCGGCTCAGTCGCCGCACAGACCCTGTTGGGGGTACGGATCTACCCGCCCTATACCTCGAGCACGCTAGACATCTAGGCCTGGGTAACCCCCTGCAGGACCTTCACCCCAGGCAGCCATACAACTTGCTCTTCGACGACAGCTGGCTGCTCACCGTGCGGCGCACCAAGGAACATTGTGCTGGCTTCAGTCTCAATGCCCTTGCCTTTGCTGGCTATTTGCTCGCCACTGAGAAGTCGAATCTCGAGCTGCTTGAGGCAGAGGGCCCCTGGGCACTACTGCAAGCGGTCGCCGCCTCCCCTCTACATGCCCCATTCACAGAAATTCGGTAATTTCTCGGTTGCGCAATAGGGCTTTGCCGGGGCTGGTTGGAAAGGAAGGGAACAAAAACCCTGCCTACACAATTTCAGCCCATGACCCAATCGATCAAATCCAAATCAATCTGCCAGCGCGCTCTGAAGCAACGCAACCTGCGGGTAAACGAGTACTACCGTTTAGTTACCCCGATAGCTGTTCATTATTGCCGCCGCTGCCCTGAGCCCCTCGATGACCTGATTCAGGTGGGGCTAATGGGCCTGCTTCGAGCAGCCGAGCTCTATAAACCGCAAACAATGACTCCTTTTGGAGCCTTTGCTAGACCCCACATCCGTGGCGCCATATTGCATTACTTGCGCGATTCGGCATTGGCCGTGCGGCTCCCTCGCCGCCAGATGGAGCTGCACGACAAGCTGCGCCGACTTAAAGCCAGTTGGAGCATCGAAAAAGGGCAGGAGCCAACCGCAGATGATTTGCGGCTAGCCCTGGAGCTCAGCGACGAGCAATGGCAAGAATTACTGCGTGGTCAGGCGCTGGCCAGGCCAATGGGCCTGGCTACTGGGATCGAAGAAACCAGCTTTATTGAAGGTGCTTGCAGCAGGCCTTCGGAGGCTGAATTCAGCGGGACGGATGACTGGGGGCACGAAGGCCTTGCGGTGAGTAAGCAACTTGAGTGCCTCGAGCCCGGATTGAGGGTTGTGATCCAGAAAGTCGTGCTTCTAGGATGGACTTACAGGCGCACCGCAGCACTGCTTCAGGTGAGTCCGATGACAGTGCAACGTAGGCTCAAACAGGGATTGGCTCACATGCGAAAAGGGCTACTTAGTGCAGATGCCGCCTCAATTCTCAGCTTCCAGAGGATCCCGCATCCCGCTCCATCTGTATCTCCAGTGTGCTGATCGAAGCATTCACTGCTGCCAACTGGCGTTCCACACCGTCACGCCAGTACTGCAGCATGCGCAACTTGCGTTCCTGGTGACTCCTCCAGCCACCAGAAACACCTCTGTCAACGCTGCCAAAGCATCCGATTAGGGGAAACATGAGAAAGTAACGAAACTTCTAAGAGTTCTAGCGAGCCTGACGGGCTTACGGAGTGTCGTATTTCTCGCTTAGCAATGTCCCTGAAACCCGTTTTGTCAGTTTCAGCCCTAGCAGCTATGCAAGCACTCGATTTGGTTTTGAAACCGACAGCACGTAATACATTTGAGGGCTGTGGCCCATTGAACAGAAACTAAACACCCTGGGTTTCTAGATTGCCGTTTCAGCCGATCAAACTCCTTGTAGCAGCTTCATTTGGGGGTACCCTCATCTTGTTGCAGACGCTTCCAGCGAGCGCTTATGTGGCACTTATGGCGGGACAAAAAGCACGTCCTCTAAACGGAACCTTCAACAAGGTGCCGGTACTGCATTCAAATCAACCAGAGGAGGTTGAAGGCCCAGGCATCCTGATCAGCACAACGCCTGGCTCAGCCTATGCCGCAGAGACAAGGCAGCCTTTACGAAATGCCGAATTCACCTTCAACGGTGATTTTGGGGTGCATATGCACCACAAGTATTTCCCCCCTAACCGCCGTCAGTTATCCCCTTCTTCCATTCGACCAGAGCTAACACTTGGGTTGATCCTGATCAATCCAGGCTTGAGACCAGTGCATATTCGCTTTGAAAACGGTGCAATTCGCAACAGTTTTGAGGCACCCTACCTAAACAATCACAAAATGGGTGTTAGACCTCTTGGTCATCGTCCTTGGAATACTGGTCCCGGAGATGCAACTGCTGTTCAGGTTCTGCGAGGTCGTCTAGATCCCAGGCTGAATCAGGAAGTCACTATCCCTGCAAGTAGCCGCATCGTCCTATTTCAGACCCAGCTGCCTGCGCTCGGCATTGCTAATGCATTGCTAAAAGGACGAAGTGACGGGCCTTTTCAGATGGCTGTTGTTGCTGCCAAAGACCCCAATAGTGACTGGGATCTAATATCTATTTTAGATCGGGGCCTGCTAGCACCTGGCAGGGTCTATCTTAATCGCATTGCTGATATCAAAAGCCGCCGAATATTTTCCCGCGTGGGTGGAGTTGCCATAGGTGATGCCTACCAGGCCGCACTCATCCATAATCTTACTCAGCAAGGTCCGTTACACTTCCCCCTGACCAGCACCAATCGTCATAATTTTGGAACATCTGATGTTCAGATAAACCCTCTGGTTAGTCGCATGGTTGATTCTTCACTAGACAATGTGGGCACCTATGGAGTGCGTTTTGACGTAGATCTAAAGCTCCAGGGTGTTGGACCCTATGAGTTAATTATCAGTCATCCAACAGCTATCGGCACTGGAAAACCCTTTACTGCCTTTAGGGGATCATTGCAGGTAAGTACTGAGGAAGGTCTTCAAGAAATGCACGTTGGCCTGCGCTCTGGCCAAAGCCTACCAATTGCTTCTTTGAATCTTCAGAAAGATATATCTAGCTCAGTGCGTATAAGCTTGGTATATCCAGCTGATGCTACACCTGGTCACCTACTTAGCATCGTGCCGGTCAGCCAATTCGCCATGGTGAAGGATCAAGAGAAGATGCTTGAACTTGCCCGCAAAACTGTCTCCTCAACACCTCTTAAGCCCCTCCAGTCCCCTCCTGTGATTCAAGAACAAGATGGTGATTTTCAGAATGAGCCTAAAACTGTACCCACTTTAACGCTACAGCAATCCTTCTTAACCATGCCGCCGCTAATATCAAGCCCGCCACCTCCAATACCGTCTCCTGATTCTAGTTATTACCCCAGCGGGAAGTTGACTCCTAGAAGTCAATTCCTCGTCGATAGCAATAAGCAGGCCATAGAGGTGGAGCAGGATTTGATTCCTGGGTTGATCGGCCGTTAGGAATGGGCAAGTTGACAGGTGCAAATCGTCGTCGCTTCAGTTTGGAGTTACCAGTCGATTTGGTCGATAAAATTGACGCACTTCGTGCTGAATGGGGACTTCGCAGCCGCGGTGACATTTTAGAGCGTCTCCTGCAAGAGATCTTCCCCAAGTGTGAGGAAGTTGATGCCCATGTAATTAGTGATCATGAAGATCATCAAAATGATGGCGGCCCCACCGGCCAAGAGAGCAGGGATTTAAGCTTCAATGAACAAGGAGCGTTGGTACTTACCACTCGTGGCTCGCGGGGCGACTTATGCCTAGATCGCTTGTCAGCTGATGCACAATTTGCTCTTATATTTGACCTTGATGCCTCTATTGAAGCTGAGGTGCGCCCTCGTCAAAGCGGCATAGATCTTCCTGGCTTTATAAGGCGCCAAACTGACCAACTCAAGCGCAGTTTGCAATCCACCCCTCCATCCATAGATCTAGCGGAGGAACCACTACCACAGGTAGGTGGCGATGTACTTGATCGTTCTCTTGCTAAGGCTCGAGACCATTGGCGTGAGCTATACGGCAAGGTTGCTAATGAGGCTGTACTGGAAGCTGCAATGGTGTGGTTGGCCCAGGACATCTGGGCTCAGATTGATCAGAGTGAAAGCCGTCCGTTTACTTGGTCTCTCGCCTGTGATGTGGTTGCCAATACAGCTCCGAGCTGGAGCCGGGAGCCTGCAACTTTTGAGAGAGTCATGGTAATGGCTGGTCTATTGGAAGATCCATTCAGCACCTCAACCCTTGAACTTCGATTACCAACTCTGATCAGGCGCTTTGTTCATCGATTCCGGAAGCGACGTAAGGGCACCTCCTTCCAGACGCTGGAACACACCATGACCCTTCATGGAGCATTAAATCTTCTGCAATTGCCAACGACGCCGGGCCATCGTCTCACTCTGCGACAGATACGGGAGGCCTACCGTGAGATGGCGATGAGCCATCACCCCGACTCTGGCGGCTCAGAAGAAACAATGAGGCGCTTAAACGAGGCCTACCAGTTGCTGAAAGAGCTTTATCGCAACGAATAAATTGATCTATCTACACTCGCCTGAGACGCATAATGAGTCTTGGGCCTATTCTGGTATGAGATTAGTGAAATAGTCTTGCGGACAATCTCGACCTGCCTCCCGAGACACGGCATGTTTGATACGCGGAAGCTCCAGTTCGCAAATTTGGATACATATATTGTTAATCTCATTTCAGACGCATAAATGGTCTTACCGCAAGACTTACTAAGGAATGATGATTGTTTAGGTCTAGTTCTTATCTGTGTGGGATTGTTTTGTGATGAAACTCGAGAATGCCTCATAGAGAAATACTGGTGCATTTCCAATGTGAACCACCTTTCTCTGTCGCAGAGTTTTTTTAGGCTTAATCTCCAAATTTCCAGAGTTTCTGCATGCATACTCCTTATAGGTTTGCAGAAAGTTCAATCCAGTTTCACCAACAAGACATTTGCTGCTGTCGACAGCAATGGCTGTGTGCCTTGTCCATCAGGTCGGAATGTTTTTGTCCAAAAGACCCGCATAACCGCAAAACGATTGCAGTAACTGGCTTAGAAATCATGCATCACTGTGTCGTACACAGGTACGCGGCTTTACTCGCCAGCTATCGGGCGCCGCACCAATGCTTTGTAGTCAGCACGGGTAGGGATTTTTTCATGCCATCGAGATGTTTAATTGTCGCATTGTAGACTTGGATATAGACCCAACTCAGGTCTTGCCTAAACGCCCTAAGACTGCGTTTGGCTGTCAAAAACGCCATCTATTTTTCTCCCCCAACTTGTATGGACCAAGAAGCCGTTATTCATCTTGGATGAGACACGTTCTGAGTCCAATAAAAAGATCCGGATGAGAAAAGCGCTCCTCCGGATCTTGGTGATCGATAAGACGGCCTAAATCAGGTACTGGTTTGCATGCCCTGAATCAGGAAGTCGAAATAGGGGCCAGCTAGGGAGGCCTGGTCTGTACTCAGCAGGGCTAGGGAGGCCACCCTCATAGTGCGCATTGCTTCTACCATTCCTGGCATGGGAACGCCAAGGCTGTTGTACATCTCACGAGCACCGACCAAGCCAATCTGTTGAATCATTTCGGTGCTACCGGCAAGAACGCCGTACGTCACCAGGCGTAGGTACCAGCTGTAGTCGCGCAGGCATTGGGCCCGCTGCTTCTGGCCGTAGGCATTTCCACCAGGGGCCACGTAGTCAGGCCTGCGCTGGAAAAGCTGCTTGGCAGACTCTTCAACAATCTTTTTCTCGTTGTCGGTTAGAAGCCGCACAACTTCAAGTCTTTTGGCCCCCCGGCTGAGGTACTCCACCATGGAGCGCAATTCGCCGCCACTTGGATATCGCAGCTGATCATCAGCCTGAAGGATCAGATCCCGAACGACGCTCATCGCAGCGATCACACTCTTTAATCACTCTATCGACTTTGGCGCAGCATCCTTGTGCCCCGCCGCAAGGTGTAACTCCCCTTTGCGCGGCTTAGGGTGAACGATTGGTAGGCGGGCGTGGGCACTAAAACCTTTGACAACTGCGCGAATGGTGGCAGCAACGATGTGGTCGAGCTGTCCACCGGCATGACCGTGACGGTGAGTATTACCGGCTTATCCCACGACGGCCAGGGCGTCGCCCGCCTTGCCGACCGGGTTTTGTTTGTTGCTGGTGCCTTGCCTGGAGAGAAGACGAAAGTACGCCTCACCCATAGGGCTCGTCGCCACTGGCTTGCTGAGTTGCAACAGGTGTTAGAGCCGGCACCGGAGAGGCGACGGCCTCCTTGCATCCTTGCTGAAGATTGTGGTGGTTGCAGTTTGCAGCACCTTGAGGACTCAGCACAGCAGCACTGGAAGCATCAAAAAGTCGTTGATGCACTTCGGCGCATAGCCCACCTTGATGAAGATGTTGCGCCGTTAATTACAGCGCCTGAAGGGCTCGGGTATCGGAATAGGGCAATTATCCCTCTTGAGCGCTGCGAAGACGGGCGGTTGCGGGCTGGTTTTTATCGCCCTGGCACCCACAAGATTGTCAATATGAATCGCTGCCCGGTGCTCGACCCGCGTCTAGACGCCTTGATTGCACCGCTCAAGTCAGATATTGAGACCAGTGACTGGCCCGTTGATCGAGACTGCCGTGAGGGGGGCGGCCTGCGCCATCTAGCCCTTCGAATTGGCATTTATACCGGTGAGCTGCTGATAACCCTGGTAAGCAGCACTGCAGACCTGGAGGGCATCGAGATCCTGGCCGCCCAATGGATGCACCGCTGGCCAGCACTAGTGGGGGTGTGCCTCAACCTGCAACCCCTACCGACCAACACCCTTATGGGCACTGAGACACGCGTGGTGGTCGGACGAAGCTGGCTAATAGAGCGCTTCTGCGATCTTGAGCTACGCATTGCAGCAGACACCTTTTTTCAGGTTCATACCCGGCAGGCTGAACGAATTGTTCCCCTTGTGCTTGCCGCCCTAGCGGCTTCTGCGCCTGGCGTGATGGTTGACGCCTACTGCGGCATTGGCACCTTTAGCCTGCCAGTAGCTGCGGCAGGCTGGCACGTCCATGGCATCGAACTCAGTCCCGAGGCCGTGAATCAGGCCAAAGCCAATGCGCTCGAAAACGGTTTAAGTGAATCAGCCACCTTTGAGACCGGAGTGGTCGCGGAGTGCCTGTCTGAGCACCTGGTTCACTGCGATGCGCTCTTTCTAGACCCCCCACGCAAGGGACTCGAACCAGCCACTACACAAGCGATTATTGAACGCCCCCCCGCCCACCTGCTCTATCTCAGTTGCGACCCAGCCACCTTGGCCCGGGATCTAGCCCTTCTGGTTACCAGCGGCTGTTATCGCTTACAGAGTGTTCAGCCGATCGACTTTTTCCCCCAGACAAGCCACATAGAGACTCTCACCGTCTTGAGTCGTATCGGAGCTGGCATCCCAATACCGCAGGCAGAGTCAGCGGAGCAGGAATAGCGGTTGGACTGTGGACTGGATATCAGCTGCGCAACTGGGCGCCTAGCTGTTTTCCCAGAGCTGTCCGGATCGAGGAGTGGGCTAATTCCACCTCTTCATCGGTGAGGGTGCGACTGGCATCCCGGTAGCGGAGCCGAAAGGCCTGACTGCATTGATCTGCTGCAAGTTGTCCACCCTCGTAGCGGTCCACTAGTTCGGCGTGCTCCAGCAGCGGCTTGCCGGCCTTGCGAATCACCTGGAGCAGCTCAGCAGAATTTGTGCTTAATGGAACCACTACGGCTAGATCTCGCTCAGAAGCGGGAACGGTGGCATAGGGCGCAAAGGCTGGTTGCCAGCGGTTGCGGCGCGTAGCAGCTGTGATCAAGGCATCGAGTTCGAGCTCGAAAATGAAGCATGTTTGCGGTAGGTCAAGCGATTCCGCCTTCTCTGGGTGCAACTGACCAAACCAGCCCTGGGGTTTGCCCTCAACAACCAGCTGGGCGCCTCGTCCGGGATGTAACAGCGGATGCTGTCTAAGTGGTCGATCCTCTATTGGAACAGAGATAGATGCCAGGGCTTGCTGCAGTAGGCCGCGCGCTTGGTGATAGCTAGGAGGTTGGGGTTTGCCACTGCTACTCCAGCGCTCACCCCGCCTTTCGCCACAGATAACCCCAGCCAGCAGCTGGTGATCAGACTTATCGGCATCGTTGCTGAAAACCTGACCTATCTCAAAGGCCCAAAAACCAAGCTGACCACCTTGCAAGTTTCTGCGTGCCGCGGCCAGCAATTCGTCATGCAGGTTGTCGCGCAGGTAGCCGTAATCAGCCAGCAGGGGATTAGCTAAAGGTATGCGCCCTTCTGCTGCGGGCACCAGGGAGAAGCTGCATGCCTCCTGCAATCCGGCAGCGCAAAGTTGGCGGCGCAGTCGGCGCTCCACCTTCTGTGCTGGGGTCAGCCCTCCAGGCTCCAGCGGATCGGGCAAGTGGCAGGCGAAGTGGTCGTAACCAACCAGACGGGCCACCTCCTCGATGAGGTCAACCTCCCGCTGCAGATCCATCAAGCGGGAGGGGGGAACATTGACTAGCCAGCCTTCACCTTCTTTTTTTTCTGCAAGCTTGCAACCGAGGGCTGTCAAGGTCTGGACGATCCTGTCATCACTGAGGTCCGAATAGTCTTCGCCCTCTCTTACTTGTCCGAGCAGGTTGTGTAGAGCATCACGCCTTAGTAACAGAGGTTCGATTGGTTGCTCAGAGCATTGGTGCAGCCAGCGGCCAGAAGCCTTTGCACCGCAATGTTCTATTAAAAGTTCCACGGCACGATCTGCTGCAGCAAGGGTGGCTTCTCTGGGCAAACCCTTCTCAAAACGACTGCTCGCTTCAGTTCGCAAGCCAACGCTGCGGGCTGAGCGCCGCACTGCCTGAGGAGCAAATACAGCAGCCTCAAGCCAGATTGAAATGGTTGCTTCAGTTACGGCTTCATCTGCGCCACCCATCACGCCAGCCAGGGCGATGGGGCGGTTGCTGTAGGTAACCACCAGGGCTTCGGGACTGAGTTTGTGCTCCGTAGTGTCAAGGCTCGTGAACGCCTCACCATCAAACGCTTGTCTTAATCCCAGGTTGGCCAGCTGAGCCTCGCTTTCGCCGCCTTTTACGGCCAGGCGCTTGCTATCGAATGCGTGCAGGGGTTGGCCCGTCTCCAGCATCACCAGGTTGGTGATGTCAACGATGTTGTTTATCGGGCGAATGCCGGCCTTTTGCAGCCGCACTTGCAGCCATTGGGGTGATGGAGCCACTTTCACCCCGTCGAGGGCTGTGATGCTAAATAGGCCCCCAGCTTCAACCGCAGCTCTGTCGATGGCGGCAAAAGGGAGTTGCTCGCTTGGCGCAGCACTTTTAGAACCAGTTATCAGGGTCTGGCCGCCCACTAAAGCCGCTACTTCCCTGGCTATTCCCTGCATAGAGAGACCATCAGGTCTATTGGCGGTGATAGCCAGTTCCAATACCTGGTCATCGAGCCCCAGGCTTGGTCCGATAGCTGCACCCAATGGAGGCATCTGATCAAGCAGATCATCAAGAATGGCGATGCCATCTGCCTCTGCCGCCAGGCCTAACTCGGCAAGGGAGCAAATCATGCCGCTGCTGGCCATCCCGCGCAGCTCGGCTGGCTTAATAGTCAGATTCACCGCTGGCAAGGTGGCGCCAACCAGGGCAACTGGTACATGTATGCCTGCCCTTACATTCGTTGCCCCGCAGACAATCTGCAACATTTCTGCGGCGCCGATATCTACCTGGCAGACGCTGAGCTTGTCTGCGTTGGGATGGGTTTGACGTTCACGCACGAATCCCACCACAACACCGCCGGCTTGGGCTGCAAGATCCTCTATTGCATCTACCTCAAAACCAGCCAAAGAGAGGCGCTCGGCTAGCGGCCCAGAGGCGAGGGCTTGTTCAGGGCCGGTCACAAGCTCCTGCAGCCATTGGAGCGAGACCCGCATAGCAAGTGGCGTGTTGAACTCTGATCTTAGGGATCAACAGGAGGTGGTACTGCCGCCAGGTATGGTGTGATCTTGTTCATTTGCATCGCTTCAGCGGCGCAACGTCCTTCATGGCTAAAAACAAGGGCGTCCGGATCGTGATCACTCTCGAGTGCACGGAATGCCGGTCCAACCCCGCAAAGCGTTCTCCCGGTGTGTCCAGGTACACAACTGAGAAGAACCGACGTAACACCACCGAAAGGCTTGAGTTGAAGAAGTTCTGTACCCACTGCAATGCCATGACAATCCATAAGGAAATCAAGTGATGCAGGCTTGAGCCCCAAATTTGGCAGCTCAATCATCTGTTTGTGATTCGATTTTCTATGGTCCCGTCGGGTACTCGTTGCTCCAGCTTCATCCTCCTATTCCTTTCTTTATTTATTCATGTCTAGCTCTTTTTTTAAAAAGCGCCTTTCGCCTATCAAGCCTGGCGACCCCATTGATTACAAAGACGTAGAACTACTAAAGAAATTCATCACCGAGCGTGGCAAGATCCTGGCCCGTCGGCTCACTGGCTTGACAGCAAAACAGCAGCGTGACCTTACAAATGCTGTTAAGAGGGCCCGCATTGTCGCCCTGCTGCCTTTTGTGAATCCCGAAGGCTGAGGCCTCTCTCCTGGCGGCTTTTACCTCCCAAATGAAACCTGGGGATCTAGTTGGACTCGCTGACGAGCGCGGTCCTCAGCTAGCTGTTGTTTTGGCTCTAGCCTCAAATAAAGCCTCCTTAGCTATTGGTTCAAGCGCACGGCAGCAGAATCATCCGCTGCGTCAACTTTTGCTGCTTGCTCCTTTTTCCGGCGAATGCACTCCTCCCTTACGTCTTAGCCAAGCACCTTGGGCGATCAGCGACGCAGCTTTGATATCAGTGCTGCCTGCTCGACGAGATTTTGCAGCAGCTTGGCTCTTGATGCAAGATGAACCGCAGGGTCTGCAACTGAGCGACTGGGTTGATCTGGTGTCATCGCGACGTGATGGCCTAGCTATTGCTGCCTTTTGGCGCTGGTGTCTTGGTCCCCAGACCCTATTTCGGCTGCGTCAAAACCTTGTCGAGGCAAGGCCTCTGGCTGATCTTCGCCGGCTAAGGCGGGAACGCCACCTACGGGTGCTGCAGGAGGAAGCTGAATTGCGTTGGCAGCAGCAGCTTCGCAACCGTCGGCCTCTTGATCTGCAGCTGCTCAGCGCAGACCAGCTACAGCAGCTTGAGCTACTTATTGATTGGGCTGGAGGTGAATGCACAACACCCCTACCCCTTCCCTTGCGCCAGGCTTTGCAGGCAGCCAAAGTGACCGCTGATACTGGCTCAATTCGCCACCTGCTGGTCGATCTGGGCCAATGGCAGGCCCACAATTTGCCGTCCCTAAGAGCCACGGTCTGGGAGCAAGGCTTTTCTGCTGACCTTCTGGCCGATACTGAACGCTTGCTTGCTAGCGCTGAGGATGAACATCCCGGCGATGCCGAGCGTCTCGACCTCACCAGCCAGCGCACCGTCACCATTGACGACCCTGATACGTGTGACATAGACGACGGCTTGGCCTTGGAAATCACTGCCGCTGGGCAGATGCAAATCTGGATCCATGTGGCGGATCCCGGCAGGTTGATTTCGCAGGATTCGCCTCTCGACCTAGAGGCACGAAGGCGGGGCAGCAGTCTTTATTTGGCATCCGGGATTCTGCCGATGTTCCCTGAGGCGCTTGCCACAGGACCGATGAGTCTCCGGGCCGGCCATCGCAGCGCTGCCTGGAGCATCTGGGTTCAACTTGCTGGCGATGGGGCTGTTGCCGCTTCGGGTTTGCACCGCAGCTGGGTAAAGCCCACGTACAGGCTTAGCTATGGCGATGCCGACGACCTGATCGATTTAGCCCCGCCCCAGGAACGCGACTTAGCCGAACTGCATGGCCTGTTGCTGCTGCGTCGTGAGTGGCGTGTAGGGCAGGGTGCCCTCCTCCTCGACCAGCCGGAGGCTCGTATTCGGGCTCAGGGAGACGCTGCCCAGCTTGAGATCACTGAACCCAGCCCCGCTCGATTGATGGTGGCCGAAGCGATGATTTTGGCGGGCGCGGTGGTAGCTGTCCTTGGGGGAGAGCATGCTCTAGCCCTGCCCTACCGCAGCCAATTGCCGGCAACCCTTCCGCCGGAGTCTGAGCTAGCAGGATTGCCGGCTGGTCCCGTGCGTCACTGCGCTATTAAACGCTGCCTCAGCCGGGGCCATACAGGCACTGAGCCAAGTCCCCATTTCAGCCTGGGGCTGACGGCCTATGTGCAGGCCACTTCGCCAATTCGCCGCTATGCCGATCTGGTGGCCCAACGGCAACTTCTGGCCCTTCAACAGGGAGGCCAGCCACTGGTTGCTGCCGATCTAGCCGACCTTCTCTCCGACCTAGAAGGTCCGCTCCGGCAGGGCATGCAGATCAGCAGGGAAGACCAGCGTCATTGGCAGCAGGAGTGGTTTGCGGCACACGCGAGTCAGCAGTGGCAGGCATGTTTCCTGCGATGGCTTAGACCCCAGGATCGGCTGGGCCTGGTCCACGTTGATACAATTGCCATGGATCTTGCCGCCGAGTGCCCAGCGGGTTCAACCCCAGGCGACCAACTTCAATTGAGGGTTCAGGTGGTTGACCCCCTACGGGACCTACTGCGACTACAAGCCAGCAGCTAATCCGAGCTCAGCCGCGATACACGTAACCATGGCCCCCAGGGGTTAGCACAGCCAATCAACTTGGCCTGGGTTGGCTTATCAAGGTTCTGCAGCCAGCGGTTCAGGCCTGGCTCCAGGCTGATCAGAGGCCACTCCCGTTTGGCGTAATCACTTCTTAAATCGATGTTGCTCACAAAGGTGTAGCGGCCCTGGCCGTCCGGCCGCACCCTTCCTTGCCACAGAGACTCCCTGGGTTCTGGACAGCCCTGGCTTGGGAATAGGGATCTTTGGAATTGCCCTTCTATTTGGCCATTGGCCTGCAGGAGATCGGGATTAACCAGCAGCTGCAGCTGGCGGGTTAACCAATCGCTGGCATGCCAGGGGGTGTCCCAGAGCGGAACTACTGCCGCTGGAGCACGTTGATCGTGAAGCAGGCATTGCTGAACGGCCAGGGGAGTTAGCTCAACTGGGGGGATGTCAAGTTGCACCGCCAGGGCCGCTGCCGCCCCCGCTGCTTGGCCGATGTTCAGAATTAGGGGCTGCAAACGAGTGGCCCCATTGGCCATGTGGCTGCTGCTGAAGGCCTTGTCAGCTGCCAGCAGGTTGTCGATCTCAGCGCTCAGCAGGGCGCCGTAGGGAATGCAGAAGGGAGTGCCGCTCCAGCGGCCTCCCCAGCGAATGCTTTTGGGAGCCAGCGGCCAGTCAGAGCCGGGGTAGTGGTGGTCGTTTGCGTAATTGCCAACCGCTATCGACTCAAATTTGCCACTTTCATTAAATGGAAGCGGCCCCTGAGACTCAGCGCTGCCAAGGGGGAGTAAGTGCTGCTCCAGTACAAGTGAGCGGCCAAGCAGCCGTCGACCTTCCCGCCAGTAGGGCATGGCAGCCAGCCAGGGGGCGGGACTGCCGGCTTCAGCAGGAAAGGCATAGCCCAGTTGAAGCCAGCCCCCGCTTGCCTGCTCAAGGGCTCCTGCAAACTTCAGGCTGTAGGACTGCATTTCGGCAGCCAACTCAGCTTGCTCAAGGGTGTCTGCGCTGAAGGCGCGTTCCAGCCCCTGGTGCCAGTCATTGCCGTGCAGGGGCCAATTGAGCATCACCAGGCCGCCCGGCAGGCGCCCGTAGTTGATTGTGCGCTCTAAACCGAAGGCCTCGCTGGCTCGTTCAAAGGGCGCAGCTATGGCCGGGGGGTGTGCAGTTGGCGGCAACACCTCATTCTGGAGCTGGCCCATCACCACCCAGGTGGGCGATTGCACGGGTTGTTGCTTGAAAAAAGCTTCCGTTTGCAACCGTTGCTGGCTGGGGGCACTGGGTTCGCCCCATAACTCCTGAGCTTCCCAGCCGAGTCGAAATGGAGCCTCCGCTAGGGGCAGCAGGTCGCCGCGGTCGCTCCCATCGACCACAACTTTGCAGGCTCGCCATTGGGTTTCACCCTTGTGCTCCAGCTGTACCGCCGTGATGCGGGCCCCCTGACGCCGTACCGCCCGGAGACTGCAAAGTGGCCACCACTGCAGATTGGGTAGCTCGCTTACCCAGCCCTGCAGGATCGCCTCTGCGGTATCGGGTCGATACCCAAAGCAACTCGCCCAATTTTGATCGAGTCCATCGGGCTCGGCTTGCTCAAGGGCGCGTAGAAAGGCCCCCCAGAGACCTGTCTGCCAAGGGGTGAGCTCATTGCCATCGGGGCAGCAAACTCCGGCGGCGCTCACCATGCCTCCAAGCCAGTTGCCAGGGGTGAGCAAAAGTGTCTTAACTCCGCCGCGGGCCGCCTGGATTGCTGCAGCTACGCCACCGGTACCGCCCCCCCAAACCAAAACATCCACTGCTTCTGAAGGCAGGGTCATCAGGAGCGATCACGGCTTATCCAAGACTCGCAGGGGATGAACTGAGCTGGAGTGATCAGGTCAGCCTTTATGTCCGTAGCCGCTCCGTAAGATCGAGATGATGACTTACACGCTCACCACCCCCCTTTATTACGTAAACGACCGAGCCCATCTCGGCAGCGCATACACAACGATTGCCTGCGATGCGGTGGCTCGCCACCAACGGCTGAGGGGGGAGTCGGTCATGTTCGTCACAGGCTGCGATGAACATGGCCAGAAGATTCAGCGCACGGCCGAAGCTGCTGAACTCAGTCCGCAGGCTCATTGCGATCTAATCAGCGAGGGATATCGCGATCTTTGGAGCCGCTGGCAAATCAGCAACGACCGCTTTATCCGTACCACGGACCCCCGCCACCAACAATTGGTGGCTCAATTTTTTGCACGAGTGCAAGCCAACGGTGACGTGGTGGAAGGACGACAGCAGGGATGGTATTGCGTTGCTTGTGAGGAATTCAAAGACGACGCACCTGGTAGTGAGGATCCCGAATGCCCTATTCATTTAAAGCCGCTGGAATGGCGTGATGAAGTTAATTTGTTTTTCCGCCTTTCCCGCTATCAGGCCCAGATCGAGGCCCTGATTCGTCAGCCGGGTTTCATTGCCCCCGCCAGCAGGCAGAAGGAGGTGCAAAACTTTGTAGCTCAGGGGCTGCGGGATTTTTCAATCTCGCGAATCGACCTGCCATGGGGGATTCCGGTGCCCGGCCATGAAGGACATACTTTTTATGTATGGTTTGACGCCTTGCTCGGCTATCTCACCGCCCTGCTCGACCCGAACGAGCCAGTTGTCCTGGAGCAGGTGCTGGAGCGTGGTTGGCCGGCCCAGCTACATGTGATCGGTAAGGACATCCTGCGTTTCCATGCTGTTTATTGGCCTGCGATGCTGCTTTCTGCAGGGTTGCCGCTGCCAGAACGCGTGTTTGGCCACGGTTTCTTGACCCGCGAAGGCCAAAAAATGGGCAAGTCACTCGGCAATGTGCTCAATCCTGAGGTACTTCTTGAGCGCTGCGGCCGCGATGCGGTGCGCTGGTATCTGCTCCGCGACATTCCCTTTGGCGAAGACGGTGATTTCCAGCAACAGCGCTTTACTGATCTAGTCAACAATGATTTAGCAAATACGATCGGCAACCTGCTGAACCGCACCTCTGCAATGGCAAGGCGCTGGTTTGCAGATTCTGTGCCCCCAGCTGGTGCCGCCGCCCAAGTCGATCACCCCCTTGCCGTTGCTGCCCTAGCTGCCGGTAAAAGTGTGAATGTGGCACTAACCGACTTTGACTTTCGTCGTGCCGCTGAAGCGGCCCTGCAGCTAGCCATTGCAGCTAATGGCTTTCTCAACGAACAGGCCCCATGGAAGCAAATGAAGCTTGAGGGTCAGGAGAGTTTGGTGGCAGAGGATCTTTATGCAGTCCTCGAGGCCACCCGCTGGGTAGCGGTATTGCTAGCTCCACTTCTGCCTGAGCTTTCTGTTCGGATGCTGGTACAGCTCGGCCAGGCACCATTTGACAGCGGTCCGCGGGCTCCTGCTTGCCCCCCTGGCAGCAATGCATGCCCTTGGTTGCTAGCTCAGCAATGGGGTCGGCTAGAGCCTGGACTTCCCCTGATTGAGCCGCAGCCTGTGATGTTGCGACTTGAGCTCGAGTCTCCTCTTTGACTATGACCACTCGCCAGCAGTACTGCAAAACGCTGGCCTTGAGTCTTTTTGCTGTAACTAGCCTGCTAGTTGGGTGCAGCACCCAGGCGTCTAAAGAGGTGCCAGCCCAGCCGTTTGTTTTCCGCTCCCTAAACCTGCGCCAGAAGGATTCCAGCGGAAGGCTCCTTTGGGAATTAACCAGTCCGGAGGCACGCTACGACCTCGGTCGTCGTGTGGCCCAGGCCCGCGACCTGCGCGGCACCATTTATGCGAAGGGCCAACCCCTGTATCGAATAACGGCCAGCAGTGGCACCGTCATTAACGATGGCGAAGTGGTGCAATTAGAGGGTCCGACCCGGCTGCAGAGATTTGGGCCCAACCCCCTTGTTGTTACCTCCACTCGTCTGCGTTGGTACCCCAAGCAGGAGCGCATGGAACTTGATCGCAGTCCACGCGCCTCCCAGGGGGAGTTGCTCGTCTCCGCTCGGCGTGCTCGGTTCTGGATCAAACAGGACAAGTTGGAATTGCGAGGTCTGCCCCTGTTGGAGAGTTCGCGAGCTGTCGGCTTGAAGCTGGCGCTCAGTTCTGCTGATTGGTTCCCAACGACTGGCCAACTGATCGGACGAGGGCCAGTTCGGGGCGAAAGGCGTTTAGCAGCTAATGGAGTACAAACACTTTCGGCGCCTTCCCTCAGCGCTAATTCACTGCTTCAGCTGATCGACCTCCAGGGGCCAGTTCAGCTGGTTGATCTCGGCCGCAAGGGACGTCTTGATGCCAGTAATACCCGCCTGGACTTGGTGCGGGAGCGCATCAGTAGTCCCCACCCCTTTAGGGCTGCGTTGGATCAATCCCGTCTAAGCGGTACTGGCTTTGAAACGGTTGGTACCGCTCCCACATTGGTGGTTCCGCTTGATTGCCGTCTAACCCAACCGACCGCCTCCCTTGTTGCAAATCGCTGCAGTTGGAATTGGCAAACCAATCAGATTGAGGCCCTTGGTGCCGTCGAGCTGCACCGCCGGGCTATTTCCCAGGTAACTCGCTCTCAGCGTATGCAGGGAGTACTTACCAAAGAGGGAATGACTGTATTCAAAGGTCCAGAGGCACGGGTGGAAACTCGGGTAACCCTGCCTCCTCGGGCCAGACAAGGTCTTGATTCGCGCAACCCTGCTCAATTCGCTCTCTAAGCCGCTGGGACCATCCCTCGAGCCAGGTCAAATCGCTGCGGCTAAAGCAGCGCGGCGACCAGCCTGCCAGCACTACCAATCCCCTTGAGTCAATTGGCTGAACCACCACGGCTGGCAAGCCTGGCAGCAAGCTGTCAAATTCAGCACGGCCTGGATAGAGGTTCAGATCTACAAGTGAAATAGGAGCCGCTTTTTCTAGGGCTCGTTGGCAGATTGGACCTGGTTCAAAGGGCACCTGAGCTAGAAGGCCGCGGCGCAGCAGGCATTTGTTTTGCCACATCACCACCACTGCAGCAGCTGGGGTTGCGGTTAACAACATCTGACTACCCCAGCCCAACTCCTCTGCTAGCGCCTCAGGCAGCCCATCTGCGAGCTCAAGCCCCTGCTCCCCTATGAGGTCCACCATGGGAGCCGCTTCAGGCAAGGCTCGGGTCCAAAGCACACCCACCAGCATCAAACTCACCGCCAGGAAGCTGGCCAATACGGCGGCCCGCTCGAGGGCTGGTTCGATGCTGGCCGCGGTTGTTTGATTCACAACCACAAGTACTAGAGAGACCACCCCAGACAGAAAACAGATCCTTGATGGTGCGGAAGAGGCCATGGCGGTTAATCAGGAAGCGACAGCTGGGCCCGCAGGCGGCAAACTAGATCCATGTTGGGCCTAAACCGTTGCCCCCTTCCCTGCGTCTATCCAGTCGGTTTCCCTTTTTAGGAGTTTTCACGGCCCTGTTTTTGGGCTTAATAGCCACTTTGATGCCGTCCCCGGCACTGGCGATTTCCGCTAGTGGTCTTCCGGCCACCGCTCCCCCGGAACGCATTCTTGACACTGCAGATGTGCTGAGCCGAGCAGCCATCGGTGAACTCAGCAAAACCCTCGAAAGCTTTTCATCCGAGCGTGTGGATGCACACTTGATCACTGTTAACCGCCTTGACTATGGGCTCAGCTTGTCTCAGTTAGGCGATTCGGTTTTGGAGCGTTGGAAAGACTCTGTAGGAGAGCCCAACCAAGTGCTTTTTTTAATTGACAGCCAGACAAACATTGCGGCAGTGGTGACCTCACCAGGTCTCCTTACACAGCTTGATGCCAGCCTGCTGCGCAGCACAGCGCGAACCACCATGGTCCAACCGATCCGCGATGGCGGACGCTACCGGCAGGGCAGCCTCGATGCCATGACTCGCCTTCTCACCGTTCTGCAGGGAGGAGAGGATCCTGGCGAACCAATAACCGCTGAGATTGTCAGTCAGCAAACAAATATACCAACGAAGGAGGAAACGCAGTCAAGCAATGCCTTCACCTGGATTGTGGTGCTTCTAACGGCTGGCACGATTGTTCCAATGCTCACTTGGTGGGTCTTCTCGCGTTGATCAAATGGCACTAACTAACTGGATGGGGGCTTTTGGCCGTGCCCAGGCGCTAGGCCTCAGTAATGTTCTGGAACGTGGTTATGAATCTGCTCTGCTAATCCAGAGTATTGAGCTGGAGCATTACAACGATCGTCCCGTACGTCCGGAATTGGACCTTCGTATTCCCCGGTCGGCCCAAGCCCAGTTACTGCGTCGTTTTCTAGCTGCTTTACAGGTCTGTCGACAGTCCCTACAGACTTTGCAGACACGCCGGGGCGAGCTGGCCGGTCAGGAAGTTCGTCAGTTTCAATTGATTGAGTATGTTGTTTCGCGCTACGAGTCAAGTAGGGATCCTCTGCCTGCAATTAGTCGCTCTCCGGAGGTGCTGCCACGCAGCCTGATAGGTGTTGTGGATCAGTTGCGGCGCCAGCTCGACCCTGAAGCAGAAGCAAATGTGGTGGCGGGTTTTCGCCGGCGCAGAGACACCACTTTGGTGGCATTGCGCATCTTGCTATTGCTGATTTTGGTGCCGGTGCTCGTACAGCAGATCAGCCGCACCTATATGGTGTCACCACTGGTTGATCGCTTCGCTCCAGACAACGCTTTTCTTACCTATCCAAAGCCAAAGCTTGAGGAGAAGGCCGTTGAGAAGTTGCGAATATTCCAGGCAGAAATCGAATTTGATGCTCTTTTAAAAGGCAATCCTCTACCAAGCCGTGAGGAGCTGCAGATGCAGCTTGCCAGCAAGGCTCAGCTGCTCAAGGAGGAGGCTGATCTGCAGAGCACTCAAGCTATTAAAAACGTTATTGCTGATCTTGGTGGTCTGGTTGGTTTTGTTTGTGTTTGCATCTTGGGTAGGCGCGATCTTCAGGTGCTGCGAGGTTTTCTCGATGAACTTGTATATGGATTGAGTGATAGCGCTAAAGCCTTCGGAATAATCTTATTTACAGATATTTTTGTTGGCTTTCACAGTCCTGAGGGCTGGACAGTGCTGCTCGATGGGGTGGCTCAGCACTTAGGCTTACCTGCCCAAGAAAACTTCATATTGCTATTTATTGCCACCTTTCCGGTGGTTTTAGCGACTGTATTTAAGTACTGGATATTCCGCTATCTAAATCGTGTTTCACCGTCTTCTGTGGCAACCCTTCACAATATGAATGGTGGTGGTTGAATCCTGCCATTCACTCACCCTGGTGCTTGGCCCTGCCCGAAGCGGCAAGAGCCGCTGGGCTGAGCACCTCGCCATTCAGTCGGGTTTGCCGGTTACCTACCTGGCTACCGGACCTCAGCCAACCGCCGACGATGCAACATGGCTAGCCCGTGTTGAGGCACACGTAGTCAGACGTCCACCGCACTGGGGCTTCCTGGAGGTTGATAGCGCCCTAGCCGCCGCTCTCGACACTCTTAGCCCTCCTGGCCTTGCTTTGGTTGATTCACTCGGCACCTGGGTCGCTGCTGGCCTCGACCTCGATTCTTCTGCCTGGCAACAACGCTGTACAGAACTCCTTGAGAGCTTGCGTAATTGCAGGGTGACTGTGCTTTTAGTTAGCGAGCAAACTGGCTGGGGGGTGGTGCCGGCCACTGCGATCGGTGGACTGTTTCGTGATCGTCTTGGGTCATTGGAGCAACAGCTTGCCCCCTTCTGCGGTGCCATCTGGCTTGTGGTTGCAGGCCGTGCGCTCAATTTGACCAATCTGGGTCTTGCCATTCCAGCTACTTGATCGTGCCCCGGATCGTTTTGTTTCAGCCCCAAATTCCACCCAACACAGGCAATGTGGCTCGCACCTGTGCGGCTACCGGTACGGAACTGCACTTGGTTGAACCCCTTGGCTTCCAAATAAATGATCGCCAGCTCAAGCGCGCTGGCCTCGACTATTGGCCCTTGGTGTCCCTACAGCGACATGCTGACTGGTCAGCCTTTGCTAATCAGCGTGTTAGTAGCGGCGGGCGGCTGATCGCCCTTAGTAGCCATGCCTGTCAGGCGTACACCAGTTGGCAATTTGATCAAGATGACTGGCTGCTGTTTGGCCGCGAAACCGATGGCTTGCCAGCAGATGTGCTCGCCTCGGCCGATGCGACCCTCACGATTCCAATGTCAGGCGCAAGGCGACTCCAGCAAGACGGAGTTCGCAGCCTCAATCTCTCCGTATCGGTTGGGGTTGTGTTGTTTGAGGCGCTTCGACAACAGAATTTGCTGACATAGTCGTGATCCATTGCAATGACCGGGATCTAGGCTTCCCAATTGTGCTTGGTGTCCAGGCGCCACTTGTTTCAGAGAGCCTCGTCAGCTACTGTCTGCCCGAATTGGGGATCTCGGCTTCTCCACAGATTTTTGTATTACAGAAAGAAATGCATGAAGCCTTTGCAAACGACTCTGCGACTCTTGATCCCCTGCTTCATTGCTCTGCCGGCATTCGTTGCAGCCCTTGATCCCGCCGATATCGAGAAGGCTTCTATTGATTCGTTAATCGCTGCTCTACCTGCCCCCAGCAGCGACAAGATCTGGGTCAAGGTGCGTCGGCCCATAAGCGTTGAAGAGCTATCCAAAACCCTCAGTCTTGATGAAGAGCGTCTTGCAGTACTCAACGACGTCAACGAAGACCACTTTTTCCGACAAGGCGACTGGCTAGTTGTTCCTACCCAGCAATCCAGGCAGATCAATCAGCTGGCAGCGATTGATACCAGCGAGCTTCGCCGCACTCCTCCGCTCCATTCCCTGCCACCAGTTGAGGATCGCGCCGTCATCCGCATTGGAGACACGGTAAAAAAGATTGCTCAGCGCTACGGGTTGACCCTTCAAGAGCTGGTGCGTCTGAATCCTGGCATCGAAACCGCAAGGCTGGTGGTGGGTAGCCAGGTAAGGCTCGCCCAGGCGTCCTCTGGGCGCACGCGCATGGTGCTGGGACTAAAGCCAATATCTAGCGGAGGTATCAGCTGGCCAGAGCTACCTGGTTTTGATGAGCTCAACAAGCCTTTTGACGGTCCCAGCTCTTCCCAGGGCTGGATCTGGCCAACTAAGGGAGTTTTTACATCTGGATACGGATGGAGATGGGGCCGCATTCACAAGGGCATTGATGTTGCAAATAACGTCGGGACACCGATAGTGGCTGCTAAGGCTGGTCGAGTGCTGTTTTCGGGCTGGCACGATGGTGGCTACGGTTATTTAGTAACCCTGGCCCATGCAGATGGCAGCCGTTCCTTGTATGGGCACAACAGTCGCCTGATGGTCCGGGTTGGACAAGATGTTGAACAGGGTTCGTTGATTTCCCATATGGGTAGTACTGGCCGAAGTACAGGCCCTCACCTCCACTTCGAGGTCCACCCACCCAGCGCCGGTGCTGCGAACCCCCTGCAGTTCCTACCACCTAGGGCCTGATAAGCTCATTACACGGCTCGGTAGCTCAGCTGGTTAGAGCGTGGGATTCATAACCCCAAGGTCGGGAGTTCAAGTCTCCCCCGAGCCATTTTAATTGGACATCAACTTAAATTGATTTTACTTATTGGCTTTCTATATAATTTAGTCGATTGATGTGCCTCTTTCAGAAAGACAATATTCACTATTTTGTTCTCACATGATTCTGCATACCAGATCAAGCTCTGGCTATTGAACAACTGGTGATGCCGGTGAGACGACAGCGTTTATGGCAGCACTACCCCTGCGTCCACGGCCATAATTCTGAGATCGTCCCTCAATTGCCCGAATCAAGGACTTGCTCCGGTTGACCTCTCCAATGCTCTCGCCTTCCTTCGGCCTTACTAAAGGGTTGCTCCTTAGCTCAGAGCGCAGCTGGCTGAGCAAACGGAAATGGCCTGTCGTGTTGTATCTACGCAGCACATTCTGGTCCCAGGCCATCGTCATTCCTCCAATAGACATCATCTAACGACAGCCTATGCCTCCGTCAGCCGTATCATGTGTTAAATTATTAAGGACAACTGGTAGTCGATTCGACTTTGGACTGAAGTCCCCATTGTACAAATTCCTTACATACCCATAAAACATGTCTCGGCTAGTCGGCCTGAAAGCTCCAGAATTCACAGCCACTGCTGTGGTCGATCAGGAATTCAAGGAAATCAGTCTTTCGCAGTACCGCGGCAAATACGTGGTGCTTTTCTTTTATCCACTCGATTTTACCTTCGTCTGTCCAACTGAAATCGTCGCTTTCTCCGAACGCTACAGCGACTTCTCCAGTCGTAACTGTGAGGTTCTGGGTGTTTCGGTAGACAGCCAGTTCAGCCACCTCGCCTGGGTTCAGACGGATCGAAAGGACGGTGGTATCGGCGATATCTCCTATCCTCTAATTGCAGACCTCAAGAAAGATATAGCCAGCTCTTACGAAGTTCTCGATGAACAGGCAGGTGTCGCCTTGCGCGGTCTTTTTATCATTGACCCCGACGGAGTGGTTATGCAAAGTACGATCAACAATCTTCCCGTTGGTCGCAGTGTGGATGAAACCCTTCGTCTACTTCAGGCTTTCCAGCACATTCGTAACAACCCTGATGAAGTCTGCCCAGCAAACTGGAACCCAGGTGACAGGACAATGAATCCTGATCCCGTTAAAAGCAAGGAGTTCTTCGCAGCAGTTAACTGATTCCGTTTTGGGACAATCTTGGTTGATTCTCACTAAATAAATCAAGGGGGCATTGGCCCCCTTTTTAGTCACAAGTATTTTATAAGTCTTGGATTAGCACGGTTTTAATTCCTAAGACTGGCAAGTAGCCTTAGTCCGTCTAGTCCACCCGTGACCGGGTCACAGGCTCGCTCCGGATGGGGCATTAGTCCGAGAACATTGCCGCCTGCATTTGTAAGCCCCGCCACATCACAAGCCGAGCCATTCGGATTGATTGCATAGCGCATAACAATTTGGCCGTTCGCTTCGAGCTCAGCCAGTTGTTTTTCCTCGCACTGGTATCGCCCTTCACCATGTGCTATCGGAAGCACAATCGCTTCTGACTCTTGATATTCCTTCAACCAGCAACAGTTGCCCGGATTAACTCTAAGCGGGGTTGGCTCACAGATGAAATTTAGCCGAGCATTGCGAGTCAACGCACCTGGCAAAAGCCCCATCTCAGTAAGTACTTGAAAGCCATTGCAGATTCCCAATACCGCACCTCCTGCTTCGGCAAAAAATCTTACCGATTCAAGTACAGGAGCAAACCTGGCAATGGCACCGCACCGCAAATAGTCTCCGTAGCTAAAGCCGCCAGGAATAACAACCGCATCAAGGCCGCTAAGTTCACGCTCCTCATGCCAAAGGAACCTGGTCGGTAGATCGATGCACCCCTCTAGGGCCCAACGCACATCCCGGTCACAATTTGAGCCTGGAAAGACAACGATACCAATGGTCATTGCAGCTGTTCCCCGACCATTTCGAGGAGCTCTAGGCTCCAATTTTCGATAACAGGATTGGCAAACAAGCGATCACTGAGCAATTGCAGCTGAGCTTGGGCGGTGATTTCGTCATACGCCTCAAGCTCAATCTCTATTGCCTTGCCGATGCGCAGGCTGCGGACGCCTTCAACACCGAGCCGGGCCGCTGCAGACCTGGTGGCCTCGCCTGCCGGATCCAGCACCGAGGGTCGAAGTGAAACTTGAACGCGAGCACGGAAGAGTGGCACCAGAGCAGCAAAAGTTTTGTAGATCCTGGCAGGCCGCCGGTCAAGGGAGTTGAGAGTTATGCACGTTCCTGGTTTAAGCCGAGGGATGGGCCTCGTTAATTTGCTGGACGATTGCGCTCAGTCTTAGTAGGCCTGATTTCCGCCAAAGCTCCATTAGCAATGTGCAAATGCATGCTTCAGCGGAATGAATTTAGGTTGTACCAGCTTGCATTGCACTGGTCAGTGCCTGGTGTAAGCAGGCCTCTATGTCTTGACGATCTAATTTAAAACCAAGTAACACCAGCTCTAATCCTGGGGGCTGGTGCTCATCTGAGGCCTGCCCGCTCCCTGGCTCAAACCAGCACTCCAGACGCGGACCGACAGCCTGGATCTGAAGCGGCCGGGTTTTTACTGAAGACCAAAGGCGTCCCTTCAGACGGAGTATGGCACTGTCCTTAACCAGTTGCAGAAGTTGCTGTTCAAGGACAGCTCGTGAAAAATCCCCATACAACCTAAGGGCAAGCGACTCGATCTCGACATGGCTGTGATCGTGATGCTCATGATCATGATCATGATCCCCATGGCCTGTGGTGGTCTTCTGCCGGCGCCCAATGCCCAGCACTACATCAGAGGAGACAGCACCCCTGCTTATTGACAACAGCACAGCTCCTGGTTGCAGCTGGGGGGCAAGTCCCTTATGAACTAGATCAATCTCACCTGCAGATAGGCAATCGGCCCTGCTGATCAGAACCAGATCGGCAGCCTCAAGCTGCTCGGAAAACAATTCATCGATAGCTGTAGCGTGATCCAGGCTTGGATCAGCAAGACGCTGGGTCTCGAGAGCTTCAGGGTTCGCTACCACACTCCCTGCAGCAAGGGCTTCGCCATCAACAACTGCCACCACTCCGTTGAGGCGAACTCGGGTGCGGATTTGCGGCCAATTAAGGGCTGCAATCAGTGGTTCAGGCAGCGCTAGACCACTGGTTTCGACCACGATTCCATCCAGGCTATTTGCACGTTCAAGCAGTCTCTCCATAGTCGGCAAGAAGTCGTCTTGGACAGTGCAGCAGAGGCAACCATTTGCCAGTTCCACTAATCGGGTATCAAGTTCATCCTCAGGGCAGAAACCACAGCTGCGAAGCAGATCCCCGTCTATACCTACCTCGCCAAATTCATTAACCAGCACAGCAAGACGCTGACCGCTATGCAGCAGTAGATGGCGCAACAGGGTTGTTTTGCCTGCACCAAGAAAACCTGTCACCACTGTGACAGGCAGCCTTTCATTTTGTTGTGTCATCTCAGGCCGTCAAACTTGCTGCAGCAAACGTGCCCCCTAGGGCCATCAGTGCGATACAAAGCCAGCGAAGCTGGCCTGAGGAGAGTCTTGCCTTGAAGGGGCGTAATGCACTCAATGCCAAAGCTAGTAAAGCTGCCTGAGAAAAGAGCAGACCTGTGCCGTATGCAACTACGGGCATCGCGCTCCAACCGAAGACGGGGACACTAAGTACATACCCATGCAATGCCATTGCTGGAAGCAAAAGCAAAGGCGGCAGGAATCGCAGCAAAACCAATGCCTCAATCACAAGAGTGCCAGCCACCAGAAATTCTGCTGCGGGCATCCCTGGCCAAAGCAGGCCAGCTCCACTGCCCAACAAGCCAATTACAAGTAAGCCCATGCTCCAGCTCAGCCGTTGCTGCAGACCCACCAAGGAAAGCGCCAGCAGGAAAAGGAGATGATCAGGGCCCAACACTGGGTGGGCTAGACCACTGAGCAATCCATTGACGATGCTGGGCTGTAGCTGGCTGATATCGGCAAAATGATGGGCCTGGGCGGGGCTAAGAGCGCCAAGACAAATTGATGCAAGGCCGCAAACCAAAAACCACCGGCCCAAGGCATCGCCTTGAAACCGTATCTTAATCAATTTCATGAACCGGTCCGCGCCGTAGGAAGAACAAGACCGGCGGGCGTTCTGACTTGGCAATTGATCGCAATTAAGCCCCATAGTTTGGAACTGATTCGCGGAGCAATGCCTTCACAGCTGCGGGACAGTGCCGGATTTTCACCGAACTTTCCCCCTTACCTCCAGTGGCTGATCCCCACTGGAACCGGAAATCAGATCCTATCGGCGAGTGTCCCTAGCGGCAGGCAAGACTCTCTTTAGTGGCGACTCCAGTACTCGGATTGACACCAGCAGCTCGTTTACAAAGTGCTTTCTGCTCAGGCAGATCGAGCACTGCATCACTGAAATCAGCTCCTTCAATAGTTGCTCCTTTGAAATGGCTTTGCATCAACATTGCATTGCGAAGCACAGCACCACTGAGATCAGTGTCTTCAAAATGACTTGCGAAAGCCACCGCGTCCTCCAGGTTGGCCTCCGTGAGGTTCGCTCCCCGTAGGTCGCTGCTGTTGAAAACAGCTCCACGGAGATCGGTTCCGCTCAGATTGAAACCCACCAGATTCGCCTTCAAAAACTCCTGCTGTTGAAGGTTGCGGCCGTGCATATCGGGTTGAAGGTCTTGTAGCGAACGCTGGCTTCGCAGTTCAGGGGCGGTAATAGCCGCGGCCTGAGGAGCGTTAAGGCACCAGGTGAGCACTAGGGCAAGCGCGGCAAGCAGCCAGGCACCAGGCCAGCTTGCTCGGCCTTCAGATCTCGAGCTCATGGGCGCACACTTACGGTTGATCATCAACTTATGGCAACCATGGTGATGGCTCTGCGGGTGGTGGTTCCCCCCCACCCACTTATTGGCCACTGGCTTGGCGTTCTGCGCGATAGACATACTCCTGGCTCGCTTTACGCCACAGCTACTGCAGAGCTGGGTCGCTGGCTCACCTACGAGGCGCTACGCGATTGGTTGCCCCACAGGCGTATTCACCTGGAATCGCCTCTAGCGGCGACAGAAGCGGACGTGGTGGATCCAGCGGTCCCCTTGATGGCAATGCCGCTCCTAACCACTGGGCTTGGCCTCTGGCAGGGTGGCCAAAAAGTGCTTCCCTCTGCCCAGGTGCTGCACCTGCAGGAAAGCCTGGGTGTAATAACTCCCCCAGCCGGCCCAATTCCCCCACGCTGCGGAGTTTTGTTGTTTGTAGCGGAACTCGCAGACGGCGAGACCCTGCTTCAACTCCTCGATCACCTTTCAGACCTGGGGGTAAAAGGTGACCGCTTGCGATTGATTACTTGCCTGGCCTCTGGGCCAGGACTCAAGACTGTTGGGGAGCGGCACGGCAGCCTCACCATCTATGCAGCTGGCATCGATCCGGATTTGAACGAAGCTGGTGCGATCGTGCCTGGCATTGGCGATGTCAAGCAGCGGCTGTTCGGTGGAACAGTGCTGGATGAAATCCCCACTGATAATTAGGCTCGTAGAAAAGAAGGATTGATTTATGGGCAATCACAACGGCACAACTCAAGCTGGTGGCAGTTCCAGTCTCAGTGTCTTGGCCGGTGCTGTCATCGGTGCCGCTGGCCTTGCCTGGTGGTTACTTGCTGAGGCAGAACGACGTCGTGAACAGGGCCGGCCGACTCGAGCTGCTGGCATAGCAGCCTCGCCTGTGTTGGCTGGGCCTGACCGGGATCTTCACGATCGAGTCCATGAACTCAACCAAGCGATCGACGACGTGCGCCGTCAATTGGAGGCCATGACTATCCAGGGTTAGGTCTTCTGCGCCTATCAGCCCGGTGGGTAGGTTTCTTCAAGACCAAAAAATCACCATGCTCCGTTCAGCCGCGATCACGCAAGGCATTCAGCGCTCCCCCAACCGCGCCATGTTGAGGGCAGTAGGTTTTGGTGATGGTGATTTCAACAAACCGATCATTGGCATCGCCAATGGCTACAGCACTATTACGCCCTGCAACCTGGGGTTAAACGAGCTAGCCAAGTGTGCAGAGGAGGCACTTCATAAAGCCAATGCTATGCCCCAGATGTTTGGCACTATCACGGTGAGTGATGGGATATCAATGGGAACGGAAGGAATGAAGTATTCCCTTGTGAGCCGGGAAGTGATTGCCGACTCTATTGAAACAGCATGCAATGCTCAAAGCATGGACGGCCTGTTAGCAGTTGGAGGTTGCGATAAAAATATGCCGGGAGCTATGTTGGCTATGGCACGAATGAATATTCCATCAATTTTTGTTTACGGTGGCACAATTAAACCTGGAAAGTTTGGCGCCCGTGACCTAACAGTAGTAAGTGCTTTTGAAGCAGTCGGTCAATACAGCGGTGGACGTATTGATGAGCTAGAGCTCACCGCAATTGAAAAGAATGCCTGTCCGGGTGCTGGCAGCTGTGGTGGTATGTTCACCGCCAATACTATGAGTGCCGCCTTTGAGGTGATGGGGTTAAGCCTGCCCTACAGCTCTACGATGGCGGCTGAGGATCCGGAGAAAGCAGAGAGTGCTGCCCGCAGTGCTGAGGTTTTAGTTGATGCGCTTAGAGCAAACATCTTGCCTAGTGATCTACTCACTCGAGAGGCCTTCGAAAATGCCATCAGCGTGATCATGGCTGTGGGTGGTTCCACCAATTCCGTGTTGCACCTACTTGCGGTGGCTCGTACCGCTGGAGTGTCCCTAACAATCGACGACTTTGAAACG
Source organism: Cyanobacteriota bacterium (assembly GCA_027620015.1). Lineage (GTDB taxonomy): Bacteria > Cyanobacteriota > Cyanobacteriia > PCC-6307 > Cyanobiaceae > Cyanobium_A. The sequence continues at coordinate 69,487 of JAQCGH010000001.1, forward strand.
ATCCGCCAGCGCGTACCAGTCATCTGCGATCTAAAGCCAAGTGGCCGCTACGTTACCGTCGACCTTCATCAGGCCGGTGGGATCCCCCAGGTGATGAAGCTGCTGCTGGATGCTGGCTTGCTTCATGGTGAATGCCGCACCGTCGAAGGCAAAACCTTGTCTGAGTTATTGGCGGCTGTTCCTTCACAGCCCCCCTCCGGTCAGGATGTAATACGGCCCCTTAGCAACCCTCTCTACCCCAAAGGCCACCTAGCGATTCTCAAGGGAAACTTGGCTGAAGAAGGTGCTGTAGCAAAGATTAGTGGCGTTAAAAACCCTGTAATCACTGGTCCAGCTCGGGTTTTTGAAAGCGAGGAATCTTGCTTGGCCGCAATCCTTGATAAGCAGATCCATCCAGGTGATGTAATTGTTGTGCGTAACGAGGGCCCGGTTGGTGGACCTGGTATGCGAGAGATGCTCAGTCCTACGGCGGCAATCGTGGGTCAGGGCATGCTCGATTCAGTGGCCCTTATCACCGATGGCCGCTTTTCAGGTGGCTCCTTCGGTCTTGTGGTGGGACACGTTGCACCCGAAGCTGCCGTGGGTGGCACCATCGGTCTGGTGAAGGAAGGGGACAGCATCACCGTCGACGCCTGTGAACTGCTGATTCAGCTGAACGTCCCAGATGCCGAAATCGCTCAGCGACGTTCCGCTTGGGTTAGGCCTGAACCCCTTTATCGAACAGGAGTTCTCGGCAAATATGCCCGTCTTGTTGGCAGTAGCAGCCGGGGCGCGGTGACCGATGAGATCTGATAAGCAACGCCAGATCCTCAGTCCAGCGGTACTAATAGGGCCCTGAGTCTCCGGGCCAAAGCCTCCAGAGGGGCACCATCTACTGGCCGCTCGCAGCGCAACCCAGACTCGGGTTCCATCCACACTGGGTGGTTTCCGTGCCAGAGCAGGGGGCGCTGATGGTCGTGGCACCAAGCAAGGGTGAGGTTTAGGTCATTACTGCTGCGATAGATCTCAAGTTCGAGATCGGCGGCTGGATAGCGCTCACCGTCAGCCTGTCTTACCTCCAGTCTCAGGTTGCAATCGTCGCAACCATGAGAGTTATCCAGCGACAGCACCGCATGGCGCAACGGCTTACGGCAGAGATCTGCTGCGGCTGCCACAAGCTGCTGCAGGTTGCTATCAACTAGCTCAGGTGTAGCCACGGACAGAGCGAAGTTGTAAGTAAACCGGACCGGCAAGGAAGCCAGCGTTTAACCCGCCATCATCGGCGAAACGTGAATGCAACAGCTGCAGCCTAGTTATCCGACTTGGGTCAAATTTCATAGGCAGTCCCACTGGCTTAGCGCGCACCGAGGCTCTTAGTTCCGTGAAGGGGATCCTCATAATGCTTGGACCCTCAGACTCCGTAGCGAATTCAATCACCCAGCGCAGGCCACCTGGGATCAAGTTGGTGAGTCCAGCCAGACCGTCAGCGCAGGCAACCGCCAGCTTGAAGCGTCTGCCATAACCAAGTAATTCAAGTTCAAGCCCTACACAGCCGGAAAGATCGAGAGGGGGAGAAAACAGAGGAGAACGGCAGCTGATGAAGCCCCCACCCTCCTCAACGAGAATCCCTTCAAACTCCAGGCCTGTTGAAGCGATCCGGCAGCTGCCTTGGCTTCGCCCACCCATCACGGTGTCGTTTAAGGAATGCCACCCACTGAAGCCGTCGCCACTGGCGATGGGAATCACTGGCAAACTCCAGCTGCTGCAGCCTGGTCAGCAAATATCAGTACCTCACTTCCGGGCTGCACCAACTTGGCTGGGGTTCGCAGGGATGATTCCTCGGGATCAAGCAGCCTTTGCAGGGCTTGAACCTTGCCGGCGCCACTCACCAGAAAAACCACACGACGCGCCGCTGAAAGTGTGGGGGCTGTGAGGCTTACCCGTGGAAGCCCTTTGCCTTCCCCAAGAGTTACGGAGCGGTCCCGCACCCCCGGTGCAGCTGTGCCAGGGAACAACGATGCTGTGTGACCATCTTCGCCAAGGCCAAGCAGCACCACGTCCAATACCGGCGGGAAGTCACCGCAGAGTTTTTGCAACAGGTCTTCGTATGCTGCTGCCCCTTGCTCCGGGCCATCAAGCTCAGTAGGAACTGCATGCAGGCAGGCCTTGCTACCGGGGAGCTGCGTCATCAAGGTTTCCCTACACATGCGCGCATTGCTTGAGGGGTCGTCGCTACTAACCCATCGCTCATCTCCGAGCAGCACATCAATACGATCCCAGGGCAGGTGTTGCTGACCCAGTAGTCGATAGGTCGCCTTCGGTGTATCGCCACCGGCTAATGCAATCTGGGCGCGGTCTCGCTGGACCAGAGCCTGATCAAGTTCTGAGGCCAGGCACTGGGCTGTCTGTCGGGCAAGCTCAGCTGCAGAAACAGCCACCACCAGGCGATAACTAGTGGTGGAGCCTGGAGGGATTGCAGTCATCGGCTCAGTCCAACCACTCAGTATGGAAGTTGCCAGGCTTGTCGACCCGCTCATAGGTGTGAGAGCCAAAGCAGTCGCGCATGGCTTGCACCAGATTTTGAGGCAGACGACCGCTGCGATAGCTATCGATGTAATCGAGAGTGCTGCTTAAGCAGGGTACGGGTATTCCCGCTAGGGCTGCGCCTGCAACCACCTCTCTCAAGCCTGGCAGACGCCTGTTGATTTGCTCCGCAAACCAGGGGTCGAGCATCAGGTTGGCGAGGCTGGGATTGGCGCCATAGGCATCTTGAATTCTCTGCAGCAAGCGGGCCCTGATAATGCAGCCTCCTTTCCAAATCTGGCCGATAGCCGAAAAATTGAGGTTGTAATCGTGCAACTTTGAGGCTTCTTGCAGTAGGGCCATGCCCTGGCCGTAGCTGACGATGCAGGCGGCAATGCAGGCATCGCGCAGGGGAGCCATTTCATCAGCCGCACTACCCAGGTTGAAGCTATGGGAGGCAGGCTCTGGAAGGAGAGCACCTGCCTCGAGTCGCTCGGAGCGCAGCGAACTAAGCACTCGGGCATTGAGGGCTGCATAAATAGTTGGCACGGGTACGCCCATCTCCAGGGCACTCACCACTGTCCACAGACCAGTTCCCTTCTGGCCAGCAGCATCAACGATTGCTTCAACTAGATCGGCACCAGTTTCGGGATCTTTGGTGCGCAGGCATACCTCGGTGATCTCGACCAGAAATGAGGCAAGCTCCTCTGTTTCATTCCAGCTAGCCAAAACATCGGCCATCTGGTCACCGTTGAGTCCGCCAACCCTCTTCATCAGGTCGTAGGCCTCGGCCAAAATCTGTTCAATGCCGTACTCGATGCCGTTGTGCACCGTTTTGACGAAGTGGCCGGCACCGCCGGGACCGATGTAGGTGACGCAGGGACCATCCTCGACCTGAGCTGCCATCTTGCGAACCAAAGGCTCGATGGCGTCGTAGGCCGCCTTAGTGCCACCGGGCATCATGCTCGGTCCCTCTAGGGCGCCTTTGGCACCGCCAGAGACACCCATGCCGATGTAGCCGAAGCTCTTGCTCTCTAGCTCGGCAACGCGGCGTTCCGTATCGGCGTAGAGGGAATTGCCACCGTCAATCAATAGGTCACCCTCATCAAGCAGGGGCGAAATTGCCGCAATCGTGTCGTCTACGGGCTTGCCCGCCTTGACCATCATCAGGATGCGGCGTGGACGCTCCAGGGTCGCCACGAACTCCTCGAGGGTCGCGGCGCCGACGATGTCCTTACCAGCACCACGACCTGCCAGGAACTCATCGGTTTTGGTCTTAGTGCGATTGAACACCACGGAGGAGTAACCGTTGCGTTCAGCATTAAGAACGAGGTTTTCCCCCATCACTCCCAAACCGATCAGGCCGAAATGCGCCTTACCCATGACTGAATTTGAAGCTTTTGGCGACAGTGTGGCGAAGCGTGCTGGTCAGCCCAGCCATCCGTCACAACTTGGTGGCAAAGGTGTCAGCAACTCCTGGTTTTTAGCCTGACACCTTGGCAACTTCACCTGCTCAGATCACCGTCCCATCGGAGATGCTGCCATTTTTTACAACTACAACGATGCCGTTGCGAATGTAAAAGTTGAGCTCGGGCCTGTCAGCTTCCTCGATATGGTCCTTGTTGATGATCGTGACATTGTTACCAATTCGCACATTCTTATCAAGAATTGCGCGCTTTACGGTGGTGCCCCTGCCCACACCTAGGGGGATGCCCCCACGCTCTCGCAGTAGCAGACGTTCCTCGGATGATTCGAAGTAGTCGGCTCCCATTGCCAAAGTGTCTTGGAGCACCACCTCATCTTCAACGCGCGAGCGCACACCCAAAACGCAGTGGTGAATGCTGCAGGCCTTGAGCAAGGAACCCTCACCAATGATGGAGGCTGTTACCTGGGCATCCTGCAACTTGCTTGGGGGCAGGTAGCGGGGCCTGGTATATATCGGGAACTTCTCGTCGTAGAAGGAGAAGGCTGGGTTGGGTTGATCGGTGAGCGCGAGGTTGGCTTCATAGAAGGCGCCAATAGTACCGATGTCCTCCCAGTAATCGTTAAAGAGGAAGCTTTGGAGCCGGTCACCACGGGCTAAGGAGGTAGGAATGATCTCCTTGCCAAAGTCTGTTGAGGAAGGATTGCTGCTCAGCAGGTCAAAGAGCGTGTCGCGGCTGAATACATAGATGCCCATCGAGGCGAGGTAGGGGCGCTTTGCTGCCTCCTCCGCCGATAGACCAAGGGCCTGGGTATCGACTCGCATCGTCTCCAATGCTTCACCCTTAGGTTTCTCCCGAAATTCTTGGATACGGCCGTCACTGCTTGTTCGCATAAGGCCAAAGTCTTCAGCTTGGGCCGAATCCACTGGGAGGGCGCCAACACTGAGTTGTGCACCGGTATCGATGTGGTGCTGAACAAAACGGCTGTAATCCATCCGGTAGAGCTGGTCACCAGAAAGGATCAGATAGTGGTCGACATCCCATTCGTGAAAAAGCCACTGGTATTTGCGGACAGCATCGGCCGTGCCCTCAAACCAACTTGGGCTTTCTGGGGTTTGTTGGGCTGCCAGAACCTCCACAAAGCCCTGGCCAAAACCAGCGGAGAGGTTGTAACTCATCGTCAAATGACGGTTCAGCGACGCACTGTTGAACTGGGTGAGTACGTATATCTTGTTAATTTCTGAATTTATGCAATTGCTAATTGGAATATCAATCAGTCGATATTTACCTGCCAGTGGCACAGCTGGCTTGGCCCGCATTTTTGTCAACGGGTACAGGCGGGTACCTGCACCACCTCCCAGAATTATCGCCAGTACTCGCTTCATAAATCCGGCTACCAGCGGGTCTCGGGGCTGACCGTACTTGAGCGTCCTGCTATTGGGCGAGCCTTTTGATCCTCTGCGGCACGAACTGTTGCAGTACCCAAGGCTGCTGGTTGTTTAAGGCTCTGGTGGACGCTCCTGTAGCTCAAAGAGATCCTCCAGAACCTTCATGGCACTGTGTCGCTGCTGGCGCGTTTGGGGTGCCCGCAGGTTGGTCACCGGGGTGTGCAGAATTTTATTGATAATGCCTTTGCTGAGAGCTTCAACCACTTTGCGCTCCCTGGCTGATAGGTCTGGACCCATGCGGCTTAGGGCCTTGTGTAGTTCTTGCTCACGAATGTCTTCCAGCTGACGTCTTAACCTGTTGACAACTGGCACCGCTTCAAGACCGTCCCACCACTCCAGGAAGATTCGAGACTCCTCCTGAAGCAGCACCTCGGCCTCAAGCGCCATTTCGCGCCGAGCCTCCTGGTTGCGATTGACCACTTCCTGCAGATCATCAACGTCATAAGACTGAACTCCAAGCAGGCCAGCCGTATCGGCAGAAATGTTGCGGGGCACGCCGATGTCTACGAGCATCAGGCTGGAGCGGCGATTAAGGCCGCTGAAGCGCTCAGCCGAGATGATCGGAGTGTCAGCGGCGGTGCTGGTGAAAACCAACGAGCAGGTGCTGAGGCAATGGTCTAAGTCGTCAAGGGGACGACACTGAACTGGCAGGGCAGGAAAGTCTGCAGCCAGTAACTCCGCCTTGCTAACCGTGCGGTTGAGCAGCACAAGCCCCTTGCAACCCTTGGCCTGAAGGTGCTGTAGAAGAAGCCTTGCCATGCGCCCTGCTCCCACTACCGCCACCTGCTCCTGATCAAGGGGCACCAGCTCATCTAGGCCTCGCGCTTGACCCACTTTGAGCTGGGCTAGTTCCACAGCTGCCGAACTTATTGAAACAGCGCCAGTGCCGAGGTTCGTTTCTGTACGCACCCGCTTGCCGGTGCTAACTGCCTGGGTAAGCAGCCGGTTAAGTATTGGCCCAACAGAGTGGTGCTCTTGGCCTAACCTGACCATTTTTTTGACTTGAGAGAGTATTTGACCCTCACCAAGTACAAGAGAATCGAGGCCTGCTGAAACCCTGAGCAGGTGGCTGATCGCCTCCTCGTGATGAAAGGTAAATAAGTGAGGAGTGAGCTCCTCAACCGCAAGACCGGAGAGCTGGCTTAAAAATGCACCGACAGCTGAAATACCCTGCTCCGGATGGCGGAGCAGGGTGTAGATCTCTAGTCGATTGCAGGTGCTGAGGATCGATGCCTCAAGCACTTGGTCGTCTGCCCGCAGCTGCTGCAGCGACGCCTCCATGGTTTGTTCCGGGATGCTTAGGCGCTCCCGGATCTCTACTGGAGCCGTGCGATGACTGAGGCCGACGACGGCAATGTGCATAGAGGCTGACAGGGGTGGCTCGGGACTGAGGCAGGCGTCAGCTCAGCGCGATGCTCTGGGCTCCATCCTTCATGTGAATGGTATTGGTGAAGCGAGCCGTGTTGTCTAGGTTGCTGATCACCAAAGAGCTGGTGCGGGTGCAATCTTTCTCAAACTTGACACCATGGAACAGCAGGCCATCAGTGATGCCACTGCCAGCGAAGACAACGTTTTCACCGGAAGCAAGCTCCTCTGCTTCATAGATCTTGTCAACGTCGGTGATGCCCATTTCGTTAAGACGGGCGATGTTGCCTTCCTTGGTGTAGTCGGCCCACTCTGAGGTCTGAGCAACGGCTGGGTCGTAAACGAGCTGACCTTGAAAGTGACCTCCAAGAGCGCGCATGGCTGCTGCGGAGATAACACCCTCAGGGGCAGCGCCAATGCCCATGAGGCAATGGGTGCCAGTGCCTGCAAAACCGCAAGCAATGGCTGCTTGAACGTCGCCGTCGGAGATGGGTTGAATCCTGGCGCCAGTGGCCCGGATCTCGGCAATTAAGTCTTTGTGGCGAGCGCGGTCCATCACCACAATGGTGAGCTCACTGGCCGCAAGGCCAAGGCACTCGCTGAGGATTTTGATGTTTTCGGTGGCCGACTTACGGATGTCAACCTTGCCCTTCGCGGCCGGGGGCGCAGCCAGTTTCTTCATGTAGAAGTCGGGAGCGTTGAACAGTCCACCGCGATCAGAAGCGGCAAGAACTGCCATAGAGCCGCGTTGGCTGTTTGCGCAAAGATTTGTGCCTTCGCAGGGATCAACGGCGAAATCCACACCAGGGCCTGTGCCACTGCCAACCTCCTCGCCGATGTAGAGCATGGGAGCTTCATCCCGCTCACCCTCGCCAATCACGATTCGGCCCTGCATCTGGATGAGGCCCATGCGGGTACGCATGGCTTCAACTGCAGCTGCGTCAGCTTCATCTTTTTTGCCCAGGCCTGTCAGCTCGGCTGAGGCGATGGCAGCTTGCTCAACGACCTCGAGAATTTCCTGGATAAGAGTGCGATCCACGGTGATCCGGCAGGGGAATGGGCTTCAGCAATGTGATTGGGCGGGCTAGACACGGGATCAGAATCCTGTTGCTGCCAGGCCTTTCGATGTTGAAGCGCTCGCAACTGTATCAGTGCCATAGGCATTAGGCCAAAGGGGCTTCTCAGTGTCTATCTGCAGACCGCTTCCTACAATCAGGATCCAGTGATCGGTAGGTCCAGCATGAGCGCCAAATCCCTGGTGATCTCTCCATCAATTCTGTCCGCCGATTTTTCCCGACTCGGTGAGGACGTGCGTGCGGTCGACCAAGCTGGGGCCGATTGGATTCACGTTGACGTGATGGATGGTCGGTTTGTGCCGAACATCACCATCGGTCCCTTGATCGTGCAGGCATTGCGACCTGTAACAACCAAAACCCTCGACGTTCACCTAATGATCGTTGAGCCCGAGAGATACGTAGCTGATTTTGCCAAGGCTGGCGCCGACATTATTTCTGTGCAGGTTGAGGCCTGCCCGCACCTGCATCGCAACCTCTCCCAAATCAAGGATCTAGGCAAGCTCGCGGGTGCTGTGCTGAATCCCAGCACTCCCTTAGACACGCTGGACTACTGCCTGGAGCTCTGCGATCTGGTACTCATAATGAGTGTCAATCCAGGGTTCGGCGGCCAAAGCTTCATCGACAACCAGGTGCAAAAGATTCGCGACCTGCGCCGCATTTGCGATGAGCGGGGCTTAGACCCCTGGATTGAAGTTGATGGCGGCATCAAGGCTGAAAATGCTTGGAAAGTGATTGAAGCAGGCGCAAATGCAATCGTCAGCGGTTCTGGTGTGTTTAACCAGCCTGATTACGCCGCAGCGATCACTGGGATTCGCAATAGCAAGCGCCCCATTGCATGAACCACAGATCTTGTTTCCGAGCCCCCACGCACATGGTTGGGAGCCTGGATTAAATAAAATTTAATCTTGTTTACTACTTAGTTGGCAAGTTTAGAGACTAACTATCAAAGAACCACCCATAGCTGTGCAATCCTATCCCCAGCAGATTCACACCTATGTAGCAAACTACTATCACAACCAAACCTGCTGCGGCAACAAGTGCTGGCTTACGGCCCTGCCAGCCGCGGATCAGGCGAGTGTGCAGATATGCGGCGTAGACGAGCCAGCAGATTAGGGCCCAGGTTTCCTTCGGATCCCAGCTCCACCAGCTACCCCAGGCCTCATTGGCCCATACTGCCCCACTTACCAAACCAACAGATAGCAGTAGGAAACCCACTGTGATTGTGCGGTAGCTGAGTGAATCGAGCTGTTCAACCGCAGGCATTGCCACGCTGCTGAGTTGCAGCTGGGGAGTAGCCAATTGGGCCTGGCGATAGCCACCACTACCGATCGAGCTGCTTCGCAGTTCGAATGAATTACCGCGATCAGTGAAAAGCACAGCCAACGAAAGCAAGGAGCCCACCAGCAGAGCCGCATAGCTGATCATGATCACGCTGACGTGCATTACTAGCCAGCTTGAGCGAAGTGCCGGCACAAGGGGTGATGCTTCCTGGAGCCGATCAGGCAGTGCGAAGCTCGCAAAGGCCACACATCCGAGTCCCATTGGGGTAGCAGCTGCAGGCACCAACGGCGAGGGCCAGCTGCGCTCCACCAGCAACTGGGTGAGAGTGCAGCCCCAGGCGAGAAAGCAGAGGGATTCGTAGAGGTTGCTGATTGGGAAATGCCCAGATTCCCACCAACGCAGGACCAATTGGGCTGTGAGGCAGAGATTGGTGCCAGCAACGAGGAAGCGCACCGCGGTACTCGATCGTCCACCGCTCAGTGACCAGAAGGCCAGCGGTAGGGCGATCAGCAAAAGAGCAAAAGCTGTAAGACCCAGGCCCAGCACTGGGTCATCTAGCAAAGCTGGCACAAGAAACGATTCGATATCAATACAGTTTGGCGAATGGCAGGTGCTGTTAGCGGCTAGCTTGACGTAACAGATACACGCCGCTACCCAAACCAATCAACACAGGCAGCCAGGCCGAGAAATAGGGACTGAGTGTGCCTTTGACTCCGAGAGAACTGAAAACGAACGCCATTAGATAGTAGCCAAAAATCATTAGAACACTGAGCCCGAAACCCTTGCTGCGGCTGCTGCGCGAATGGGGACGCGCTCCAAGGCTGCTGCCGATCAAGCCAAAGACAAGGCAGACCGCTGGAAAGGCGAACTTTTCCTGGATGCGTACCCGCAACTTGCGAGCACCCTGCAGATCACTAGCTTCCATAAGAAGCCGCTCAGCGGATCGTGCCTGGCCGATTGTCATTGAATTCGAATCTTTGGGCAGCTTGGCAACCTGAAGCGGTTGACTACCTAAGGGATAGAGGTAACGGTCGAAATCAGCTGAGGTGGTGGAGATGTCGGACCCCTCTGAGACTACAAATATATGGCCATCAAGAAATTCCCACTGAGCATCTATCTCGTTCCATTTGGCTTGATTTGCACTGAGTAACATCCGTTGATTTCGGCGGGAAAGATCAAGCAGCGTGACCCGCTCCATTACTCCTTTATTGAATTTTTGAGCATAGAAAAAATGGGTAAGCCCACGCTCGCTACTGCCATCCGTAGCCTGAATATCACCGTATTTCGAGAACATGACATTGTCCTTTTGCTCGCCAGAAACAGCACGACCAATTGCTCGGTTGAGGGTGTTTTTGGCTTCAATCAAGGTATGCGGCACGATGGCCTCATTAAATGTAAAGGTGAGCATGGTCATCGCTAAAGCAATAGCCAATGCAGGCACCACCATCCGCCATGTGGCAACGCCCACACTGCGAAGTGCGGTGAGCTCACTGTTGCCTGAAAGCTTTGAGTAAGCGAGCAACGTGGCCATCAGAGTTGCCATTGGGAAGGAGAGCACAAGAAAAGACGGCATCTCCAGCACCAGTACTTGCGCAGCAACATCGAGGGGCAACCCTGATTCAGCAACGCGGCGTACAAGCTCAAATACAGCACCCACTGAGAGTGATACGGCCGTAAAAGCTGCTACGCCGAAAATTAGGGGGCCGAAAAGTTCAGCCAGCAGCCAGCGATCCATCAGGGGGAGGCGACGCCATGGCTTGAGAAGATGTTGGCGTGCTTGGTATGGCCAGCTCATAGCCGAAAGGACTCTCCGAGATAGTGGCGGCGTACCAGCGGATCAGAACCGACCTGCTGAGAGCTTCCGGAAGCCAAAATCGATCCCTCAGAAAGAATGTAGGCGCGATCTGTGATCGCGAGGGTTTCTCGCACGTTGTGGTCTGTGACCAGTAGACCCATTCCTCGTCCCTTGAGCTGCTGGATCAACTGCTGCAAGTCCGAAACCGCAATTGGGTCTACTCCTGCGAAGGGCTCATCCAGAAGCAGGTAACGGGGACCATCAATACCCACAGCCAATGCCCGGGCAACTTCACAACGCCGACGCTCACCTCCTGAAAGTTGATATCCCATGCGGTTTTGAAACTCGCTGAGGTGAAAATCCTCGATCAAACCGTTGAGTCGCTGGCGTCTCAACTCATTTGGTGTGGCACTTTCTTGAAGTGCTAGTCCAAGATTGTCACGAACACTTAGCTGGCGAAACACACTTGGCTCCTGGGGCAAATAGCCAATGCCTAGGCGAGATCGTTGAGGCATTGGCAACTGTTCGATTTTCTTGCCATCCATCAACACCTGACCGGAGTCAGGGCGCAAAATGCCAGTCACCAGAGCAAAAGTAGTTGTTTTACCCGCCCCATTGGGACCAAGCAAGCCAACTACCTCACCGGGCCTTAGCTGGAGAGAAACATGGTTTACAAGCAGCCGGCCACCAATGGCCAGCGTCACATCGACGAGCTCAAGGCTCATGGATTCAAGCCTTGCTTTGGTGTTATCGCGTTAATGCGGAAGTGAGTGGTGACTTGTTGCCCAGGAGCGGAATCAGCCACGATCCGATCACGTTCCACCAGATATACCAGTCGTTGGGACCTGATGTTGTGACCAGCAGCTTGAGTAACGTCCACATCACCACTGAGCACAACCCTGCCTTCACGACTGAAGTATTGGGCCTGACGTGCCGTGGCCACTACCTGTTGGTCGTGGTAAATGATACGCACATTACCAATCGCTGTAACGACCCCGGTGCTGTTATCAGCCTTTTGCGCATCTGATTCAATAGTTACAAGACCGCTGGTGGGAGTCACCAGCGCAGGGCCTGCTAACGCAGGACTCAGAAATGTCGTTAGCAAAAAGGGCAAGACCCTTAGTCGAAGGAAAAAGAAGCACACAGCGGAAGACCAGATAGCTTGGCACATAAAAGCTAAAATTTAATCTAAAGAACCGTTATGAGGCTGGGGTCCAACCAATACGGGTAATTCCAAACCCTCAAGAGGCTGTTGCTGCTGCAGCGCTTGCAACCGGTGCGCGGCAGTGCCTACTAAGGCCAACAAATTAATACATAGAGCGTTAGGCGGACAACCTTTAAGGCGACCAATGCCCTCGCCCATCAAAATTGTGGCGCCTCGGAGATTTCCACGTTCAAGGTGCAGTTCAGCCACGGCAATTTGCAAGATTCCCTGCAAAACTGGCCGCATGGGACCAGCTGTCTCATGCCAAAGGGCTTCGAAGCCATCGTGACATGCATACCAATCACCGCTGTTAAACAAGAGTATTGCCTCCCTAAGACGATTATCGGCCAGTAGTTCCTGTTCTTCGCATAAAAATTGCTTCTTAGGAGTCGGACACACTGCTCAACGCTTAGCGGCCTTTTTGGATGGCAGTTTGCGTAGTCTGATCGATTGTGGTGTGACCTCAAGCATTTCATCTGGTCCGATGTACTCGAGAGCCCGCTCTAGAGTCATCTGTATAGGTGCCTGAAGGGTATCAAGAACTTCTGCGCCTGCGGAGCGAATGTTGGTCACTTGCTTTGCCTTGCAAACGTTGAGTTCAAGATCGGGTGGTCGGTTGTGTTCACCAACAATCATCCCTTTATAAACCTTAGTCCCAGGTGTAATAAAGAATTGTCCGCGGTCTTCTGCACCCTTGAGTGCATAAAAAGTAGCTGTACCTTCCTCAAAAGCAATCAACACTCCATTACGCCTATTATCCATATCTCCCTGCATCGGCCTGTAATCGAGGAATGAGTGGCTCATGATTCCCTCACCCCTGGTGGCACGAATGAATTCACCTCTGAAGCCAATAAGGCCGCGAGCAGGCACCACAAACTCAAGCTGGGTACGACCGTCGTTCGTATTTTCCATGTTCTGCATTTCGGCTTTGCGAATGCCTAGCTTTTCAATGCAGGCACCCACCCCTTCCTCAGGCACATCCAAAACCAGGGTTTCGTAGGGCTCCGATGGCGTGCCATCAATGGTGCGGAAAATCACCTGAGGCTGGGATACCTGAAACTCATAGCCTTCACGGCGCATAGTTTCGATCAAGATGCCTAGGTGTAATTCACCTCGGCCGCTGACCGCCCAGCGATCCGGAGAGTCGGTATCTTCAACACGCAGGGCTACGTTAGTGAGCAGCTCTTTCTGCAGACGATCACGCACCTGGCGACTAGTCACAAACTTGCCCTCTTTGCCAGCGAAGGGAGAGTCGTTGATGACGAAGGTCATCTGCAAAGTGGGCTCGTCTACCCGAATCAGAGGTAGAGCCTCTGGATGATCAGGGCAGGCAATCGTTTCACCAATATTGACCTCATCAAAGCCAGCCACTGCTACGAGATCCCCAGCGCGAGCCTCCTCAATCTCAACACGCTGCAGACCCTGGAAACCCAGCAACTTGCTAATTCTGCTCCGCTTAATGCTGCCGTCATCACGGATAAGGGCCGCCGGCTGGCCAGCCCTAATGGTGCCGTTGTGAATTCGTCCGATCATGATCCGACCCAAGAAGTCGGAGTAGTCCAAGGTAGTCACTTGAAGCTGAAGCGGCTTCTCGGGATCTCCCACAGGGGGCGGAACGTGCCGAAGGATCGCATCGAAGAGCGGCTTCATGCTGTCGCTCTCGGTTTTCATATCTGGCTTGGCATAACCGCCCATTCCACTACCAAATAAGTAGGGGAAATCGCACTGGTCGTCATCTGCACCTAGCTCTATGAACAAATCGAGAACCTTGTCGACAGCTATCTCAGGGTCAACTCGAACTCGATCAATCTTGTTGACAAACACAATTGGGCGCAGCCCTTTTTCCAGTGCCTTTTTAAGCACAAACCGGGTCTGAGGCATAGGTCCCTCGTTGGCATCAACTATTAGCAAGCAGCCATCAACCATGCCGAGAACCCGCTCAACTTCACCACCAAAATCAGCGTGTCCAGGGGTATCAACGATGTTGATTCGAATTCCCTCGTAATCGACAGCGGTGTTTTTAGAAAGAATCGTGATCCCGCGCTCACGCTCAAGATCATTCGAATCCATCACGCAGGTCGGTACTGCTTCGCCCTCTCGGAAAATGCCCGATTGCGTAAGCATGGCATCAACCAGCGTGGTTTTGCCATGATCAACGTGGGCGATGATCGCAATGTTGCGAATCGGCGTACCTGCGTGTGCACCGCTCATACAAATAAAACCCTACTTTTACTTTGGATAGATTCTGTTAGCTTGAAGATCATGTAAACGCAACGTTTGATGGAACGTTTACGAAGACTCAAAGCCGTCCCCTCATCCTACTTCACACTCCTACCGCTTTGCCGCTGCCATGGCTTACGCCATGAGAGGCTCCTGGAAATCTCTGTTCTTGCCAACTAGCAACCACCGCGAACCAATCCTTGCAAAGCCTCATCAGCTGTCAAAACTCGCCTTTTGAAAAGGTTTTGACTGGGTCAAAACCGTCTCACAGCATGAAATTTACGCAAGCATAGTGAGTTTTCTCATCTCGCTTGGTTAGAGAGATCCAAATGGAGCATTGCTGCTACGGGAACTCGGATTTTGATAGTTGGCCACCACGTGCTCATTGCAAAGGCTCGGCGGGAAGCACCACATCACGGATGACTGATCAAGGTCAGCAACTACTCACACCACTGTTTGATCGCGCATGTGTAGAGGACCGTGGGAACCGTGGCAACCCCTGCTGAACTGGTGATTTGCAACTCAGTGGATCCATACACATCCAGCTGGGTTGGCAGGAGGCCCAGAGACCAAAGTCCTAAACATTCTGGGCATATGCATGGCCGCTCCTGGAGCATTTAGGGGCCTTGCGGATTTCAACTAGCTGTCATCAGCGCGCCAGTCGCTGAGCTGGCTCAAAAATTTGCAGGGCCTCCGCGCTGCCCTCAAATCGCCAATGCCAAGGTTCATAACTCACTCCCTGGGAATTGCCTCGAGGGAATGAAAGCGTGAAGTGATAGCGAGCAGCATTGGCCTTAAGCCAGGCGAAAGCAGGGGTTTGTTCGAATTCAGGTGAGAGGTTTGTAGCTGGTGCCAAGCCGTCTCCAAGATCAATAGCGAAGCCTGTGCTGTGCTCGGAAAAACCAGGAGGGGCGCTAACCATTGCCCTCTCGCGAGCGCTTTGGTTGCGATCCGACTTCACATCAAAAAAGAGCTCATTTTGAAGCTTATGGGATCGGTAGGCGCTCAGCACTATCAGCTCATGTCCGCTAGTTGCGGCATCACGCTGCAATTCCAGAAATGCTTCGGCGGCATCCCGGTGCAAGCTGAACCCAGCGGCAATCGCTACCCGTTTGGAAGCGGGCAATTCGCCATAAGGGAAATGGCCAAGGAGACGACCATCAAGACCAGCGCGGGCATTTAGTCCGTCTACTGGCGGCGGGGCAAATAATCGCTTCAGGGGACCTGGGCGCCAAACCGCCGCCAGGGCAACGGAGAGAAGCAGCGAACCCGTGCCCACGGCGACTCCCATTAACCAAGAGTTGGACTTGGCTGAAGGAGCACCCGTGCGGCGGGCGATAGGTATGTCCCCAGTGGATAAGGGCTGGCCTGACTTGCGGGAATAGCGAGGCTTCACACGGGTTCCTTGCCTGGCACCGATCAACCGCCCTAAACACAAGCAATGAAGATCCTAGGCGTGGAGGGCAGATTGACCATCACCCGACCAGCCTGCGGTGTTAGCTTCCGGCCAGTATCTCTCTTGGCGGAGCGTTTTTTTCGATGTTGCGAGTCGCGGTTGTTGGTGGCGGTCCCAGTGGATCCTGTGCAGCTGAGGTGCTTGTCAAGGCCGGCATACAAACATGGATATTTGAGCGCAAGCTCGACAACGCCAAGCCATGCGGCGGCGCCATTCCACTTTGCATGGTGGAGGAATTCGGCCTGCCTGAGTCGATCATTGACCGCAAAGTGCGGAATATGAAAATGATTTCACCTTCAAATAGAGAGGTAGATATTAATTTAGAAAATGAGAATGAATACATTGGCATGTGTCGCAGGGAGGTTATGGATGCATTTCTCCGCAACAGAGCGGCAGAATTAGGTGCCCAACTGGTGAACGGTCTGGTTACAAAAATTGATACAGGCACTAACCGCCAAGGGCCTTATACTCTCACCTACTCCGATTATGCAGCTGGAGAAGCAACTGGGGAAAGCAAAACACTTGAAGTGGATTTGATTGTTGGGGCTGATGGCGCCAACAGTCGAGTCGCTAAGGCTATGGATGCTGGCGACTACAACGTGGCAATTGCATTTCAGGAGCGCATCAGACTCCCTGCGGAGGAGATGAAGTATTACGAAAACTTGGCTGAGATGTATGTAGGTACTGATGTATCTCCGGATTTTTATGCCTGGGTTTTCCCCAAGTACGACCATGTGGCAGTTGGTACCGGCACAATGCAGCAAAACCAAGGGCTTATAAAAGGACTGCAAGAGGGTATCCGTGAACGGGCAAAAAAACGTCTGGTGAACGGCGAAGTAATCAAAGTCGAAGCCCATCCAATTCCAGAACATCCACGCCCTCGTAGGGTTGTTGGTCGCATGGCTCTAGTTGGTGATGCTGCTGGATATGTCACTAAGAGCTCAGGCGAGGGGATTTATTTTGCAGCTAAAAGTGGTCGCATGTGTGCTGAAGAGATTGTTGAGTCAAGTGGCAATGGCAGCAGAGTTCCTACCGAATCAGATCTCAAAAAATATCTAAAAAAATGGGATCGCCAATATGGCGCAACCTATAAAGTTCTTGAGATTCTCCAAAATATCTTTTATAGAAACGATGCCGCACGCGAAGCATTTGTCGAAATGTGTGATGACAAGGATGTACAACGCCTAACCTTCGACAGCTATCTTTATAAGCGAGTAGTAATGATGAATCCATGGCAACAATTAAAACTTACACTGCTTACTCTAGGTTCTGTGCTGAGGGGCAATGCGCTAGCTCCTCAGGCCTACAAACCCGTTGAAAGTGCAGTGCGCGGAGAAGCTGAAGTTAACGCCATGTTGGCTGTCAGCACAATCAAAGGTGGCATCAAAGTAGGTGTTAAAACACGTAAGCCCGATGGTAAATCTGCAGACAGCTCAAATACCGACAAGGGTCGAGAACCAGCATTGGCAAATAGCGACTAATAATGAATCAATTGCTGTCCTAGGAATTGTTAGCTATTATACTAGCTTCATTTAAAGTGATCAATGCTTCTCTATCGGAATCCCAAAGTATATATCTAAAACAGGTTGGAAAGTCCTTGATGCTTAAACGTTTGCAATCCATAAGGAGTGCTCGGTTTGCCTCGTGGCATTCTCTTAGTCGGTAATTTGGAATTCTCTCGCAGAGATGATGAATACTGTGGAATGAGATGTCTGCCCAGAACCAATTTAGGAGCGCTGGGATTTGCAAATTGCTGCTACCTTCCATGGCACCACGTTGATAATTCCACCCTTGACTAGCACTGGCATAGGAATCAGCAAAATTATGTTGCACGAAAAAGATGCACAGAAATAACGCTGCAGACAATGTCATCACAAACAAGTAGCAGCCCCAGAAGAGACCATGGCCAAGCCAGGTTCCCATTAGCCACCAGCTAGTAAGGACAACCAAATTATTTGCAAAAATGTCTCTAAACTCGCCCGATGTATACCAATGACTGGAGCGAAAATCTCGCGTCAGCTTCGGCAGCTCCGCAAATCCAACAATACCTTTTTTGTATAAATGGGATGCCATTGATATTAACCATTCAGCTGCCCCAAGCAAAAGCACTAATCGCGGGCGAATCACCAAGTAATAACAACCGCCCGGAAAGAGCATAAGAGGGTGGCGACTAAGTCCATAAAACCAGCGTTGGCGGTCTGACAAAGCCAGGTAGTCACTAAGTGCCAGAACCGCAATCGGTCCCCGGTAGAGCTCCCAATTACCGTTGTGTTTGTGGTGAAATGCGTGACCGCGGGACCAGGGGTGCTGTGGAATTGCGTTTATGCAACCCAGTAGAAAGCCAACCGGCCGGTTTAGCCAGCGGGTTCCGAAGAGCGATTCGTGGCCGCAATCGTGCATTAGCGCGAACGAGCGAGCCGAGAATAAAACGAGAAGGAGAAGCAATGGCAGCAGCAGTAGCTGTATGCCTGGTCCAGAAACAGAGAGCGGTTTAATAGATGCCCAGAGCAGGGCTGTCGGCAGGAAGGTATTGATTAGCTGCCAGCTGGCGATGCGGTCATTGCCATGGCGGAAGGTTTCTAGTTGAAAATCTTTTCGGCGATGGGAGATCTGAGGCGAGGTCACCAGCGGTGATTTAAGAGTGTTCAACTGTAGACTCCAATTTGAACAGTCATTGAGACCCATATACGGATGAATCCTATCTGAATCTCATCCCCCGATGCGACTGAAGTCGGCTAATACGGAAGCTTGATTGCGTAGCACTCCAAGCAGATTGAGACGGTTACTTCGTACTGCCCCATCTTCAGCCATCACCATCACGCTTTGCTCGCCATCAAAGAAGGCCGCCAAGGCTGGTGCGCCAGCCGAAAGTCCACTGGCCAGACTGCGATAACGATCAGGGGTAGAACAGGTGGCAAAGGGCTCAAGCATGTTGAGCACAGCCAACATGCTTGCCTCACTGCTTTTCTCGAACAGTTCAGGAGATACCACATCCTTAGCGGTGAGAACGCTGCTGGGCAGATCGGCCTGGCTCGCCAGACGAGCCGCTCGGGTCACTACAGCCTGCACGGCTGTTAACTGGCCGGAGCTGCGCAGTTCCATAAGCAGGGCGACTCGTTGCCGCGCATCCTCTGGATCCGACAACACACGAGCTTGATCTCCCGTTTGACCAGCCACTGCTTGCACAAGATCGATATCCATTCCGTCTTCTTCAAGCAGGCTCACCAGCCGCTGGCGTAGGAAATCGGCGAGCTCAGTAGCTAATTTCTCCACATCCACGGTGTAATGAGGCATCAGCTCAGCCCAGTGCTCGCAAAAGCGGTTCAGCAGGTCAAGTAGATCCAAGCGCCAGCTCTTCGCCCACAAAATCTGCAGCAGGCCCTGGCCAGCACGGCGCAAGCCGTAGGGATCCGAGGAGCCGGTGGGCCGCTCGCCCTTGGCATAAATGCTTAAAAGCAACTCGAGGCGTTCAGATAGGGCGACAACCGCTCCAGCATCCGAGCTGGGCAGGGCGTCGCCCGCACCACGCGGCAAGTAATGCTCAAGCACAGCCAGGCCTACTTGATGAGGCTCCCCTTCTGCGACCAGGTATTTGCCCCCCATAGCCCCCTGTAGCTCGGGGAATTCGCCAACTATCTGACTGACAAGATCATGCTTGCAGAGATGGGCCGCCCGACGGGCATGCATTTCACAACTGGAGGGGAGCTCAAGCTGCTGAAGCAAGACTTCTGTGCACCATTCGATTCGCTCGGTGCGATCGAGCAGAGAACCCAAGCCCTCAGCGAAAGTGACTCGTGCTAGCTGGGCCCGGCGCTCAATACTGGCAACGCTGCGATCAGCTCGCATAAAAAATTCGGCGTCGGAGAGACGCGCCTTCAGCACCCGCTCGTTTCCACGCGCAACGCTCGTTGCGGCTTCGGGCAGGCCGTTGCTGATGAACAAAAAGCGTGGCAGCAAGCAACCTCGGGCATCAAGGGCTAATGGATCAAGGTTTTGTCCCGTTGCAAATAGAGGTATGTAGCGTTGATGAGAACGCATCACAGTGCTGAGCACTTCGGCTGGCAGGTCTAGGTAATTGAGATCGAATTGACCCTGCAGCAGGGTTGGCGACTCGACCAGGTCAATCAATTCTTGAAATAGGGTCTCAGGCATATCGGCATCGGCGCTGTGCATAGAGGCTGCAGTTTCAACAGCGCTGCGAATGAGCTCTCCACGGCGATCGCGATCAACCTCCACACCAGCTGCGCGCATCACATCGGAGTAGGTCTCAGCGCTAGGGATCAACACGCTTGCCTGATGCAAACGATGGCCTCTGCTAACTCTGCCTGCCGCCACGACAGGATTACCGCCATCAAGGCTTACGGGCACCAGCTCGGTATCGAGCAGGGACACAAGCCAGCGCACTGGCCTTGAGAAGCGACTCTTCCCTTCTCCCCAGCGCATGAAGCGGCGTCCCTGCAGGGCCTCAATCCAAAGAGAAACTTGGGTTGCCAGCACATTGGTGGTTGGCTGCCCTGGTTCGAGGCAGCTCGCAAATAAAAATGGACCCTTGGGCGTTTCGCGAATTTCCAATGCATCGAGGGAAACTCCACAGCGTTTCGCAAAGCCAATCGCTGCAGCAGTTGGTTGGCCATTCGTAAGGGCCTGGGCTCCAGGAGGTCCTTTGCGCTCCTCCTTCAGGTCTGGCTGGCGTAGCGGTAGACCAGTAACGCTCACCACCAACCGGCGCGGCGTACTTGTGCAGCTAATAAGGTTGTGGCTAAGCCTCAGGATGCCGAGATCACGCTGTACCAGCTGCTCCAGTTGATGCAGTGCCAACCGCGCAAAATCAGCGGGAAGCTCCTCAGTGCCGATTTCGAGCAAAAAAGTCGACAAGGCGCCGGGGCAACACATGACGACTGTATTGAATGCTGTTCGCTAACTTCATTGTCGTGCTGAGCGCAGTGCCAAGGATCTGATGCCCGAAGTCAAGCCGTCAGTTTCGAAATTTGAGCAGCTGAAGGCCAGTAGCGGCCACCTGAAAGAGCCATTGCTGAGCGAGCTCGGCAACGATTCCCATAATTTCACGGATGGTGCTGTCCAGATCCTGAAGTTTCACGGCAGTTACCAGCAGGACAACCGCGAAAACCGGCGCAAGGGCGCAGAAAAAGATTGGCAGATGATGTTGCGGTTGCGAAATCCCGGTGGGCGGGTACCAGGCTCCCTATTTCTGGCGATAGATGAGCTTGCTGACAGGCTTGGTAACGGAAGCCTGAGAGTCACTACTCGCCAGGCATTTCAAATGCATGGCGTCCGGAAGGAAGACCTGAAAGAGGTGATCGGCACCATCGTGCGCGAACTGGGCTCGACCCTTGCAGCCTGTGGCGATATCAATCGCAATGTGATGGCACCTGCAGCACCCTTTGAGAAGGGTGCTTACCCAGCAGCGCGCAAGCTCGCCGACGACATCGCTGATTTGCTTTCTCCCCAGGCAGCGGAGGGTTCCTATCTCGACCTCTGGGTTGATGGCGAGCTCAGCTACAGGATCAAGCCCAGCCCTGCGGTCGCCAAAATCAAGCAACTGCAGCAGGAAGGTGCCGTCTTCAGCGGTGATGTTGCCGAACCGCTCTATGGCGACACCTACCTTCCCCGAAAGTTCAAGGTTGCCGTCACCGTTCCTGGCGACAACTCTGTGGATCTTTTGACTCAGGACATCGGCTTGGTGTTGTTCTGTGACCCCCAAGGCCGCCCCCACGGCTGCAACGTTTACGTAGGTGGGGGCATGGGTCGCACCCACAACAAGGAGGAGACCTTTGCTCGTGCAGCGGACCGCCTGGGCTATGTGGCTTATGGGCACGTATTTGAACTGTTGCAGGCAATCGTGGCCTTACAGCGGGACCATGGTGACCGGGAGCAACGGCGTCATGCCCGAATGAAATATCTGATCCACGACCGTGGCGTCGATTGGTTTCGTCAGGTGCTGCAAGAGAGCTACTTCTCGCACCCGATCAAGGCGATGCGAGTGGAGCCAAAAAACAAACTTGAGGATTATCTCGGCTGGCATCGACAAAGCCAGAACCTCTGGTTTGTTGGCCTGCCGGTGCTTTGCGGTCGGCTTTCTGGTGATCTCAAGAGAGGCTTACGTCAATTGGTCGACACCTACAAGCTTGAGGTGCGACTAACCCCTAACCAGGATCTGCTGCTGTGCAACATCGGCAAGGCTCAGCGCTCCACCATTCGCGCCGCCCTTGCTGGGCTTGGAATTAGTGCACCGGAATCGCCAGCCCCGCTGCAACGCCACGCTCTGGCATGCCCAGCGCTGCCGCTATGTGGTCTCGCTGTTACAGAAGCTGAGCGCATCCTGCCAAGTGTGCTGCAGCGGCTGGAAGCCCAGCTGCAGCGCCTTGAGATCTCCAAAACTGTGCTGGTGCGCATGACCGGCTGCCCCAACGGCTGCGCCCGCCCTTACATGGCTGAGATCGGTTTGGTTGGGAGTGGTGTTGACCAATATCAGCTGTGGTTGGGCGGAACCCCCAACCTCAGTCGATTAGCGGAGCCCTACCTAGAAAAGATGCCGCTAGAGGATCTAGAAAAAACGCTCGAAGCATTGCTGAAGGCATGGCAGAGCGCAGGTGGTCGCAGCAGCCTTGGCGATTTTGTGGTCAAGTGTGGCCGAGATACTGTCCAGCAATTGCTGGAAGGGAAGGCTGCCTGACCCCGAGGTGTATTGCCACTAATGCCGACTAAAACTATAGAAGTTCAGCACCAATAATCACCTAGATTTCCTCGTGAGTTTGGCGCCCAAATTGAAAATTCGTTTCGCACAGAGAATCTAACTATCTCAAAGAAACAACATCAGGCCTTTGCAAATCAAGATGTGCAGTGATGGCACTCCTACTACAGATTCAACCGAGCTGAGAAGTGTCCGAATCACCTACTCGTCCATAGCAGGCCTCCCTGGCGCCGCTACGCCAGGCCCAGAGCTGATCCCCCCAGCTGAAATGCCACCACTCATTGGGGTGCTGCTCAAAACCTGCACTGGCCATCACCCTTGCCAATAACTGGCGGCGCTTGTGCCACATAGCTGCTGGGCTGCTGGCATCAGCCAATGCGGCTGCCTGATGAAATGAGGGTTCGGAAATCTCGCCAATTGCATCGATCTCCCCCCCCATCGCTAAAGCCTGGCCAAAAGCATCAGCCAGGGTGAGATCTACAGCAGCTCCGGTGCTATGGGGAGGAGGGGCTGCTGGATCATCGCTTGGAGGGGCCCATAAGCTAGCCACGGCGGCTTCTACCCGATCTCGTTCTATAGAAGGGTGGTAGGGGTCAATGCCGATTCGGCCACACTCAGTCACCAATGAGTAGTGAACCATAAATCGCTGCACGGCCACGGGCCTCCATGCATCAAAAATCACCAAGCACCAGCCTGGCTGCTCCTTCTGCAGCGTTTGCTGAGCCGTCAGCAAACGGGAGAGCACCCCTTGCCGCAAACGGAATGGAGATCTATTTGGACCATAGGGGGCTCCCAAGGCCGCGTAGGGATGGGGCTCAAGCCGTAGCAGGGCAATTGGAATTTCCTGAAGCGGCTCATCAACCTCAGCAATTGGAATGGAGTTCCAGGGACGCAATGGATCTGTTGTCAGGGTTTGTTATTTAAGCAATTCACTAAAGCTTGAGAAGCCGCTAAATCAAGTCTTCCAGCCTTTAAGGATTTAAATCTCTGATAATCATGCAGACCCTGCTAATGGCCTAAATGTAGAGAAAGAACAAGCTTTGGGTCGACAAAGTCACTAGTTTCCAATTAAGGGGGGGGCTTTGCGTAAAGCTATCAATTGGGTAATGAGCACCTTTGATTGCTAGCCTAGTTAATAAAAAGAAAGTCCAGTTAACAATCGTAGATTATAAAATTTAGGTATAATATCTAGAGTTTCTCAGCAGCCGCGATCCCAACTTTGCAATAGGGTCAGCGGCTATTGATTAAAGTGCCATCTATCTAGACTAGCTAAATTTGAATTTAATTAAGCCGTGCCGCTTGATCCATCTGGCGGCGGCGCTGCTCTGCTAGGGCCTGGGCTAGCCCCGGATGTTGCTGTAAATCTGGATCAGCAGCAGTGATTTGGCGGGCTACATCGCGGGCTTCTTCGAGCACAGTTCCATCTTCGGTGAGACTTGCAAGGGCTAAATCCGGTAGGCCGCTTTGACGTGTGCCCAGCACCTGACCAGGTCCACGCAGGCGCAGATCCATCTCGGCTATTTCAAAGCCGTCGCTAGTGCGCACCAATACCTCAAGTCGCTGGCGTGCCAGCACGTTGCTGCTGTCATTGATCAACAAACAGTGTGATGCTGCAGCACCCCGCCCAACTCGACCACGAAGCTGGTGTAACTGGGCAAGGCCAAAGCGTTCAGCATGCTCAATCACCATCACGCTGGCCTCCGGCACGTCTACACCCACTTCCACCACCGTGGTGCTAACAAGTACCTGAGTCTCTCCGCTGGCGAAAGCGCTTATTGCAGCCTGTTTATCGGCGCTGCTTAACCGACCATGCAAGAGCCCCACTGCTAAATCTGGGAATTCATGCTCATTAAGCTCGCGGTGCACCTCCACGGCCGAGCGCAACTCAAGCTTCTCTGACTCCTCCACCAGCGGCAACACCACATAGGCACGCTGGCCGAGGGCTACCTGCTCACGAATCAGTTCGTAGCACCGCTTTCGCTGACCACCTTTAATTATTGTGGTGAGTATTGGCTTACGCCCTGGGGGCAATTCGTCGATTTGACTGACATCCAGATCGCCATGTAAAGACAGTGCCAGGGTGCGAGGAATTGGAGTGGCCGTCATCGTAAGCAGGTGGGGCTGCAGCCCTTTAGCCAGTAGGCGATTGCGCTGACGTACACCGAACCGGTGCTGTTCATCAACAACAACCAAACCAAGCCGATCGAATTGCACTGGGTCTTCAAGTAGGGCGTGGGTGCCCACCAGCAATTGAAGCTGACCGTTAATTAGATCCTCAAGCAGCTGGCGACGTCGCGGGGCTGAGGTGGAACCAGTGAGAAGAGCTGAACTTACGTGCAGCTGGGGCAGCCACTCCGCCAGCTTGCGGTAGTGCTGTTCGGCCAGCACCTCTGTAGGAGCCATCAGAGCCCCCTGGCAGCCCGCCTCGATCGCAGTGAGTAGTGATGCCAGGGCAACTACTGTTTTTCCACTGCCCACATCCCCCTGCACCAAGCGCGCCATGGGCTGGGTCCGAGCTAGATCGTCGCGGATTTCAGCCAGTACCCTTTGCTGAGCACCGGTAAGGCCAAAAGGCAGGATGCTCAGAAATCGCTGAACCAGGCCCTCGCCACCCGATGGCAGGGCCAGGGGTGGCGCAGGTCTTTGGCTCAGTTGGCGGCGGCGCTGGGCCAGACCCAACTGCAGCAGCAAAAATTCATCAAATACCAGGCGGCGGCGGCTGGCCTGTAGCTGCTCCTGGCTGATGGGCCCATGAATCTGGGTAAGCGCTTCAGAACGGCCCATTAGCTTCTGGCTGCGTAGCAGCAGTTCAGGCAGGGGATCGGGCCAGCTCTTCACCAAGGGAATCACGGCTTCCACAACTTGGCGCAGCCGGTCTGCACCCAATCCCTCAGTGAGGCCGTAAACAGGCAGGAGCCTGCCGATCGTTTCGGAGCGCACCGGTGACTGGGGCGATTCCAGCACCTCCATTAACGGGTCTTGAAATGCAGGCCCATAAGGGGTTTCTTTAACCAGACCACTGACCGCAACCGTTGCTCCAACTGGAAACAGACGTAGCTGGGATTGCAACCACCCAGGACTAGAAAACCGCTGCCCTGCAAAAAAGCGACTCACCTTGATCTTCCCAGTGCAATCGACAAGGTGAAGTTCGAGAATTGATAGGTTTGGGTTACGAGGGCTTGCAAAGGCATGGCTGCGGCGCACTGTTGCAACAACCGTGGCAGTGGTTCCCGGATTAAGTCCGTTGATCCGCACGAGATTGGCGTAGTCGAGATAGTCACGCGGGTAGTAGTGCACTAAGTCGCGCACCAGTAGCAAGCCGAGCTGGGCTAATCGGGTGGCAGTCTTTGGGCCGACCCCGCGCACTTCCGAGAGAGGAGTATCAGCGTTAAGGCTTTCAAGATTGGGGGCCTTGCTTGTAGTCGAGGACGTTGATGTCAGCCGCAGCCTGGGTGGCGCCACCGCTAGCACTGGCCGCTGCGCCTGGCGCAGAGCATGCAGCCTTTCCCTAGCAATTCGCACCAAGATCTGGCGCCGGACTAACGGCAACTCGCCATAGCCTTGAAAACCGGCCGATAGATCAAGTAGTCGCCGAAAAGCTTCAGCAGGCAGATTTGGGGGCCGATGCTGCAACTGCTGCACCACAAAACTGCTGAAGCAGGTTTGACGGCCCTTTAGATCTACAAATCCTCGGTCGGCCTCCACCAGTAGGGCCTGCTGCAGAGCCCGTAGCCAGGCCTCTAATCCGGGTTCCTCGGCAGGCTCTGGGCTGGGTTGATGTCCTGCAGCCAAAGCTTTTCCGCCTCTAGTGCCTGAACCCGCCGCCTAACGCGGCGATAGTGCTGTGCCATTCTGCGCACCTCCTGCCTGTGCTGTTGGAGCCGGGTACGGCAAGTGTGCAATTTGAGCAGGCAATGCTCAAGGTCGACAGGCCGAAGCAGCACTGATATTGACTCAAGGCGATCAACTGAAGAATCAGGCCCAAAGGGTAGGGGCAAGCGCAGCAGATTTGCAGGAGCCTCTAGAGAATCTAATTGCGTTGAAATTGCAGCATCAAGCAGGCTGACTGGCAAAAGGGTTGTGGTTAGTCCCAGCCGCAGCAGCTCGACGTTTAGAGCATGGGAAAGATTGCGCAGACGTCGGCTGAGAGCCTTCTCAAAACCACCGATCCAGGCGAGCAGCAGCGAAGGATCTGCTGGTAAGCGCCCCCCTTCCCATGGGGTTTGAGTACGGCTGGAGGGCTCCGCCAACCAATCGCTAAAGGCTTCCGCCATAGCCCGCATCGACACCTCACGTTCTTCTTGGCCAGCCGCCTCGTTTTCTGCATCCTCTTCTCTCTCTACGCTGTTGATAACAGGATTAGATAGCTCTGCAGCCGGGCGAGGAGTGAAACTGGATCCGCTGAGGAAGTTTGTTCCAATAGGCAGCGCCATTCCTAAGTGGATTGATCCCCGTGGCGGTCTCTCCTCAGGCAGCTCGAGCTCCTCTGGTTCGGAGTCGTCCGCACCCAGTGCTGTTAGCAATCTGGTGCGCTGGCGGCTGCGTTGTCTGTTGTGTTCGCTCGCTATCTGAGCCGCCAGGTGGGCTGTCTGCTCGACAGTTAGCAAACTGCTAGTCCGCTGCACCAGGTTACGGATGCGCCGATGCAGCACGCGACGCTTATTGGCATTCAACTCGCTGTAACGATCAGGATGCACCTGAGTCGCAATGTGGAAACAGGCCTGCTGAACAGCATTTAAGAGCCCTTCTCTAAGCACCTGGAGGTACAGAGCGAGGTGCCGATAAAGCTGGGGGTTGGAGTCCACCAGCTGGGATTCCAGAGCCTCAAGCTGCTGATGGGCAGCTGCTAGTGGGGTCACTGGCTTGATGATCAGACCGCCTGAGTCATGGCGGCCACTTCAGCAGCGAAATCAGATTTCTCAACCTCTATGCCCTCGCCAAGGGTGAAGCGGGTGAAGCGACGCACCTGGATGTTTTCACCCACCTTGCCGGCCACCTGCTTGACCAGGTCAGCCACAGTGACGGCACTGTCCTTAATGAAAGGCTGATCCAGCAGGGCTAACTCCTTGAGGCGCTTGCCGATTCGGCCCTCAACGATCTTGACCTTCATCTGCTCTGGTTTGCCTTCGAGATCGTCTCGCCCCATCTCGATGGATTTTTCGCGCTCCGAAATCTCAGCAGGAATCTGATCAATGCTTACGTATTCCACACCAGGACAAGCAGCGATCTGCATGGCCACATTGCGCAGCAATTCCTGGAAAATGTCGCCACGGGCAACAAAATCAGTTTCACAGTTGACCTCAACCAGCACGCCCACACGAGCGCCTGTGTGGATGTAGCTGCCCACGGCACCTTCAGCAGCAGTACGTCCAGCCTTTTTCTCAGCTGTAGAAATGCCTTTCTGACGCAGCCATTCAGTGGCCTTGGTGGCATCGCCACCACATTCAGAAAGCGCCTTCTTGCAATCCATCATTCCTGCGCCTGTTTTATCGCGCAGTTCTTTAACCAGCTTTGCCGAAATCTCAGCCATGAATGGGTATGGGGTACGGGTTACAAAAAGGTGGAACGATGCGAAGAAGGGTGATCAACCCTCGTCGTCACGGCCCTGATCCTGAGCTCCGTGGCGGCCTTCATTGATGGCATCGGCAAGGCGGCCAAGCACCAGCTGCACGGAGCGAACGGCGTCGTCGTTGCAGGGGATAGGCACGTCGCAGAGATCAGGATCGCAGTTTGTGTCAAGCATGGACACCAATGGAATATCTAGCTTGCGCGCTTCGAGCACGGCGGTGGTTTCGCGGCGCTGATCCACCAGCACCACTACGTCAGGCAGGCGGCGCATATTTTTCAAGCCACCCAGATACTTTTGCAAGCGCTCCAGTTCGCGTCGCAGCACAGCAGCTTCCTTTTTAGGTCGCATAGCGATGGCGCCTGAACTCTCCATACGTTCCAAATCCTTGAGCCGATCGATGCGAGCACGCATCGTGGTCCAGTTAGTAAGCATGCCCCCTAGCCAGCGCTGGTTTACGTAGGAGGCGCCGCAACGGGTGGCCTCCAGGGCAATCACTTCAGAGGCCTGCTTCTTGGTGCCAACAAAAAGAAAGCGCTTGCCACTGCGGGCCGCACTGCGAGTCCACTTGTAGGCGTTGTTCATGCAGACAGCGGTCTGCACTAGATCAATGATGTGAACCCCATTGCGGGCGCAATAGATGTAGCGCGACATCTTGGGGTTCCAGCGGCGCGTTTGGTGCCCAAAATGAGCACCGGCCTCCATCATTTCGGAGAGAGTTACAACAGCCATAATTTGGGGTTGGGGTTTCGGGTTTGCCTCCACCTGCCAGGGATCAGGAACGGCCCATGCGACCGAAAAGGCCTACGGGCAATGCTTTTCTGATCACCCGAAACACGCAGGTGTGCGGTGTGATTTTTACTTGTGAACCTTATCAAAGAGGGCAAGGAGCTGGAACTCAGCCCTTGGATGCTTTCGCTTCTGCGAACAGGGCCCGCACTCCCAGGCGGTTGAGCGGCAATCGCAATAGCTCCATGGCAACCCCCTGATGGCCGCGGCGAATCAACCAGGCCAGCAGGGGTCGCAAACTGCGTTCATTAAGCATGCCGCCGAGGGTGAGCGCTTCCCAGAGAAGTCGATGCAGCCAAGTGAACTGGATCATCAACCGGACCCGGCGGGTTGGGTGCTTGTAGTAAAAAACCAATCCCATTTTTGCGCGCTCCCGCTCAACCCGAATCAAATCGGGTATCTGCTCCAAATTCAGGACCGGATGCCAGTGGTAGCCAACAGCTTCAGGGCAGCGCACTAAGACAACCCCAAGCCGCCTTAGCCGTTCGCCGAGCTCCAGATCTTCCCAGCCATACAAGCGGAATCGCGTATCAAACAGGCCAGCCTCTACAAGCAGCTGCCGATCGATCGCCACATTGCCGGTGGCAAAATAGGCAAAGGAATGATCTTGAAGCTTGCGTGGTTCACTGCAAGGATCCTGGAAATTGGCGGTATTAATCACGGATCCATATGTGAAACAGCGGCGGTTACCGCGCCGCTGCCACTCGCGCTCTAGAGCTTCTGCGTGGCTAAGCAGAAATCCGGGGGTAACCACTAGGTCGCTGTCGATGAACACAACCACGTCTCCGCGAGCTGCCTCCACGCCCCGATTACGGCCTTGAGCTGGACCGCCGTGCTCCTGCTCGATCAGTCGCAGGTGCGGAAGCTGCGGGCTGTGCTGCCGCAACCAGCCAACAGTGGCGTCTGTTGAGCCATCGTCAACAAGCACAACCTCATAGCCTGTAATCAGTGCTGAAAAATCCTGGGCCTCCAGGGCATGAAGGCATTTCTGCAGGATCGGCAGACGGTTGTAGGTGGGGATCACGACGCTGAGGAACATCGGAGTCGCAGCGAAGGTCTAAACAAAAAAAGGGATCCTCCCGGATCCCCTAGAAATGGATGGGCTGAACTGATCAATCTGCGGCGCCACCATTATTTGCAGTACCTGTAACACCGTTGCCGGCCCCTTCACCGCGGCCGTCGTTGCGCAGCTTGCGCTTCTTGAATTTGCGCGCATAGGAGCGATTGCGCTCTTGCTTTTCCTTCTTGAGATTCCTGCGCTTAGCCATGCGAGCGGCGAGTTGGAGAGATGCGAATCCTTACTCTACTCAATTGCGAAGGCGCCCTTGCTCAACCGACCGTCCTCCATCTGCACTAGCCGGTCTGCCACATCAAGAATCCGAGGATCATGAGTGACCATCAATACACCGCATCCCTGGTCTTTAGCTAAACCCTTAAGCAACTCGACCACCTCACGACCGGTATGGGAATCCAAAGATGCGGTGGGCTCATCAGCTAATAAAAGCTGGGGCCTGGCAGCAAGAGCACGGGCGATGGAGACCCTTTGTTTTTGCCCACCTGAGAGATCATGGGGCAGCTTGCTGAGATGGTCGCTCAAGCCCACGGCTCGCAACCATTCCCGAGATCGATCCCTACGAGCGCGATAACTAAGTCCTTGCAGCAGGTCTGCACCCATTTGAACGTTTTGTTCTGCCGTAAGGCACCTGAGCAGGTTGTGACCCTGAATGATCATGCCAATCCTGCGACGTAACTTGAGCCTGGCGGCACGGCTAGCTCCTTTGAGCTCTTCTCCAAACACCTTTACCGAGCCCTCCTGTACCTGGCGAAGTGCCCCAATCAGGGTCAAAAGTGTTGTTTTACCGCAGCCGGAGGGACCGGTAAGTAGCACCACCTCACCGGCATCAACGCAAAGACTGATCTCTTGAAGCACCTGGCGGCGATTGACGCCACTGCCAAATGAATGCCTCAATCCTTCTAGATGGACCATCGCAGCCATCAAAAAATCTCCGCGGGGTCGGCATCTCCAAGGCGCCGCATGGCCAGGGTTGCTGAGCCCATACACATCACCAAAATCAAGATGAACACCGTTATTGCCCGGGTGGGGTTCATTGATACAGGTAGCTGGGTGGCGTTTCGCACCAGCAGATAGAGACCCTGGCCGGCAGCGTAGGCAGGTAAATAGCCAAATACAGCAAGCAAAATCCCCTCCCTAGCCACCACTCCGAGCAGCGTGGGCAGGCGATAGCCCATCGCCATCAAGGTGGCGTATTCCGGCAGGTGATCACTGACGTCTGAATACAAAATCTGATAAACGATTACACAGCCCACCACAAAGCCCATGGCAGCGCCGAGGGTGAAAATGAAGCCGATCGAGGTGCTGGATCGCCAGTAGTTCTGCTCAAAAGCGATGAATCCATCTTTGGTCAGCACGCTGACGTCATCAGGAAGATCTCGCTGCAGCCTTTCAACCAACGAATCGGCATCGGCCCCAGCGCGCAAGCGGATCAGGCCTACCTCAATGCTGCCGGGAGGAGTGTTTGGCAGCAGCTCGAGAAAGGTCTCATGGCTGGTGAGCAGATTGCCGTCAGCGCCAAAGGACGTGCCGAGCCCAACCAGGCCAGCCACCCTTATTTTTTTGCCATTAATTTCGCTTTCAACAGTGCGCCCGCTACGAAACCAATCGGCTACTGGGCCGAATTCAGGCCTGGAGAGCTCATCAAACAGCACTCGGCCCCGATCCTGAAGAAGCTTTGCCTTAGGTGTAAGGCTGGGATCGGTAAACAGTGGATCGGCGGGCTCAAAGCCCAAGGTGAGAATTGAGCGTGTCGACCTTGTGTCGGGGTTGCGCCACAACAGCAAATTCCAGTGAACCGGAGTAATCCCCTCCACATCAGGATCTGCCATGGCCTGCACAAGACGTCGGCTGGGAAAGCCGGCCATGCTCACCGAGCTGCTGGAACGAGGGCTGATTAACACCAGGTCGGTGTCAAGCAGGCGATGAATAGTGACGCTGGCATCAAATAAGCCATCCCTAAAGCCAAGCTGCATGAACATCAAGATGCCGGCAAAGGCGATGCCAGCCAGGGCGACAGCCAATCGCACGGGCTGGCGAGTCAACAGCAGCCAGGCAAGAGGAATGCGTCGGCCCTGCCAAATACGGCTAAGCATCAGCGCTGCTCAGGCGACCTGTTGGCAGCGAGGCGCGCAATCACCTTTAGGCCAGTGAGATCGCGCACTCGCTTGCTGTCTGCAGGATTTAGGGCGACCCGTACCTCCACGACCCTGGCATCCGCATCTCCGGTGGGATCAGTTGAAAGCACTGCACGTTGTCGAACTTGGGGGCTTATCCGAATCACTTCTCCTGAAAGCGTGCCTTGATAACCACCGTTTTCACTTATCAGAGAGACCCTCTGGCCGAGGCGAACCCTGTCGATATCACTTTCGTAAACCTCGATCAAGGCTTGCATGCGGTTGCTGGCACCAAGCTCAAGCACGCCTTTGTCTGTTGGGCGCTCTCCAACACGAGCGTGGAGTTTCAGGACGGTGCCAGCCATAGGCGCCCTTAACTCGGTAAGCCACAACTCAGCTTTGAGTTTCTCGCGTTCAGCCCAAGCTTCATTGCGATCTCCCTCAAGCTTGAGGAGGTCCGTCTCGCGGTTGTCCAGCTCACCAATATGTATAGCTCCAGAACGACTCAGCTGGCGGTAGCGACGGACGTCGCGGGTTTGTACAGCCAATCTGGTGTCAAGGTTGAGAAGGCGAGCCTCAATTAGCCGTTGTTGGGCCACAAGGGTGGGAGCTGTGTCAAAGCGGGCTAGCAGCTGGCCACTGCTGACACGGTCGCCTTCCTCAACTAAAAGATCGGAGATCCGGGGGCTGCCGCCAATGCCACTGATAGGGGCCGCCAGCAAGCGCACATCACCAGCCGGCTCCAGCCGTCCTAGTGCTGCCACCGCCTCCTGATTACGGGGAGTTGCCGCAACCACCGGTGCTTTGACGGCAGGGGTTCGCTGCTGGCGAACCACG
>JAQCGH010000023.1 GCA_027620015.1 Cyanobacteriota bacterium
GCTGCTGCCAGTACCTTTGCCGTCTTCGTGGGCCGCTTCGATGTTGGAGATCAGCAGCTCATATACCCCGTAGCCAAAAATCAGCAGGGCGATGCCATCACTGATGCCATCGTCGCGGCGAATTTGGTAGCGCCTCATGAACCTGGCCGAAATTTTGAAGATTTTAGTCCTTACCTTGAGCCCGATTTCATATTCACGGCGATGATCAGGAGTACCCCCGTTGGAACCTGCATCGCCCTTGTATTGCTGGCTGGATGTGCCCTACCAGATACTGAGGCCCTCAAAAAGCTGACCTGTGAGCAGGTAGCCACCAATATTGATCTCGAATCAGTGGCTCAGCTTGATGCCCTGCGCAAGTCATTAGGTGTGGCCTCGGGCGTTGATCCAATGGAGTCCTGCCGAGCCCTTGGCGCCAAGATGGACAAGAGTCCCCGGGGAGAAGGTTCTGGTGAGGGCGCCAGAAGTGGAGAAGATTTGAACCGCACTACCAATGGCAATATCAAAGAGCACTAATAGCTCCCTTTTAGTAGCCCAGAGTTGCACCTAAACAACGCCGTCGTTGCCGTTTGATTGCGCTAAGCGAGCTGCCAGCAGTGCGCACACGACCAGCAAAGCAAGCCAAGCAAAAAGGAAAGGCTCCAAATACTCCGAATTCATAGCTACACCCACGAGTCGACAGGCTGAGTTTGAACAGGGCTCCTAAGGCTGTCCACTACCCCAGCGCCTGCTGTCCGCTATCCCTGACCGGTGACTTGCTAGTCCTCTTCATGGGGTGGATGCCATCGTTTTGACAAGGTGTGCGGATGCCACTCACACCACTGGAGATTGTGCTGGTTGGCGATCACCCTTGACCCGCCTACTGATACTGCGACTGGCCCGCAAATACCAACGCCAGGGAAGGCCCTGAGCCTGGCTGATGCCGATTCGACTGGTTTGCATCATTTCGGCAGCGCTCAACCCTGCCAGCTCTGGCAGCCGCGGAGCGATCCACAAGCCGTGGTCGGGATGAATCAGCTGAGCGTCGTTGGAGAGGGCGATACCAAAGCAGCGCGCCAAAAGCGCCGGCGCAGCAGCACACCATTGGCCCATTCACCTCGGCCTGTCACCACGTTGACGCAGTGGTGAATGCCATAGCTCACATACACATAAAACCGTCCAGGCTCAACAAACAACTTTCCGTGCTGGGAAAGCAGCGGCAATAGCCGTGGCAGGCAGCAGATGGACTCGGGGGCAACCTGCTCGGCGGGGCGGGCGAAGCAGGTCTTCGGCCATGGATTCCCCACAAGATCGGCTCGTTAATCGCTACTGGGATCAACCGCCAGCAGAATGAAGTCCCAAGCGACAAGAACAGGGTCCACCATGCATACCTCTGGTTTCTCGCTTGCCACCGTGCTGATCTTCGGCAGCGGCCTATTCGTGCTTGCCACCTTGTTTTTTGGCACCAAAGGCGGCTACTACGACACCGACGACTACGACGGCAACGGCACGGCTCACTGACCCTGACTAGGCAGCCTCTCTGCCTCGGGGCAATCTTCGGAGGTGATCACATCGTCCGGGCTGCCGCTGCGGCATACGTATGCAAGACGGGTACTAACGGCCCCGATCGAATCGAGCCGCACGCTCTCTTCCCAGCTGTGTGTTTCGTCGTCGTCTTCGGCGTCGTAGCGCAGGGTGACGAGATCCCCATCGATCTCCACCACCGTGGCCTCCTCAATCCAGCGCTGCTGGTCGCGCAGAAAGACCCACACAGGGCGCTGTTCGGCACAAAACTGATGAAGCTTGCGGTGCAGCATTGGCCTAGGCACTGCTTGCATCAAAACATTAGTCAGTCTCCAGGGTCTACCTGCTGTTCACCATGATCCAATCCGCCAGCTCAAACGATGCCATTCGCCTGCAACTGCGTAGCTGGCCTGAGGTAGAGGAATATCTGGAAAATTGCAGGGGAGTGATCGTGCCGCTGGGCTCCACCGAGCAGCACGGCCCAACGGGAGCCATCGGCACTGATGCGCTCACGGCCGAGGCCGTTGCTCTCGAGGTGGGCAAACGCACAGGCGTACTTGTTACTCCGGCCCAAGCCTTCGGCATGGCAGAGCACCACCTGGGCTTTGCTGGCACCGTGAGCCTGCAACCATCCACCCTTCTGGCAGTACTGCACGACATCGTGCTGTCGCTGGCGCGACACGGCTTCGAGCGCATCTACGTGATCAATGGCCACGGCGGCAACATCGCCACCAGCAAGGCCGCATTCGCCCAGGCCTATACCACCGCCGCCGATCGGGGCCTAAAGGTGGCGCCGCAGCTGCGCTGCAAGCTGGCCAATTGGTTCATGGCTGGCCCGGTAATGCAGGAGGCGCGCAACCTTTATGGCAAAGAGGAAGGTCACCACGCCACCCCCAGCGAAATAGCCCTCACGCTGCACCTCGAACCCAGCCTGCAGACCAAACAGAGACCTCTGCCTGAGCCGGCGCCGGCCGGCCCGATCCACGGCCCTGAAGATTTCCGCCGCCGCCACCCCGATGGCCGCATGGGCTCCAACCCATACCTGGCCCAGGCCAGCCATGGCGAGCGCTTTTTGGAACTGGCCGCCAACGCACTTGCTTCAGACCTGAAAGACTTTCTGGCCTGAGCGCTAGCGTCGTACCAGCCGATAGAACTCGATGAGCAAGATCACTGCAGATGACGTGCGCAAAGTGGCCAAGCTGGCCCGCCTAGACATACCTGAAGCCAAGATCGCCACCTACACCAGCCAGCTCGAGCGCATCCTCGATTACGTAGCCCAACTTGAAACAGTAGACACTGAAGGAGTACCCGCCACCACTCGAGCCGTGGAAGTAGTAAACGTTAGCCGCGAAGATTTGGTGACCCTCACAGACGTGCGTGAAGAGCTTCTAAATGAAGCTCCCCTAAGGGAGGGAGATTTCATACGCGTTCCAAAAATAGTGGCTACCTGAACTTAGTAAAATTCCGATTAGCCACTCGGAGAAATCGCAGTGCGGTGAAGCAATTCCAGCACTCGCCTTCTGTAATGGCGTGTAGGCATTAAGGCCGCAATGGGCCGGAGCTTGCTGCGCTTTTTGCGATGACTACGAACACCCAGGAAAATATCGTAGAGGAAATTTAACCCATCATTTTTGGTTTCAAACAAGCCAAGCCTTTGGGGCGAACCCTTTGCATCAAGAATGGGCTTAGTTGCGTGATAAGCAGGGCGATATTCAAACCAAGGTATAGATGGCCATAGGTGATGAATCAGGTGATAGTTCTGACCCATGATAAGCCAATTCATCAACCTGCCCGGATAAACGCGGGCGTTGTGCCAACGATTGCGAGATTGGAAAGGGCGGTGGGGCAAGTAGTCGAAGAACAAGCCCAAGGTCACACCCACCATTAGGGCAGGAGCAAACCAGCAATTATAAATAAAGTCTAAAAAGCCGAATTTTGCTGCAGCCAAAACGATCGCCACAAAGATGGCTCTGGCTAGGCCCCACTCAAATAATTCATAACGACGCCACAAACGGCGGCGGAAGAAGAACAACTCGTGATAGAAAAATCGAGGTGCAATCAACCACAAAGGGCCGAAAGTGCTGACGATGTGATCAGGGTCGTTCTTTGGATCATTGACATGGGCATGGTGCTGCAAATGCACCCTGGTAAAAACAGGAAAGCTGAAACCAAGCAGCAGAGCAGCTCCATGGCCCATCACCGCATTCCAGAAGCGGTGCGGATGGGCTGCGTTATGGCAGGCGTCGTGAATCACCGTGCCCTCTAAATGCAGGGCCAGAAATCCGGTAGCAAGCAGCACGGGCAGGGGCCAACCAGCCGCAAACCAGCCCCAAATCGTGAGAGCAGCTAAGCCGTAGCCAGCCAAAAAAAGGCCAACCGTGGGGTTCCAGGGTGCAGGCGGATCAAGAAATTCTCGCGGGACAAGCCGCGAGGGAGACGCCATTCCCCCATCGGAGACCAGGGCAGTTGGAGAAGCAGCCAGAACCTGTGTCATCTCAGCTGAACCAGATCCCAGAACGTTGCATCAAGGCAACTTAATAAAATGGTGATGCCCACCGGGGGACTTGAACCCCCACGACCAAAGCCACTGGTACCTAAAACCAGCGCGTCTACCAATTCCGCCAGGTGGGCAGAACGCGACTGTAGGGACACACGCTTGGCAGCGCCCACAATGGGGGACTCCATGCCTTCTGGCCATGCTCGCCACCCTGGGCGGACTACTGGCGTTGCTGCTGGGTCTAGCCATCCTGCTGCTGCCGCTACTGGCCACCGAACTGAGTCGGCCGCGGGATTCGGTCTGGGGCGCCGTGGTGCTGCTACTGGGCCTGGTGCTTGTAACCAGTGCCGATCGCCTAACTGGCGCACCAATGCTGGGTGTGCTTTGCGGGGGCCTGTTGATCGGCAGACTCGCCGGCGAGGTGTCCCAGGGCCGCTGGCGACAGCTCACTGATGATGAGCAACAGCGGCTTTGGTCAGCGGAACGCTGGCAGACCAGCCTGCAACAGGCCACTGCCAGCCTGACCCATCTGCTCGCCTTGCTGACAACTGCTACTTCAGGTGTCAGCCAATGGCTAAAGCAGCAGGGCCAGCCAAAAGCCATAGGCAAACTCTGGGTGCGCCCGGAAGAGCCGAGCTCAATCAGCGAGATCGACAACCTGGACACGGTCGAAATCCCGGAACCACAACCGCTACCCGAGGCCTCCAGCAGCCAGGCGGGATAATCAGCTCTGCTGCCTCCAGGCGACGTGACCGCCAGCTCTGCGCCCGTCTCCTACAAGGACACGCTCAACCTTCTGCAGACGCCCTTTGCGATGAGGGCCAATGCCAAGGTGCGCGAGCCAGAAATCCAGGCGTTCTGGGCCCAGCAGCGGCTCTACGAGCGTCTGAGCCAGCAGAACCCCGGCAAGGCCTTCACCCTGCACGACGGCCCTCCCTACGCCAACGGGGCCCTGCACGTGGGCCACGCCCTCAACAAGATTCTTAAGGACATCATCAACAAAACTGCCCTACTGCAGGGCAAGAAGGCGAGGTTCGTGCCGGGCTGGGACTGCCACGGCCTACCGATCGAGCTAAAGGTGCTGCAGGGGCTTAGCAGCAGCGAACGGGCAGAACTCACGCCGGTAACGCTGCGCCAGAAGGCTTACGCCTATGCGCTCGAGCAGGTGGAGGGCCAAAAAACCGGCTTCCGCCGCTGGGGCATCTGGGCCGACTGGGAAACGCCTTACCTCACTTTGCAGAGGGACTACGAGGCCGCCCAGATCGGCGTTTTCGGCGCCATGGTGCTGGCTGGCCACGTCTATCGGGGGCTCAAACCGGTGCACTGGAGCCCCAGCTCCCGCACTGCCCTGGCCGAAGCCGAACTCGAATATCCCGACGGCCACAGCTCCCCCAGCGTTTTCGCGGCATTCCTGGTGGTGGAGCTACCCACGGCCCTGGCAGCCCAATTAGAAACCGCCGGTTTGGCTGCCGCTGCGGCCACAGGGGCCGGTGGACTTGCAGTGGCTATCTGGACCACCACCCCCTGGACGCTGCCGGCCAACCTGGCGGTGTCAGTGAATGGACGACTGGACTACGCCATCTGCGCCGTGGCTCCGAGGGGCGACACTCCCACCCCAGCTGCCAGCCATCTGGTGGTGGCTGCTGAACTGCGTGAAAGCCTGCAAGCCAGCCTGGGACTGGATCTCACACCTCTTTTAAGCGTTAAGGGCAGCGAACTAGAAGGAATTAAATACCGCCATCCGCTGCTAGATCGCACCAGCCCGGTGGTGATTGGCGGCGATTACATCACCACCGAGACCGGCACAGGCCTGGTGCACACCGCCCCAGGCCACGGCGTAGACGACTTCAACACCGGCAAGAAATACGGCCTTCCGGTGCTCTGCCCCGTGGATGAAGCCGGCAACCTCACCGCCGAAGCTGGGCCCTTTGCAGGCACCAACGTGCTCAAGGACGCCAATCCCACGATCCTGAGTGCCCTGGAAGCCACCGGCCTGCTGCTCAAGAAAGAGCGCTATGAACACCGCTATCCCTACGACTGGCGCACCAAGAAGCCAACAATCTTCCGCGCCACCGAACAATGGTTTGCCTCAGTGGAGGGCTTCCGCGCCGCCGCTCTTGGCGCTATCTCCGAGGTGGAGTGGCTGCCAGCCAGTGGCCGCAACCGGATTGAAGCGATGGTGAGCGAGCGGGGCGACTGGTGCATCAGCCGCCAGCGCACCTGGGGGGTGCCGATCCCCGTTTTTTATCACCGCGAAACAAAAGAGGTGCTGCTCAACGAAGCCACCCTGGGCCACATACAGGCCCTGATCGCGGAGCACGGTGCTGATGTGTGGTGGCAGCGCGATGAAGCCGGCCTGCTGCCTGAGGCCTACGCCGCCGAAGCCAGCCAATGGCGCAAGGGCAGCGACACCATGGACGTGTGGTTTGACTCCGGCTCCTCCTGGGCTGGTGTGCTCCAGGAGCGGGGCCTGGGCTACCCCGCCGATCTTTATCTAGAAGGCAGCGATCAGCACCGCGGCTGGTTCCAGAGCAGCTTGCTCACATCGGTGGCGGTCAACGGCCACGCCCCTTACAAGCGGGTGCTCACCCATGGCTTCACCCTCGATGAGAAGGGCCGAAAGATGAGCAAATCGCTAGGCAACGTGGTGGATCCAGGGGTGTTGGTGGAGGGCGGCAAAAACGAAAAGCAAGAGCCGGCCTACGGCGCAGATGTGCTGCGGCTTTGGGTGAGCTCAGTGGATTACTCGGCAGACGTGCCCCTTGGCCCAGGGATCGTGAAGCAGCTAGCCGATGTCTACCGCAAGGTGCGCAACACGGCCCGCTACCTGCTGGGCAACCTGCACGACTTTGCGCCGGAGCGCGATGCCGTTGCCTACGCCGAGCTGCCGTTGCTGGACCAGTGGATGCTGCAACGCACCGCCGCCCTGATCGACAGCGTCACGGGCGACTTCGAGCGCTATGAGTTTTACCGCTTCTTTCAGGCCCTGCAGAACTTCTGCGTGGTGGACCTCTCCAATGTCTACCTCGATATCGCCAAGGACCGCCTCTACGTGAGCGGCGCCGATGAGTTCCGCCGCCGCAGCTGCCAAACGGTGCTGAGTCTGGTGCTGGAGCGTCTCGCCGGCCTGATCGCGCCGGTGCTCTGCCACATGGCCGAGGACATCTGGCAAAACCTGCCCTACCCGGTAGCTGAAACCTCGGTGTTTGAACGGGGCTGGCCCAACGCCCCCGATGGGTGGCGCCAAGCGCAACTGGAGGTGCCGATGGAGCAAATCCTGGAGTTGCGATCGCTGGTGAATCGCCAACTGGAGAGCTGCCGCGCCAGCGGCCAGCTGGGTGCTTCGCTTGAGGCCCAGGTGCAGCTAGTGCTGGAATCAGGCAGCGCCAGCACGGCGGAGGCCCTGAACTGGCTAGCTGGCTCAAGCCACCCCAGCGTCGACAACCTGGCCGACTGGCTGCTGGTATCGGGACTGCAGGAAGGCGGCGTGGCGCCTGCCGAGCTGCTGGCTGAAGCCAGTAAAAACTGCATCACGGTGCGCATTGCCAAGGCTGAAGGCCAAAAGTGCGAGCGTTGCTGGCACTACGAAACCGACATCGGCCAGCACAGCACCCATCCCAGCCTCTGCGGCCGTTGCGTGGCGGTGCTGTGCTGAACGCCAAGTCACTAATTGATCAGCTGAAACTCCAACCCCATCCAGAGGGTGGCCACTACCGCGAGACCTACCGGGCCAGCGAAATAGTCGATACACCGCGCGGACCCCGAGCCGCCAGCACGGCGATTCTGTTTTTACTTTCCGCAGGTGAGTGGTCGAGCTGGCATCGAATCTGCTCCGATGAGCTCTGGCATCACCATGGCGGAGGCAGCCTTCTGATCTATCAACTCAGCCCAGATGGCCCGGCTTGCATAAGCCGGCTTGGGCTTGATTTAAGCGCCGGAGAACGGCCCCAGGTCGTGGTGCCTGCCGGCAGCTGGTTCGCAGCTGAACCCGTGGCTGAAAACACCACATGGAGCCTGATGGGCTGCACGGTGGCGCCAGGATTTGATTTTGTCGATTTCGAACTAGCCAGCCTGGCCCAGCTGCAATGCCACGCCGCCCAGCTGGAATCCTGCTGCGGGGATTGGCACCGCCTATGTGGAATGGACTGATCTGAGTGCTCAACCCCAGCCGCCGAGATCAAGGAAAGCCTCAGGGGAAACGGGCCCAGCCAACAGCTGTTCCGCGGCCGGATTCAGCGGAGCCAGGAGCAATTCAGCCGTTTCGATCACCGCCCCCTCGAGCAGCAATGGCTGGTCCGGATCGAAATCGGTGGGGTGGGTGGTGCTGCTGGAAAAGCCTCGATAGATCAGAAGCTCGTAGGGCTCTAGCAGGCCTGCCGCCAACTGAAGCTGGCCCCTGAGGCGCAGCACCCGATCGGGACGCTCCCGGCTCAACTCTTCCAACCTGGCAAGCAGTGCCATCACAGATGCAGCGGAGAGGAGCATGGCGAGATAGGACGCAATGGGGCTGATCCTCAAAAATCGCCTGCGATTCGCCCCTGCTTGGGCAGCCGCACCAGCAGCCACTGCAACAGTCCCACTACGTAGGCAACCAAACCCACATAACCGATGAAGGCGGCCACCGCAGGGGTCCATTCACCGCCAAAAATGAAGGCAAATAGCCCCTGAACATGACGGTGCAGGCCAAGGGGTGGCTGAATCCACACGGCACAAAATGGCTGGGCCAGGGCGCCGCGGCCCATACAGCCAAGAGCCGTGGCATTGAGCAGGGCGCCAAGCAAAGCCCACACTGTGAGACTCCATCGCCAGATGCGCAGCGTCAGGGGCAAGGGACGCCACGGTGGCAGGTCGGCCAGCTCTTCGTTGAGATCCACCCAGAACCAGACGCTCAGCACCACCAGCAGCTGGGCCAGCAGCAAAACCAGGAAGCCGAGGGGCCGCCTGTCGGTGAGCAGAAGAGTTGAGAGCATCAATAGGCTGGCCACTTTCCAATAGATCCCCAGCAGGCGCACTAAGGATTCCTCCTTGCGAACCGACGCCCAGATCAGCAGTACTAGGGGCAAGCCGACGCTGAATAGCATCGCCAGCCGGACGTCGAGCCACACCAAGGAGCGATACAGCGGTTCTGGCAGGGCAGCAAGCACGCGTGTGGTTCGGTAAGGCGCCATTATCCGCTTCCCCGGCAAGCGATAGGGTCAAAGTTATGGCTGCCTTCTCACTGCCCAGCTGGCTATCTGGCACCTTCGGGGCCCCTCCGGCCCAGGCCTGGTGCCGCACCGCCCTAGCCAGCGAAACCTCACTGCAGGCCTCGGTTGAAGACATTGCCAACCAGCTGAGGGGGGCTGGTCCAGCTGATCTGGTCTTGGTCTTCGCAGCAGCCAGCTACGCCAGCGACCTGCCCCGGCTACTGCCCCTACTGCAGGAAAAAATCCAAGCCAGCCATTGGATTGGCTGCCTAGGTGGTGGGGTCGTGGGCACCGATGCCGGCGGCAGCCCCCATGAGCTGGAAAACAAGCCGGCCCTAAGCGTCACCCTGCTGCGCCTTCCTGGCGCCGAGCTCCATCCTTTTG
The DNA here is from genome assembly GCA_027620015.1 of Cyanobacteriota bacterium. Classification (GTDB taxonomy): domain Bacteria; phylum Cyanobacteriota; class Cyanobacteriia; order PCC-6307; family Cyanobiaceae; genus Cyanobium_A. The sequence continues at coordinate 9,568 of JAQCGH010000023.1, forward strand.
CGATTGACACCGAATGCTTGCCCGACCTCGACGGCTCGGCTGATCCCTGGCGCGCCCTGCTAGATGCTCCATCAGCTTCCAGCCCCTCGATGCTGCTGCTGGTTGATCCCAGCTGCTCCCGCATCAACGATCTGATCAGTGGCCTGGATTACGCCTGTCCAGAGGCGGCGAAGATTGGCGGCATCGCCGGACAACACAGCTCAGGCCATGGCTCCCTGCTATTTGGAGATCAGGTGGTTCGCGGTGCTGTCGGCTGCCTAATTGGTGGGTCATGGCAGCTCGATCCAGTGGTGGCACAGGGCTGCCGGCCGATCGGTCCGGTTTTTGATGTAGAGCAGGTCCAGCGCAACGTGGTGCTGGAGGTAAGCCAGGGCCAGACCCGCCGCAGCCCTGTAGCAGCGCTTCAGGCGATCCTCACGGATCTGAGTCCCGAGGAGCGGGAGCTGGTTAAGCACTCACTGTTTCTAGGCGTGGGCCGCAGCAACTTCAGTCTCAGCGCTGCAGACCCAGATGGACCAACTGCTTTTCTGGTGCGCAACCTGCTTGGTGTAGATCCCCGCAACGGCGCCGTAGCCGTGGCTGAAAGGATGCGGGTGGGGCAGCAGGTGCAATTCCAGCTGCGCGATGCCAGCGCCTCAAGGCTGGAACTGCTCCAGCTCCTGACCAGACAGCGGCGGCGCAACCCTGAGCCTCTAGCCGCCTTGTTGTTTGCCTGCCTCGGACGTGGCGTTGGGCTCTACGGCAGCGCCGATGGCGACGTGGAGCTCTGCCGAGAAGTGTTTGACCAGGTGCCCATCGCCGGATCGTTCTGCAACGGCGAGATCGGCCCGGTCGCCGGCAGCACCCATCTGCACGGCTATACCGCCAGCCTGGCCTTCTTGGTACCGCGTGGAGACGGCTGAAGGTGCGCCAGCACGTCAATCCGCTCAGCCACTTTTACCAACAGCCCCGGCCCCTGCCGCCGCCAGCCGAGCTGTTCAGCCTTTCGGAGCTGCCACTGCATCTGGACATTGGCTGCGCCCGCGGCCGCTTCTTACTTGCTATGGCCAAGCACCAGCCCAACTGCAATTACCTGGGAGTTGAAATCCGAGGGGCGTTAGTAGACGCCGCCGAAGCCGACCGCCAGGCCCTGGGGCTCGGCAACCTCCACTTCTTATTCTGCAATGCCAACATCAGCCTGCAGGACTGGCTGGGGGCCCTGCCCGCCGGCCTGCTGCAGCGGGTGACGATCCAGTTTCCAGATCCCTGGTTCAAGCAAAAGCATCAAAAGCGGCGGGTGCTGCAGCCCGCCCTGCTGCTGGCCCTGGCCGGAGCCATGGGCCCCGGGCGTGAACTGTTTATTCAGAGCGATGTGCTGGCGTTGATCACGCCGATGGTGCAGCTGATCGAGGCCAGCGGCGGCTTCGATCGTCCGGCCGCAGATGGGCGCCCCTGGCGTGCCAGCAACCCCCTAGCGGTGCCAACCGAGCGCGAAACCTACGTACTTAGCCAAGGATTACCGGTCTACCGGGTGCTTTACCAACGCAACGACCGCAATCTGGAAGATCAGCTCGTAGCAATTGATAATCGGGCCTGAAGCCAGCCTGCACCCCTTGAGCTCCCCCCCAATGCCAATTTTGTTGTGCTGGCAGGGCTGCCTGCAGCGCGCTGAAAGTGGCCCCCTGGGGCGCCATTTAACCCTGATAGCCGGCCTGGTGCTCTGCGCCCTGATGGCTGGCCTGCCCCTGGTAACCCGAAGCGGGCTCAGCCTGCTGGTGCTGGCCAGCGGCCTTTTATGGCTACTGCTGGCCCTTACCACTACCCCTGGCCCTCTGCTAGAGATCGACCGCTGGATTCTGGGGATCCTTGCCATCGCCCTGCTGTCCACCGGTTTCTCACCGGTGCCCCTGGCTGCCGCGAAGGGGCTGGTCAAACTTGTGAGCTACCTGGGCGTTTACGCACTGATGCGCCAACTGCTGACCCTGGCGCCCATCTGGTGGGACCGGATCGTGGCGGCGCTGCTGGCTGGAAACCTAGTGACCTGCGTGATTGGAATCCGCCAGCTCTACAGCGACAACGGCGAACTAGCCCGCTGGGCTGACCCCAACTCCGTGGCAGATGGCACGGTGCGCATCTACAGCACCCTCGAAAACCCCAACCTGCTTGCGGGATACCTGCTGCCGGTGTTGCCCCTAGCCCTGGTAGCCCTGCTGAGCTGGCCGGGCCGAGCCCGCAAGCTCTTTGCCCTCACTGCCCTGGTGCTGGGAGTCGCCGCTCTGGTGCTCACCTACAGCCGCGGCGCCTGGATGGGTTTGGTGGCCGAGGCGGCAGTGATCTCGCTGCTGCTAGCCGTGCGCGCCACCCGGGCCTGGCCCCTGTTCTGGCGTCGCCTGTTCCCCCTGCTGCTGCTACTTGGCGGCGGCGTCCTGCTCGTAGTGCTGGTGTTACAGGTGGAGCCGCTGCGCGTGCGGGTGATGAGCCTGGTGGCTGGCCGGCAAGACAGCTCCAACAACTTCCGCATCAACGTCTGGCTAGCAGCACTGGATATGGTTCAGGCCCGCCCATGGCTTGGCATCGGCCCCGGCAACGACGCTTTTAACCAGATCTATCCGCTGTTTCAGCAACCCAAGTTCAACGCGCTGAGCGCATACTCCATTCCCCTGGAGCTGGCTGTGGAAGCCGGCATTCCTGGCTTGCTAGCCGGAATCGGACTGCTGCTGGCCAGCCTGCGCAGCGCTACCAGCCACTGGCGCAGCGATAGCTGCTTCAGCCTGCCTGCCCTGGCGGCGATCGCCGTGATTGTTGGGCTCACGGTGCAGGGACTCACCGACACGATCTTTTTCCGGCCGGAGGTGCAATTAAGCGGCTGGTTTTGCATCGCGACCCTGGCGGCCGGAGCTAGCCGGGCCGAAGGACGTGGCTGAGACGCGCCTGATTGCCGGCTTCGATGCCGGCCAAACCCACACCAGCTGTCGCCTCAGCGATGCCTGCAGTGGTGAAATGCTGGGTGAAGGTCAGGGGCCTGGAGTGAGCCATCTGGCCTCAGCAGACGGCCCCGAGCGCTTCCGCCAGGCCCTGCAAATCAGCCTGGTGCAGGCCCGGCTACATCTGCCGCACAGCGGCACGCCCCTGCTATCCGCCGGCATTGGCGCCAGTGGCATCGAAGTGGGCAGCTCCGTCGAGCGGCTCGGCCGGCAGCTGGCGGTAGATGCACTGAAACTACCCCTTGAGCGCGTAGTAGTAACGGGGGATGAGCGCACTGCTCTGCGCGGAGCCATGGGCAACCACCAGGGCGGCATCGTTGTGATCAGCGGCACGGGCACCATCGCCGTTGGGCGCAATCCAGCAGGCCATGAACATCGCTGCTCAGGCTGGGGCTGGCTGCTCGATGGGGCTGGCTCGGCCACGGACATCGGCCGCGATGGTCTAGCACTCAGCTTGGCGATGGCAGATGGCCGCCAGCTCGATTCGCCCCTGCGAGCCCGGATATGGGCGGGACTAAATGTGAACAAAGAAGACCCCCAGGCAGCCCAAACCATCAAGGCTTTGGTGGTAGAGCCTGGCTTCGGGGCCGCGGGCTTCGCCCGCCTGGCACCGCTTGTGGCGATCGCCGCCAGCGAAGGTGATGAAGACGCGGCTGCTGTTGTAGAGCGCTCCGCCCAGGCCCTGGCATTAATGGCAGCCACCATCAGCGCACGGCTTCAGCTGGATTCCCCGCCGGTGTGGCCCATGGGCGGTGCATTGGAGCACCTTGTCTTGTTGCGCCAACGGCTAGCGGCCTGCCTTGAGGTGTGCTGCCCTGGAGCCCACCTACGGATTCCCGCCGCAGATGCCTGCAGCGGAGCCCTATGCCTGGCTAGGGAATGCCTGGAAGCTAGTCCTACTTAAGATGCTTCTGGGCTGTAGCGGCCAGCTGGCTCGACCAGTGGTCCACCAACTGCTGATCGGCAGCCTCCACCATCACCCGCAGCAGCGGTTCAGTGCCACTAGCGCGCACGAGCACACGCCCGCAACCCTGCATAGCTGCTTCTGCGGCCTGCACCGCCTCCTGCAATGGAGCGCAGCTCTGCCACTGCTGGCGCCGTTGATGGTCCGGCACCGTCACATTCACCAGGATTTGGGGGTATGGCTTGAAACTGCCGTCCATCCAATCGGCCAGTGATTGGCCACTGCGGTGCAACAACGTGGCCACCTGCAAAGCGGTGAGAAGCCCATCACCACTCATGCCATGGCGGGCCGACAAAATATGTCCAGACTGCTCGCCACCGAGGCCAGCGCCCATTTGCTCCATTGCCTGGTGGACGTATTGATCACCAACTGCGGTGCGCTCGAGCACCCCTCCCTTGGCCTGCCAAGCACGCTCAAAGCCGAGATTGGACATCACCGTGGCAACGATGCGATTAGCAGGCAACTGGCCCGCATCAAGAAGCGACGATCCCCATAAATAAAGGATCTGGTCACCATCCACCACTCGGCCCCGGCCATCCACCGCCAGCATCCGATCAGCATCGCCATCGAAGCCAAAACCCATGCTGGCGCCGGTCTCCAGCACCGCGCGCCTGAGCGGCTCAAGGTGAGTGCTGCCGCAGTTAACATTGATGCGGGTTCCATCCGGCTTGCCGTGCAAGACGGTGAGTTCTGCGCCCAAGGCCCGAAACACCGCCTCTCCACAGGCAGAAGCCGAGCCCCAACAGAGGTCCAGCACAATCTTGCAACCTTCCAGGCGTCGACCCATCACGCTTGCCACCAAGGCCCGCTGGTAGTCAGCTAGTAAGTCGGAGCGGTCCTGCACCACTCCGGTGCCCAAGAAGCCGCCGAAAGCACCTATTGCAGGGCCAGCCCCCACTCCCTGCAGCCCGGCCTCGATCGCCTGCTGCTGGCCGCGGCTCAGCTTGGCGCCGGAGGCCCCGAACACCTTGATGCCGTTGTCTTCAGGGGGGTTATGGCTGGCGGACACCATCAAACCTCCAGCCGCGCCAAGACGGCGAATGGCTCCAGGGATAGCTGGAGTAGGGCATAGACCCAGGGTCCATACCTTTCTCCCTGCAGCCATGAGCCCGGCATTTAGAGCTGCCACCAGCATCGGGCCACTACTGCGGGAATCCATGCCGATGATCACCGGCGCCCCCTGGGGCAACACTTGTCCGCACCAGAAGCCAACCTGCAGAGCCAAAGCCGGGCTCACCTGGGTACCCACCCGGCCACGGATGCCATCGGTACCGAAACCGGCCACACCACCCCGCAGAGGAAGGCCAACAGGATGGGCAGCCAGATCGGCCATTGGCAGCAGCAAATACCTCAACCTTGCTCAGGTTACGTGGGCTGCTGCAAAGCATTCCGCCTAGGCCGAAACACGTTCAGCGCCAGCGGCGGGGCCACCAGATCCAGATCACCAATTCGCCAATTGTCCAGATCAGCAGCCCACCCACCACCCAGCCGGGCAACCAGTTAAACGGCCAAAAGGGGCGCAGCAGCAGCACCAGCCCCGACGCCGCAAGCACCCGCAGCGCGCGCAACCGCTGCTCAGCTCCAGGCAAGGTGGAGAGATAGGGAGGTAAGGAAGGCAGGCGCACCAGCTGAGTTGGGTTCAGAGCTCCCCAGAATGCCGAAGTTGCGCCGCTATTGCCCTTGGCTCGCCTCCCCCTGGTACTGGCCCTCACCTGCTTGGGCAGCGGAGCCACCTTGCTGGGTGGCAGGGCACTGCTGAGTCTGATTCCCGCGCCAGACCCGAACACACCCACCCCAACTCTGGAGCGCCTGCGGCGGTTCTCGCCCGATCCGGAGCGGCGGCGGGAGACCAGCTTGCTGTTGCTGCCGCGTCTGGAGAAAGGCGACCTGGCCGGCGAGCGCCGGTTGTTGAGCGGCCAAGGCTGGGGTGGCAATGAGCTAGCCGCACTGGTGCTTAAACGCGATGCCCTGGCCACCGAAGCACTAGGTGATCAGGCAGCAGCCCAGCAAAACTGGCAGCTGCTGGTGCGGCGCTTCCCCGACACGCCCACCTCAGCCGATGGGCTTTATGCCCTGGGCCGGCAGCAGCCCCAGCTGCGGCAGAAACTAAGCAGCCACTTCGCCTTCCATCCCGCGGCCCTGGCGGCCGCAGTGGAGGCGGGCCCGAGCGAATTAGATCGCCTCCAGGCAGCCCTGCACCTGGCCGATCACGGTGTGCGCTGGCCCGGCGCGGAACCACGGTTGCGTAAGGCCTGCCAAAGCAAGTCTGCAGTAGCAACTCCTAGCCAGCGGGACAAATTGGCTAGGGGCCTGGCCCAGCTGGGCGACTCGGCAGCGGCCCTGAGCTGCCTCAAGGACAGTGCGCCAAGCCAAGAAACCCAGCTATCTCTCAGCCAGGCCCTGCTCGGTGGCGACAGGGAGCAGCAGGCCCAGGCCCAAAGCCTGCTGCTGCAGCTGACCAAATCCGCGCCACTCTCCAGCCAGGCCAGCAAGGCCGCAGCAATGCTGAGCGAACAGCCCGGACCCAGGGCTCTCCAGGCTCTGAAGCAACTGCCCTCGGCCCTGCAAGACACGGCCCCGATACGCGCACGGCTGGCAATGGAGAGTGGCGACATCGGCGCGACATTGAACGTGCTGCAGCGCTGGCCCAGCGATCCAGCTAGCTGGGAACTGCAGTGGCAGCAAGCCCGCCTTGCCCTGCTCAAGCGTCAGTGGGCAACAGCCACAACACTGCTTAGTTCGCCAATCGGTCGCAAATTGCCGGTGGGGCTGGTGGGACGCCAGCTCTTCTGGCTGGGTTTCAGCCAGAAGCAGCAAGGCACCAGCGCCAAAGCACAACAAACTTGGATTGATCTGATCAAAAAACATCCCGGCGGCTACTACGGCTGGCGGGCGGCGGTGCGCCTAAGCCGCGGCAATCTCAACCTCAATCCCCGCAGCAGCCCGGCTCTTCTTCAACCCCGATGGCACCCCCTAGGTAGCGGCGACTGGCAGATCGACCAGCTATGGCGCCTGGGTCAACCCCTGGAAGCCTGGGAACACTGGCGCACTAAACGAAACTCCCCCCCCAGCAGTCCCCTGGAGCTGATTGTGGAGGGCCGGCTACGCCGGGCCGTAGGAGACCACTGGATTGGACTCGGCCAACTGGAGCAAGCCAGCCTGCGCCTACCTGTGGCCGCAAAATGCGGACTGGCCCAACAGCTGGAGCGCGACCTGCAAACCGCCAGCTTCGTGGCTGAGCTCGAAGAGGCTGGGGCAACCGCCGGGCTGCCAGCAACACTGCTGGCAGCCGTAGCCAAACAGGAATCGCGCTTCAGCCCGGGGGTGAGCTCCAACGCCGGTGCAGTCGGCTTGCTGCAATTGATGCCAGCCACGGCCGCCGAAATGGCCGGTATGCCCCTGGCAGCTGAGGCACTCACTGACCCAGCCCGCAATGCCCAGCTAGGCGCGCTCTACCTAAAGCAGCTGCTGGACCAGTGGCAGGGCAACCCCGTGCTGATGGCTGCCAGCTACAACGCTGGCCCCAGTGCCACCGCCGGCTGGGTGACTCCCCTGCTGCAACAAGAACCGGAGCTATGGATAGAGGCCATCCCGTATTCAGAAACCCGGCTTTACGTCAAAAAAGTGCTTGGCAACCTTTGGAACTTCCAGCAGAGGCCTCTAGCTAGTTGCTAGCCCTCCGCTAGCCAGCCAGCGGCCCACCCATGCGCCTGACAACACAAGCACCCCGAGCACACCTGAAAGCAGCACCGGCGGTGGTGCCACCCGAATCCGGGCCAAATCGAGGCGTGACAACAACACGGTGGTGCCCAAAATCAGCACACTGGTGAGCACTTGGAGGTGGAGCAGGTAGAGGCCACCCACCGTGACGATCAACAGGCTGAATACAAGGCTCAAAACCCGACTCGCGGACATCAAATTGGAAATCCGCTGCATCAGCAGATCGGGCATGGTGCACACCACCACCACCAGCAAAGCGTGGAAGCACTCAAGCGACCAGAACAAGCTGAATAACTGACCCATCCCCGACGCTGCAGCAGCCTCGAGTGGCTGGCTCCACTGCAGCCCCTCGTAAACAGATATCACCATCAGTACCAGCAGCATCGGCGCCCGCAAAGGGATTAACAGCAGATGCAAAATCGCCATCACGGGGGCGCCAGCACCAGGGAAATCGCATCCATAGGGCAACTTGGAATGCACTGTTCACACACCAAGCAGCGTTGCGCATCGAATTGCAACTGCCAAGCAGGCTGGGGCAAGCTGAGGGCCCCGCTCGGGCAAACGCTCGAGCAAATACCGCAGTCGACACAGAGACTGCTGTCTACGGCTATTTGACCAGGCGCCCGGTTGAGCGCGAGTCCCTGACTTTCTAGCCAGGCCTCCGCCGCTGTCAGTTCATCGATGTCGCCGGAGAGCTCCACCACCATGGTGCCGCTCTGGTTGGGGGAAATCTGGGCCCGCAGGATCTTGGCGGCAATATCAAAATCCACCGCCAGCCGGTAAGTGATCGGCTGATGCACCGCTTCGCGGGGAAAGTGCAAGGTGAGGCGCCGTTTCACGAGGATCCGGTTCGCGCAACAGCACGCTTACCTCCCAAAACGCTAGCAAGCACTGGCAAAGTGCGCTAATGACCAACTCCACCCCGAATTCCGGCCTGGGGCCAAGCGAACGACTGCTATTAGTAGTGCTAGCGGCTGTACTGGCAGCGGGCCTGCTGTGGTTCCGCGGCGGACTGCATCCGGAGGCTCCCCTGGAGCGAATGGCGCGCCAATCTCTGGATCTACCCGTGGCCTTACGAAATGGCAAGCCAACGTTGGTGGAGTTTTACGCCGACTGGTGCGACGCCTGCCGAACCATGGCGCCGGCAATGGAAACAATCGAAGCCCAACACCGCGGCCAACTCGATGTGGTGCTACTCAACGTTGACAATCCGCGCTGGCAGCCGGAGTTGGAGCGTTACGACGTCAACGGCATTCCCCAACTAGAGCTTTTCAATGCTGCAGGTGAAGCGGTGGGACGCTCGATTGGTGCTCGCACCCTGAACGAACTGAGCGTCCTCAGCAGCGCACTGATCGCCGGCGAGCCCCTGCCTCCCCTGGCGGGAGTGGGTGCCGTCAGCAACCTGAACCAACCCGCTGAAAAAGTTGCTGCAGCGGAGCCCGGTACTGCCACGATGGCCGGACCCCGCAGCCACGGTTGACGCCTGCCATGGATTCACGTTTCCGCGTTGCCCTGATCGCCGCCACACCCAACCCGCAGCAGTGCGTTTATGCCGGCATGCATCAGGACTACAGCGAGGGCTTTGTGGCGGCAGATCCCAGCAGCTGGCCCGAGGAGAGCACGGCAGGGGAGATCTGCATCAAACGACTGCTCGCAGGCGAGCGCGGTCACTACGGCCCCTTAGAACACGCCCAGATCGTGCTCAACGTTGGCTGGTTTCCCCACTCGGTTATGCAGCAGGCGCGCACACACCGGGTGGGGGTGAGCTTTGACGTGCAATCCATGCGTTATACGGGCGACCGCATCTGCAAGGCCGCCAATGGTGAATTGGAGCTTGAGGAGGTGTTCTACTTACGGCCAATCGGTAGCTATGGCGACCGGCAAGGCAAAAAATACGCCTACACCGAAGAACAGCGCAGCGTTGATCTACAGCTCTGCAGTGCTGCGGCGGCTCGCTACCGCGACCTTTTAGCGGCCGGATTCGCTGAGGAGCATGCCCGCGGCATCCTGCCCTTCGACTACCGCCAGCACTTCGTTGTGAGCTTCACCTTGCGAGCATTTCTGCACTTCCTTGATCTGCGGGCCAAGCTCGATGCCCAGCAAGAAATTCGCGAACTTTGTGAACTGATGTGGCCGCACTTGCAGGCTTGGACACCCCAATTTGCTGACTGGTATGAAAAGAGCCGCTTACACAAAGCAAGGCTCGCCCCGTAGGAGAAGAACATATAACTTACTGGTGGCTTAAATTCGAGCCAAGGTAACCCGTTCGGGTTGATGCTGATATTTACCAGCCCGATCTTGATAGGTGGTCTCACAAGGATCTCCTTCAAAAAAGAGCAGCTGACAAATCCCCTCATTTGCATAAATCCTGCAATCAGCACCTGAGGAATTACTGAACTCCAGGGTGAGATGACCCTCCCAGCCGGCTTCCGCGGGCGTCGTATTAACAATGATGCCTAGCCGTGCGTATGTGCTTTTGCCTAGGCAAATCGCCGTGATGTCGGAGGGCACCTTCATCTTCTCCAGTGCTACTCCCAAACCGTAGGAATGGGCAGGCAAGATGAAATAAGATCCATCTTCGTCATCATGCAAAGGCGCGGGTTCGAGGTTTGCTGGGTTGAACCGCTTGGGATTCATCACGGTTCCAGGTACATGCCGGAAGATCAAAAATTCCTTAGCCGACAACCGCAAGTCGTAGCCATAAGAAGAGCAGCCATAGCTGAGCACCGGCGAACCCGCCGTTTCAGGATCGAGGTGGCGCACCAGGCTCGACTGAAATGGCTGCAGCATTCCTGCCGCAGCCTGATCGTTGATCCAGCGGTCGTTCTTCAGCATCAGAGGCCTCGGCGCAACTGGGTGACCTGGTCGGCCATGGCCATCAACTCAGCAGTCATGGCTGGCCCTGTCAAAATGACATCTAAATGGGCTGGTCGGCGCTCCAAGGTTGCCAGCACTTCAGCCTGATCTATGTAGCCCAGCTTCATAGCCAAGCCCAGCTCGTCGAGCACCATCAGATCAACTGCTCCACTGAGAAGCTGCTCGCGGCTGAAGGCCCACACCTGGCGCACCGCCTCCAACAACTCAAGCTCCTGGTTAGCAGCCGGCTCCGACAAACAGGCAGGCACACCGGGCCGCAGCCATTGCAGTCGCCCACATAACCAGACACTGCTGCCGAGGCCCTGATCCACGCCGCCCTTAAGAAACTGCGTAACCAGAACCCTGCTGCCCAAGCCGGCACTACGTAGTGCCTGACTGAGCACAGCACCAAAACTGCCGCGAAAAGGCGCTGTATAAATTTGTAGCAAGCCCTCCGACTGGGCCACCAGCCTCAATGACGGCACTGCAGAAGGCGTGGACGCAGGAGCCGCCACAGACAAAGGGCGATGGCCAGCGCGCTGTGGTTGGTGCTGGACCGCCAAAAAACCAGCTCCAGAGGAAGAGGTGAGGCCTGAGATTGGCAAGCTCGCGGTCATGAAAAACCTAAAAAATCGAAAACCAGACCTGGAGCTCCGCGAGCCGCCCATGCCCTCGCGGAGCTGAATGTAGCGGGATCAGGCCGCTTCACAAGCAAACAACACCATCCCTAGCGGAAACATACGTACTGGCGTGCAGGGGGCGCTGGCGGTGTCACGGCAAACCGTATGTATTGCTACGAGCCAGCCGCGCAGGAGATACGTATGTTCGTTTAAATACCTAGGCCATGATGGTTGGGGCAATACACGGATTCAGCCGTACCGCCAACACCCCATCGATGGGGGCCCCTGGAGTGGTGGCCGGCATGGGCAGCGCCGGCCAAGGCAACACCACCCTGCTGGAGGTGATCAGGGGCCTGGCTGGCAGCAGTGTCGAAACAATCGAACGGGGAAAGACGATTTTTTTTCCCGGCGATCCAGCCGAACGGGTCTATTTGCTCCGCCGTGGGGCGGTCAGATTGTCTCGCGTCTACGAGTCCGGCGAGGAAATCACCGTGGCCCTATTGCGTGAGAACAGCCTGTTTGGAGTGCTGTCTTTACTTACCGGCCAGCGCTCCGACCGCTTTTATCACGCTGTGGCCTTCACCAGGGTCGAGATAGTGACCGCACCAGCCACATCCGTGCGCCGTGCGATCGAGCAGGACGCCAGTGTGGGCTTGCTGCTGCTGCAGGGACTCTCTTCGCGAATCTTGCAGACTGAAACAATGATCGAAACCCTCACTCACCGCGACATGAGCTCGCGGCTGGTGAGCTTCCTTCTAGTGCTGTGCCGTGATTTCGGCGTTCCTAGCTCGGAGGGAATAACGATAGATCTCCGCCTCTCCCACCAGGCGATTGCCGAAGCGATTGGCTCCACCCGCGTCACAATCACTCGCCTGCTGGGCGATCTGCGCAACGACGGTCTGGTTCAGATCGACCGCAAAAAGATCACTGTGTTTGATCCAATCGCCCTAGCCAAGCGCTTCAGCTGAGCGACAGGGATACTGGAAGCCTTCGCAGAAGTTCGTGACAGGCTGGCTGCTGATCCTCGCTCTGCTCGCCTTAGGAGGAGTGCTCTCCACCTTGGGGGACCAACTGGGCAGCCTGGTGGGCAAGGCGCGCTTGAGCATGTTGGGGATGCGGCCTCGCCGCACCGCAGTCTTAATTACGGTGCTCACTGGAAGTCTGATCAGCGCCGTCTCCCTCGGCCTGATGCTGCTGGTGAGCGAGCGGCTGCGCACGGGACTGTTTGAACTTGATCGCCTGGAGCAAAGGCTGCAAATCAGCCGCCTGGAAGTGGCACGCGCTGAACAGGGAAAGCTCAAAGCAGAGACGCGCTTTGACCAGGCTCAAGCCCGCGCCAACAAACTGCGGCGGGAATTGTCTCCACTTTTAGCCCAGCGCAACCAACTAGAGCTAGAGCGCAGCCGTCTCAGCAAAGAGGTGAGGAGGCGGGATGCAGAAATTCGCCGGACCGAAGCCGAACTAGCCAAGGTGCGCACCCAGATAAGCGTTGGCGCCCAAGAACTTAAAGATCTCGAGGGCAACCTGATTGCCCTGCGTCGCGGCGACGTGGTGCTCAGCAGTGGGCAGACCCTTGCTAGCGCCAGGGTGACTCTTGAGCGCCCCGAGCAGGCAAAGGAGGTAATCACCGCATTGCTGCAGCAGTCAAATCTCAACGCCTACAGGCGGGTGCTGCCTGGCCAGACGCCCAATCGCCAGATCCTCCTAGTACCCAAGAACGACATCAGAAAGCTGGAGGGCCTACTCACCAAGCCCGGCAGCTGGGTGGTGAGCATTCTCTCGGCAGCCAACGTGCTGAAGGGTGAGCGCCAGGTGCTTGCCTTCCCAGACCTACGCCCCAACCGGCCAGTAGTTAAAGCAGGTGAAGTGCTGGCCAGCACCACAATCGAGGGCGACCTCATAGCCCTGGAGCAGGTTTCGCGGCGACTCAACCTGCTGCTAGCCGCTTCCTACGCCCGAGCCCAGCGCCAGGGCACTTTGGTGGAAGGGCTGCAGTTCGATGCGGCCAGCTTCAAACAGTTAGCCCGGGAGCTGAGTGAGCGCCAGCCGGGCCAGGTTGCCCAACTAGAAGCTCTCGCAGTCAACAGCGCCAGCACCGCCGACCCGATTGCCGTGCAATTGCGCTGGTTAGCTGCCCCATCCCCCAGCCAATCGGGACCAGGCCCTCGCCGTCCATGACGCGCTCTGCGGCGGGCCTGGTGGCTGGCCTGGATCCCGGGCGCAGCAAATGCGGTTTAGTGCTGGCCAACCCTGCCGTTGGCAAGATCCACCATGCGGCCGTCCTGCCCCCGCTGACCTGCCAAGGCCTGCTCGAAAGCTGGCAGCAAGCAGGGCTTGGCCAGGTTGTGCTTGGCAATGGCACCGGCAGCCAAGACTGGCGCAGCTGGCTTAGCAAGCAGCAGCTGGCAGTAGTTGTGGTGGATGAAAGCGGCAGCACCCTTGCGGCCCGCGAGCGCTACTGGCAGCTGTGGCCTCCAAGGGGCTTGCGGCGGCTACTGCCGGCGGGCCTGCGATTGCCCCCCCGTGATATCGATGATGTGGTGGCCCAACTGCTCATAGAGCGCTACTGCGGGGTGATCCTGCAGCGCAGCAAAATGCCCGGAAGTTAACTCAGCTTAAAAACGGGCTCGAACCGTGAAGATGTAGTCGCCACCTGGTTCGAGCTGGTAGTCCACCTTCAGCAAATAACGCAGCAGGGCATCCTGAATCAGAGCCCTGCCCAAAGAAGGCTCAACGCTGAGTTCACCACGATCAAAGGCCCAGCGGAAACTCCACTGGTAGCCGCCGGCACTCACCTCCCCCTCCAGCACTCTTTGGCTGAAGCTCTGGTGCAGTACCCGCAACTGGGCAGTAGTGGAGGGAAGGCGCGCCATCGGCTCAGGCTGCCGTGCCTTGGGGCTGAAAACCGTTGAGTCGGTTGCCAGCCTGCTCCAGTCCGAGGCGCTGAATCAGACCAATACCTGCCACCACCTCGCGCAGCACCTCCTCCAACAGCAGTTGCTCGACGGGCGTAAAGCGTCCGAGCACATGGCCCACGGTGCGGGCACGGCGCTCGCCTGGATCTTGGGCGGGGGCACCAATACCAATACGCAGCCGCGGAAAGTCTTGGGTGCCTAGATGATTGATGGTGCTGCGCAGACCGTTATGACCTCCGGCACTGCCCGTAGCCCGCAGTCTCAACTTGCCTAGGGGCAGGTCCATGTCATCCACCACCACCAGCAACTGGCCAGGCTCGAAACCAAACCAGTCAAGGGCTGCTCGGATCGAGCGACCACTTTCATTCATGTAGGTCTGGGGCATCAATAGCCGCAGCCGGGCAGGACCAGAACCCACCTCGGCAACCACGCCCTGAAGTTTTGGCTGCTGCCGAAAAGATGCCCCATCAGCGCAATCCGCTAAAGCATCTAGGGCCAAGAAACCGACGTTATGGCGAGTACCTGAGTACTTGGGGCCTGGATTACCAAGGCCGACCACCAATTGCAACGACAATTCAGACCTGAGGACCATCTAGAGGCTGCTCAGCAAGCTCTGGAGCATCAGCCCCCGAGGCCTCAACTGAAACAAGTTCAACCGTAGAAACCGCTACAGGTAAGTCGGCTGCAACAGGTTCGGCGGTTGTGATCGCCGTACGCAGCTCTTTTTCAAACTCAGAAGAGGCAGACTGAAAGCCCTTAAGGGTACGGCCTAAGGTTTTACCGAGCTCGGGCAACCGCTTTGGTCCAAACACCAGCAACCCGATAGCGGCAATTACCGCCAACTCGGGCAGGCCAATGCCAAACACGTTCATCAGCCGAGGCCATTCCAGTTGACCGTGATGCCCTCGAGCAGCAAGGACTTGTTATAGAGCTGAAGGATTATCAATAGAAACACCAAGAAGAGCACCATAAAAATGCCCATGACTGGCGTGGTACCCCAACCGGGCACGACTTTGCCGTACTCAGAATTGAGTGGACGAAGGATTTCTCCGAGTCGGGTGCGTTGAGCCATATCTGCTGCAGCCCCTCGGGCATGGATTCGCTATTGGTACTTTAGGCGACTGGGGTACCGCGCTGCGGTGGCCAGTTGAGAGTCATGACGCAACCCGTCATTTACATCCCCCTCCACCTCCATGGATCCCACAGCCTCCGCAAGCTCCCCGGCCCTTTCCGTCGCCCTCGCCGTTCTAGCAGTGCTGCTTTCTCTCACCGGATTTGGGGTGTATCAGGCTTTCGGGCCGCCGTCCAAGGGCCTCACGGACCCCTTTGACGACCACGATGACTGAGCGCTAAGCCCTAATTCCATGGGGGCGCACTAGCCAAAAGCCCAAGCTCCACGGCGCCAGCAGCCAGACATCTTTGGTGATTTTTCCCTTGGAAACAAAAGCCTGATCTAGGCCATCGAGTCGCTCCAGCAACTGCCAGCCCTCTCCCAGTCCCAGGTGACGACGACAAGGGGAACAATTCTGCACGGTGATTACCACGGCCCCCGACTCCCCAAGCGGCCGGCAGCCCAGTAGCAACAGCCCCTCACCCAGGGGAGGCAAGGGCTGAAGTTGTTTAGGCCGACCCTGGGCCGCCGCCGGCCGCAGCCATAGGGGTTCCCGAAAGGCCACCGCCTGCTTGGGCACCTCGGCCAAGCACCAGCCTGCCGGGCAGGGCGCCAGAGCCAGCCGTAAGCGCTGCAGGCCGTTATCGGCGCCAGGATCTGGCCAAGTAGGCGCCCGGAGCAGCGACACACCCAACTGTTCCGGACTGGCTGAAACCCCCTGGGGCCCATCTAGCAGTACCGCCAAGCCGCCGCCAGCAGCCACCGAAGCAATCCAGCTAATGGCTGGCACCTCCCAGCGGGCCTGCTCGCGGTCAGTGACGGGCTCGGCTGGCCGTTCCAAGACGCCACCGGAGGTATCCGCCGCCCAGCGCTGAGCCGGCCGGGCCAGGGGAATCTCGAGGCGCAGCAGCTCATGGTGCTGGCACCAATCGATGCTGAGCACAAGTTCGAGCCAGGGGGTATTGGCTAGCAACCGCCCCTCCAGTCGCACCGCACTGGCACCGCAGTAGCCCCGCCAAACAAAACTGGTGCACAGTTCGCCCTGCTCCAGCCAGCTCGGCTCGCCCTGCCACTCCCAGGTCAGCGAATGGTCCCGGTAGTTCGTGGCGATGTCCCAGGCGTCCCAAAACTCACCGCGATCGGCGAAACGCCGCCAGGCAAGCGGGCCTGCCAACTGAGACTGATCCTGGCTGTCCCACAGCTGCTCAATGCCACGAGGCCCCAGCTCAAAACTCACCAAACTATTGCCGCAGCGCCAGCCCTCTCGCCACACCGGCGCCTCAATCTGAGCTGTCTCAACATGACCTGAATCAGGATCCGGCGCTGCGGCCGTTCGCTCCAGAGGCAGGGCGGCCACGCCAGCCAAGGGCTGCAACTGCAGCCACTGGCCGCCAGCCCGAGCTGGCTGGGCCGGCAGCTTGACGCCGCCACAACTCCAGCTGCCCAAAGGCACCCGCAGACTGCGGGCCCTGGATGGCAGGGGCTGGAGCTGAGCTACCCACCAACTTGGCCCGGAGCCAAGATCAGCGCCTAGCCAGGCCTGAAGAGCCCCATCCCGCTGTGAGCAGGCGCGTCGACGCGCTCCACGCCATTGGGGCTCAGCCTGCTCGAACACCTCCGGAATCGAGGTGCCAGGCAAAATGTCGTGAAATTGGTGAAAAAGCAGCGTCCGCCAGTCGACCATTTCAGCTTTGCCGGCTAGGGATTGGGCCAGCTCCGCCTCCCGTAGGAGCCGCTCAAGCGTGCGGTTGTGGCGCTTCTGATCAGGGCGCGAGGTGGCGCAGCCTCGATGCAGCTCCAAGTAGAGCTCGTCGCGCCACACCGGCAGCCGGGGAGCCAACGGCTCGAGTGCCGCCAAGTAATCCCGCAAGCTGCCGTGCTGCTGGGGCGCAGCCTCAGCTTGCTGCTGCCAAAGTCGCAGCTGCTCGAGCATTTCGGCGCTTGGGCCGCCGCCGTGGTCGCCCACCCCAGGCAGCCACAGGGCCGAATCAACCCCGGTCGCCCCTTGCCAGGCCAAGCGATAGCGCTCCATCGCCACGGGATCGCCATCGGTTCCGATCGGAGCGTTAATCAGGGACAGCAACTCGGAACCGCAGCGGCTGCGCCAGCGAAACAGCCGATGGGGGAAGGGATTGGTGGCATTCCAAGCCAACTTGTGGGTGCAAAACCAACGCACGCCAGTGCTGCGAGCCACGGCCGGCAGGCCACTGGCGAAGCCAAAGCTGTCAGGCAGCCAGGCTAGATAGTGCTCCAGCTCAGGAAAGCTGGCGGCGCTGAACTGCTGGCCCAGCTGAAACTGGCGCAGTAGTGAAGAGCTGCTGATCAACACGCAGTCGCTCTCTACCCAGGGGCCGTTGATCGGTTCAAAGCGGCCGGCGGCAACTGCGCCCTTTAGGCGGGCGAACAAGGCAGGCCGGTGTTGCTGCAGCCACGCGTAGAGGGCCGGTGTGGAGTGGCCAAAATGCAATTCCTCGAAGCGCTCGATCAGATCAAGGGCGGAGGAGAAGGTTCGCTCGGCCGCATGCCAGGTGTCGGCCACCGGCCAGAGCCAGGCCAGGTCAAGGTGGGCATGGCCCAAAACATGAAAGCGACCTATCGGCGGGTCATCGCAGCGCAGCTGGGCAAGCTCAGCCTTGGTTTCAGCCAACAAACCCGCCGGATCGAATGGATCCAGAGGCTCGAGCTCTAGGCGGCTCTCGATCAGAGCACCATCGTCGTGCAAGGGGCTGCGCAGGTTTAACTCCAGCTCCAGCGCCTCCCCCTGCCACCAGCGCTCGGGCAGCAGCCAGCGGCAGGCGGTGTCAAACAGATCGCCTCCATGCACCATCTCACCATCCACCCGCAGCTCCGCCTGGTCAGCCCACCAGCGCAGCACCAGCCTTGCCTGAGCGACAGGCTCCGGCTTGTGCTGCTGCAGCTGCAGCCAGGGCGCCGGACATACAAGCCGCAACCTCAGTTGCCGCCACTGGCCACCCCGGGGCCAGATCACCAGCCTCCGGGCTGCCCAATCAGGGCGACACTGCTGGCCCCAGGGATCGTCAAGGGCTGGTCCAAACCGCCCTCCCACCTGCACGCAGCTCCAAAGGGGTTGGAGATCCCAACGTGACTGAATCGTTTCAATCCGTGGGGGCGGCCCTAGTTCTGAGGCCTCAGGCATCGTTTGATGGAAAGCCGAGTCCCATAGGATGATCCCGCACCTGCGGGGTCGACTAGGCCCTTCAACGCGCCTGTCACTCCCTGTCACCAGCTCGCCGTTCCCCAAGGCCGAACCATGCTCGCCCTCAAGATTTCGGTTTATTCGGTCGTGTTTTTCTTTATAGGAATCTTTGTTTTTGGCTTTTTGGCCAGCGACCCCAGCCGCACCCCGAGCCGTAAAGACCTGGAAGATTGATCAGCTGGCACTAGGCAAGCAAAGTCCTGATTCTGCCTGTGGGACAATGTCCCCAAAGCACCAGCTGCGCCTAATTTTATTGTGCTGTATTTAGAAGCACTTCCGCAAATACTTCAGCCTGAGGTAGGTCTAAAGGGCTGATGGATTTAGCTGGCACTTCCCACCGAGCGCCTCCAGGTGAACGCCCTCTAAGGAGACTGGCTCACCAACTAGTAACAGCAGCTTGTCTATCTACTTTATTTGCTACAGAAGCTCTGGCAACCGATGTTCACAGCCAGCCTGAGGCGGTAAATTCAGCCGATTCGATTAATTCTGTTGCCAACTTTGCTGTAATTAGAGCCGATCAACAGGTCTACGATCAGCAACTTGGCCGGCTTGTTGCTATTGGCAACGTAGAAGCTCGCTTCAACGGATGGCGCCTGCTAGCGGATCGGGTCGAGCTGGCAGAAGCCAGCCGCAGCATCTACGCCAGCGGGCAAATTCGCCTAATAAAAGGAGATCAATATCTGCAGGCGAGCCGACTTCGTTATAGCCATTGGGAAGGCAGCGGTGAGCTTGACGACGTCTATGGCGTCATCGACCAGGACACCCTCGCCAGCGACGTCAACTCACAAGATGTCAATTCCCTAGCGCCCATTGCCAACACGAACAAACAGCCATCTGGCTTCGGCCAACCAGGATTTGCCTGTCCGCCACTAAGCGCAGATCCTGGCAACCGATCCTTGGTACAGGTGTTGCCACCGGGTCGTACCAACCTGCCCACCATGCCAACAGCAGCAAGCTGCCCTGGCAGTGAGCTCTCCACACCGGCGCTATCTCTGAGTAGAGCGCTGGAATCAGTTGCTTTTGGCCCACCAGGGGCGGGCGGGCCCCATTCACAGGCGATCCAGAGAGGGTCGAGAAAACCCGTCATCACAGCAGCTGAGATAAATCAGCTGCCAAAGGTGGACTCAAAGGTGAGCAACGTGACGTTCCAGCAAAGTTTGAGCAACAACTTGAAGCTCGATCTAGGGGCCGTAATTGACACCACGAACTCGCTCAACAACAAGGGGCAGGGCTACCGACCGCCCAAAGACAAAAAAGGAACTATCAGCCGCATTCGCTTTCAGGGAAACCAAATAAAAATCCAGGGCAACCGCTGGACTGCCGAGCAGATCGCCTTTACCAATGACCCTTTCGCTCCAGCCGCATCCTGGATGCTGGCCCGCAAAGTAGTAGCGGTAATGGACGGGCGTGGTGTCACCCGCATCAATAGCCGCAACACTCAAATTCTGCTAGATAGCAAAGTTTCTCTACCGGCAATGACAAACACAACCATTGGAGAAGAAGAAAGTCGATTTACCTTGAATACTGACAAAGAAGATCGCGATGGTTTCTTCCTTGGATACAATCTGGAGCCATTAAAACTAGGAAAGGGAGGCAGCTTAAAGCTCCAGCCCCAGCTAAATGTGCAGCGTGCCATCGAAGGCCAGACCAGTAGCTATTTGCTTCCTGGACAAAGCCTGGCTAACCCCACAAGCGAACAAACTGCCGAGATCGGGGATATGTTCGGACTGAATGCGACATTCAACCTACCCATCAGCTGGCTTTCACTGGATGCTGAAGCCAACCTGTCTACCCTCAACCCAGATAACTTCCGCTCCGGCATTCGCAGCACTAGCCGCCTAGGGGGCCCAATAAACCTGCCCGGCCAAATAAGCGCAAGTGCTAATATATTTGGAACCTATCGCGAAATAACTTATAATGGCAGCCTAGGAGCTCAAGCTGTAACTTATACCTACGGCGCCAATATAGCTGGAAACGCAGTCTTGAATCAGCCCAAAAATCAGGCCAGCCTCCCCAAAGAACCTTTCATTGCACCGGTGAATCTCGACTGGGTTGTCAACTCCGGTGCATATAAGGCGACGCTATTTGGAACAAATACCTTGACTAATTTATGGCGTAGCAATGCCCAAGTTACGGCAACTACCACGCTGCAGCTCTGGCAGGGTTCTGCCCTTGATACCAGCGAAGACCCCAAGGCGGGCCTTCGTTATGCACCCGCGCAGGTAGTACCTGGCCTGGCAATCGACTTCGGCGCCAGGGGTTACGCGGCCACCTATAGCGATGGTGCAAACCAGAGCTTC
>JAQCGH010000063.1 GCA_027620015.1 Cyanobacteriota bacterium
GAGGCTGCACGTAGGCACGCAGCTGGCTGCGCAGTAGTTCCAGGCGCTGGAGCTGGGCCACCGGCGCTTGCCGCCTCCATAGGGCCAGCTGCCACCAGCCAAGAAGCCATAGCTGTTGCTCAGCATCGAGGACCTCGGCCAGATCCCTAGCCAAGGCCAGGGCCTGCAGAGGATCCGCTGCTGCTGCCAAACCCAGCAACCTTGCAGCTAAGCCCTCAGGCAGGGCGGCCCAGGCCTGGCGGCAACGCAGCAGCCCCCCCGGGGAACCGGCAGCCAGCTCCAATAGTTCAGGCGGATCGGCCACTGGGGCGGGCTCACCGCAGCGCTCGAGCACCACCGCCAGCTGCTCGGAGCTGAGCCGGGTAAAAGGGATTTGCTGGCAGCGGGAGCGAATCGTGGTGAGCAGCTGCTCTGGCTTCGCTGCAATCAAGATCAGCAGGCCTTCACCGGGCTCCTCGAGGGTTTTGAGCAAGGCATTGGCGGCACCCTCCGCCATTGCCTCGGCATCCTCCAGCACCACCACACACCCTCTGGCTTCCACGGCCCGGCGCGATAAAAAGCGCGAAACCTCGCGAATCTGCTCCAGCCGCAACTGGGGTGCAGCCCGCCGCGCCAAGCCCAGCTCCTCGGCCTTAGAAGCTGGCACCAACTGGCCTTTGTCCTGATAGGTGGGCTCAACCCAGAGCAGATCTGGGTGATTTCCCTGCTGCAGACGCCGGCGGATACCGGAATCGCCCTTAATACCTGCGAGCACGCCCTCTAAAAAGCGCAATGCCGCCAGCCGCCTCCCCACGCCATCAGGGCCGGCAAACAAATAGGCCGGCGCCAGCCGGGCCTTAACCAACGAGGCCTCGAGCAGGGCTACGGCACGAGGCTGACCAAGCAGGTCGTCAAATAGGGCCGTCATAGGGGCGAACCAAGCGCAAGCTCGGCCAGCAGCAAGTCACGGCAGGCTGCAGTCACCTGCTCCGGCGCCTCAGTGGCATCAACACGCCGCCAGCCCCGCCCAGCGGCCAAAGCAGCAAAACCATCAACAACCCTCTGCAGAAAAGCCTCACCGCTGGCCTCGATGCGATCGGCAGTGCGCTCACCGCGACGTCGCAGGGATTCGGCCAGGGGCAACTCCAGCCAGAGGGTGAGATCGGGCACCAGGCCGCCGGTGGCCAGCTGATCCAGCTGGGCAATACGGTCCAGGTCGAGGCCGCGGCCATAGCCTTGATAGGCCGCCGTAGAACCACTGAAGCGATCGCTCAGCACCCAATGACCGGCCGCTAGCGCTGGACGAATGCATTGCTCCACGTGCTGGGCTCGATCGGCGGCGTAGAGCAGCAGCTCAGCCATTGGCTCCGGTGCCGCATCACCCGGGGGGTGCAGCAGCAGCTGGCGCAGGGCGGCCCCCAGGGCAGTGCCCCCCGGCTCCCGAGTCACCAGCAGCTCGGCCTTATTTGCCAGCAAGCCACTGGAGGGCAACCAGCGACGCAGTGCCTCGAGCTGGGTGCTTTTACCGCAGCCGTCGATACCCTCAAGCACCACGAACCGGCCTCGGGGACCAATTGCCTGATCTGCCATCAGGGTATTAGCCGGCACTATCGCTACCACCTTGCAATAACAGAGCATTTGCCACCACCGTGATTGAGCTAAGAGCCATCAGCAGGGCCGCCAGCGGTGGGGTGAGCAATACCCCAAAGCCCGGCAGCAACGCCCCAGCCGCCAGTGGCAGCATGATCAGGTTGTAACCAAAGGCCCAGGCAAGGTTTTGGCGCACCTTGGCCATGGTGAGGCGGGCTAGCAGCAGGGCCCGCACAATTCCGTCGAGCTGCTCGCCCATCACCACCAAATCGGCGCTGTCTTGGGCGATCTGGGTTCCCGTGCCAACGGCGATACCAAGGTCTGCCGCCGCCAAGGCAGGGGCATCGTTGATGCCGTCACCCACCATCGCCAGGGAGCCGTAGGCCGGATGCTGCAAGATGCGCTCCAGCTTTTGCTCGGGTCGCAATTCCCAGGCCAGCTCGGCCTCAGCTAGGCCCAGCCTTCTACCAAGCTGCTGCACCGGCTCACGCCGATCGCCACTGAGCATGCCGAGCTCAAGATCCATGCCCCGCAGAGCAGCCAGCACGGCCTCCGCGTCCGGGCGTGGCTGATCATTTATGGATACCAATCCCAGCAAGCCCAGCTGGTCATCCGCCACTGCCAGCACACTGGCCCCTTGACACTCGAGCAGCGCCTGTCGGGCCAGCAATTCGGCTGAGGGCGCCGGCTCCACCCATGCCAACCGCCCGACCCGCAACCGCCGGCCCGCTACCAAGCCCGCCACGCCTTCGCCGGCTGTGGTGTGGGAATCATCCAGCTCAAACAGCGCCAGATCGCGGCGTTGGGCTTCCTGCAGCAAGGCCTGGCCCAAGGGATGGCGGCTGCCCACTTCAAGACTGGCAGCCAGTTGCAACAGCCGATCGGCATCAAGATCAGCGAGAGGCTCCACCGCCGCCACCAAGGCACGCCCCAGGGTGAGAGTGCCGGTTTTATCGAACAGCACAGCCTGGAGCCGGGCAGCGGTTTCAATCGCATCACCACCGCGAAAAAGCAAACCCTCCCGGGCAGCCCTACCTGCGCCCACCGTGATAGCGGTTGGGGTCGCCAGGCCAAGGGCGCAGGGGCAGGCCACCACCAACACAGCAATTGCTAATTGCAGGGCCAGGGCAAAGGGGCTATCGGCGCTGGCGCCAAGCACCCCATGGCCGGCATGAGCGGCCGGATGGGGGGAGTTGAGCACCTGCGGCCAGATCTCGGTCCCTATCAGCCACCAAAAAAGCAGCGTTGCCACCGCTAATGCCAACACCATCAAAGTGAATCGTCCGGCGATCCGGTCCACCAGGGTCTGAATTGGCGCCTTACGCGCTTGAGCCCGCTCCACCAAATAAATGATCCGAGCGATTGCGCTGTCTACCCCACGCCGACTCACCTCCAGCACAAGGGGCGCCTCCAAATTGAGGCTGCCGGCGGCGAGCTCGCTGCCGGCAGCTGCCTGCAGTGGAAGCGGTTCGCCGGTGAGGCCTGAAACATCCACCGCTGAGCAGCCCTCCAGCACCACGCCATCAACTGGTACACGGTCTCCGGGCAGCAACCGAACGCGATCACCGGGGCGCAGGCCACCAACCCGCACCGGACGCGGGGGGCCATCGCCAAACAGCAACAGGGCGGTGTCAGGTTGCAGCTCAGCGAGCTGCTCAAGGGCACGGCCAGTTCGAAAGCGAGCCCGTTCCTCCAAAAAGCGGCCTAGCAGCACAAAGCCAAGCAGCATCACCGGCTCATTGAAAAAGCATGGCCAGCCGGTATGGGGCCAAAGGAAGGCCACCAAGCTGGCCCCGTAGGCACTTAAAACCCCCAAACCAACCAGGGTGTCCATGCTGGGCAAGCCGGCCAGGGCGCCCTTGATTCCCCTCACCAAAATCGTCCGTCCCGGCCCCATCAAGGCAGCAGTCGCCACCAAGGCGTGAATCCAGAGGGCACCTAATCCCGCCCCTGGCAGATGGCCAAGCACGGACACCAGCAGCAACACCAGGGCCATCACCAGCTGACGCCACTGCTGCCACCAATTGCGCGCCCGCAAACGCTCGCGGCGACTAAAAAATTCGACTTCACTGGAGCGCAGTCGCGCCTGAAAACCCAGATCTGCCAGAGCCTCAAGCAGGGCCCCTTGGTCCGCTTCTGCAGAGGCGAGATCGACCCAGGCAGTGCGGGTTAACAGGTTGACGCTGGCCTGGCGCACCCCTGGCTGATCAAGCAGGCGCTGCTCCACTGCCCGCACGCAGCCAGCGCACTTCATCCCCTCGATCTCAAGCAGGAGGGGCTCCAGCAGAGGCGGCTCCTGGAGCGAGTGCAAAGCCAAGCGGGCATACAGGTCCGTCCAGGTTAGGGACATCCGCCAGGATGGGATTAGGAAGTCCGCCGCCTTACCCCGTGCCTCGCAGTCAGCGCAACGACAACTTCATCGATAAAAGCTTCACAGTGATGGCCGACCTGATCCTCAAGGTGCTGCCCACCAACCGTCGCGCCAAGGAGGCCTTCGCCTATTACCGCGACGGGATGAGCGCCCAGGCCGACGGCGAATACGCAGAAGCCCTTGAGAACTACGAGGAGGCTCTAACCCTTGAGGACGACCCAAACGACAAGGCTTTCATCCTCTACAACATGGGGTTGGTGTTTGCCTCAAACGGTGACCACGCCAAAGCTCTGGACTTCTATGGCCAGGCACTAGATCTAAATAGCAAGATGCCGCAAGCCCTTAACAACATGGCGGTGATTCACCACCACCTGGGCTCGATCGCCGAAGAGAGCGGCGATGCTGATGAAGCTGATCGCTGTTTCGATCAGGCCGCAGACTTCTGGGGCAAGGCGATTCGGCTGGCACCAAACAACTACATCGAAGCCCAGAACTGGCTCAAAACCAGCGGCCGGGGCAGCGTTGACGTGTATTTCTGAACCGGATCAACCCCGATCATCAGCCGGATTAACCCCCAGGGCGGCCACCAGGGCCTCGGCCACGCCACCGGCCTCCAATAGCTGCAGCCCAAACCCGGCGGCCGCCTTGGCCAGGCCCGTGCCCCTCGGCACCACTGCCCTGGTGAAGCCCAGCCGCGCCGCCTCCTGCAGCCGGAGCTCCAGTTGCCCCACGGGCCGCAGCTGACCACCAAGGCCCAGCTCCCCCACCAGCACCGTGCCGGGCGGAAGGGTGAGGTCGCGGTAGCTGGCCACCACCGCCGCGGCTACGCCGAGATCCGCTGCGGGCTCCTCCACCTCAAGCCCGCCTGCCACCGCCAGGTAGCAATCAAAGCGCGAAAGGGGCAGGCCCAGGTGTTTTTCGAGCACGGCCAAAATCTGGTGCAGGCGATTAACTGCGATGCCGGTGGCGCTGCGGCGCGGGCTGGCGTAACTGGTGGTGCTGACCAGGGCCTGCATTTCAACTACCAGGGGCCTGGTGCCTTCGCAGGCAACGATTGTGGCGGTGCCGGCGCTGGGTTCATCACTACCGAGAAATAGTTCGCTGGGGTTGGTCACCTCGGCCAAACCCCGATCACGCATCTCAAAAACGCCCAGCTCATGAGTGGCGCCGAAGCGGTTTTTCACCGCTCGCAGCAGCCGGTGGCTGGCAAAGCGATCACCCTCAAACGTCAGCACCGCATCAACTAGGTGCTCGAGCACCTTCGGGCCCGCCAGGGCGCCCTCCTTGGTCACATGGCCTACCAGCAGCAGGGCGGTGTTCTGGCGCTTGGCGATGCGGGCCAGCGCGGCGGCACATTCCCGCACCTGGGACACCGAACCTGGGGC
>JAQCGH010000064.1 GCA_027620015.1 Cyanobacteriota bacterium
CGCCAAGACCGACACGCGGCTGGAGGCGGAGCGCCTTGGCCTGCGTACGGCTCAGAAGCCCGAGAGCCAGGACCTGTGCCTGGCTGATCACCACGGCTCAATGAAGGCATTTCTCGATGCCTACCTGCCCCCACGTCAGGGGCAAATCGTGCTTGCCGATGGCACGGTGGTGGGCGAGCACGATGGCATTGAGCACTTCACGATCGGCCAGCGCAAGGGTCTGGGGGTTGCTTGGAGCGAGCCGCTGCATGTAGTGCGACTTGATGGGGCTATGAACCAGGTGGTGGTGGCGCCCCGCGCTGGGGCGGCTCGGGCCGAAGCGTTGGTTGGGGCTGTGAATTGGGTGTCGATCGAGCCACCGCAAACGCCGATCGATGTGGAGGTGCAAGTGAGATACCGCAGTGCGCCGGAGCCGGCTCGGCTGATTCCTTTACCCGCCACAGACGCCGACATCGCAGCCCTAAGGCCCCACCGGGTCCGGTTGGAGTTTGCCGAGGAGCAGTTTTCCATCACACCTGGCCAGGCAGCGGTGTTCTACGCCGGTGAGATGTTGATTGGCGGAGGCCTGATTCAGTCATGAGCCCTGGCATTCACCAGTAGGGGTCGCTGGCTAGCTCTACACGCAGCGGACTTTTGGGCGGCACTGTCGCGATGCAGGCCCGCACCACTTGGCCGTTGACTTCGATCTCGCAGGCACCGCAACTGCCGCCCAGGCAGCCGGTGGGGATTCGAAAGCCTGCTGCCTGCGCGGCCAAAAGCCAATCGCAACCAGCATGGCAGCTGCTGGTTTGGCCGTTGGGCCAGTCAATAGTGATGGCGGAAGTGGCCATTTAGGGGCTGAGCAGGGGGCTGAGGTTCACATGGGCCTCAAAGGCATCGGCGAGTCGCTCTAGAAGGGCGTCTCGCTGCTGGCTGTGGTGGGGCGGGTTGTCCGGCAGTGCGGCCAGGCCGCGCCGTTGGCGAAGTTGGTTGAGCCATCGTCGCCGCCAGGGCCCGCTTTCGAACACTCCATGTAGGTAAGTGCCAGCCACCAGGCCGCCCGCTTCGCCAAGGCTGCACCAGTGGCCTAGGTCGGGATCGGTGGCTAGGGGCTGCAGGGGACTGGCACTTTCGATGGGGCTGCTGAGGCCGCGATGTAATTCGAATCCCTCGAGGCTCAAGCCCTCGCAGGGCCAGCAGGCCGTGCTTTGCCGCTGGCGCAGGGCCTTGCGGCCGCCGAAGCGGGTGCGTAGCGGCAGCAGATCTAGGCCGGCTACCACCTCCCCAGCGGGACAATCGCCACCCTCAAGGCCCTGTGGATCCAGTAGCTCCCGGCCTAGTAGCTGTAGGCCGCCGCAAATACCAAACACCTGTCCGCCGCCGGCGACGTAGCTGTGAAGCTCTTGCCCCAGCCCCACTCGCTGCAGGGCAGCCAAATCCCGCAGGGTCTGCTTGCTGCCCGGCACGATCACCGCATCGGGTCTACCTAACGTCTCCCCAGGCAAGAGCCAGCGCAGTTGCACGCTTGGTTCGGCCTCGAGGGGATCGAGATCGGAGAAATTGCTTAGGGATGGGAGGCGCAGCACTACGATCTCAAGATCAGCGCTGCTTTTGCGGCCACGGCGCTCCAGCAGATCGAGTGAGTCTTCTGGTGGAAATAGCTCGTCTAGCCAGGGCATCACCCCTAGCACGGGGATGCCGGTGCTGGCCTCCAGCCAGCGACGCCCTTCATCGAAGAGTTCCCGCCTGCCGCGGAATCGATTGATTAGTAGGCCCCGGATTAGGGGCCGCTCCACCGGCCGCAATAGTGCCAAGGTGCCCACTAATTGGGCAAACACACCACCGCGCTCGATGTCGGCCACGAGGATGCAGCGGGCCCGTAGAAATTGTGCTAATCGCAAATTTGTGAGGTCTCTCGATTGCAGGTTTACCTCCACCGGGCTGCCCGCCCCCTCCAGCACTAGGCGGCCCCCTGGATGGGCTGCCTGCAGCTCGCTCAGGCCGGCACGAATAGCTGCCCAGCCCGGCCGGAACCAGTCGCGGTAGTAGTGCTCGGCGCGGGCCAGCCCCACCGACTGGCCCAGATGGATCAGCTCACTGGTGGAGTCGCCCTGGGGCTTGAGCAGCACTGGATTCATGCTGTGGTGTGGTTCGAGTCCGGCGGCCCAGGCCTGCAGCGCCTGGGAGTAAGCCATTTCACCGCCTTCCTGATCCACCCAGGCGTTGTTGCTCATGTTCTGCCCCTTAAATGGCAGGGGCGTTTCGCCGCGGCGGCGCAGCACCCTGCAGAGGGCAGCGGTCATTAGCGACTTGCCAGCCCCGCTACTGGTGCCCAGCACCATCAGAGAGGTGGGAGATGACGGCCTCATAGCCGCGGCCGGTGGCGGCGAAGCCAGTGCAGCAGGCGATCGAGCCCGTTGGCGCCTGAGATCTCGCCAGGCCACTGGGCTAAAACTTTGCGTCCCATGGGCGTGAGACGCACCCGCTCGGTGAGCCCCTGGCCATCTACCTCGCGCCGCAGCACTCCGAGTTGGATCAGCCAGATCCAGTGGGTTTCAACCCGATTAGCAGTCGGGGCTCCCTGGCAAAGTCTCTGGAGGTCGTTCCGGCGGCAGAGCTCACCGCCACTGAGGGCCCGATCGCTCACCTCCAGATAAAACGCTCGCCTAAAAGGCAGACAGCGCATTGCTTGGCTGGCTCTGTAGAGGGAGCGCTTGTTTTGAAGCAGGGGGTCGATCTCGGCGGCTTCCCGGTGTTGCATAGATGAATTCTCCCTGATCCCATGTTTGTGCTTGCCTCCGCCTCCCCAGCTCGCCGGCGTCTGCTGGAGCAGGCCGGCATCGCTCACCAGGTGCAGGTGAGCGGTGTCGATGAGGAGTCGATCAACGATCCCGATCCCGCCCAGCTCGTGCAGCGGTTGGCCTGGGCCAAAGCCGATGCGGTGGCAAAACAACTGCCTCAGGGGTCCAGGGTGCTTGGCTGCGATTCGATGCTGGTTTTCAACGGTGAGGTGTTTGGCAAGCCCGCTGATTCCGCTGAGGCTCGGCAGCGCTGGGTGCAGATGGCAGGCGGCTGGGGGGAGTTGATCACAGGCCATTGCCTCACCGCTGGTTGTCAAGGGCCCCTCAATGGCAACTCTCAAATGGTCAACACCAGACCCCAGATAGCCGTGGTGGCAACGCGGCTGCAATTCGCAGCTATCGAGGCCGATGAGATCGACGCCTACATAGCCACTGGTGAACCACTCCAGTGCGCCGGTGGCTTTGCCTTGGAGGGGCGTGGAGGGCTGCTGGTGGAGCGGATTGAAGGTTGCTTCAGCAACGTGATCGGCTTGAGCCTGCCGTTGCTGAGGCGATGGCTAAAAGATCAAGTAAGTGCTGATACATATACTTAGGGAACCCTATCTTTCCTTGATCGCTATTTACCGCGGCTTTATAATTCGTCTTTGCTCAGCTGGAATAACTTTGTGACTGGATTTATATGGATCCAAACCGGAATCTATATAAAACGGACATAAAAAACCCCCGCCTTTCGGCGAGGGCTGATGAGACTGGTTAATCGTGAGTGATCAATCCAGATCTGGCATAGCCAAGGTGGGCTCTGCCTTGCGGTCGATGCCTTTTTCAAAACCAGCAGCAGCAGCACGTGAGCGACCTGCGTGCCAAAGGTGGCCCACCAAGAAAAAGAAGGCGAGCACGAACTGTGTGGACGCCAGCCATTGGCGGATGTTCACGAAGTTCACCGAGTTGGGCTCGGTGATGATGCCGCCCACCGAATTCAGAGAGGCGTTTGGTGCATGGGTCATGTACTCAGCTGCGCGGCGAACCATCCAGGGCTGAATATCGTTCTGGAGCTTGTCGAGGCTTAGGCCGTTGGGGCCCCGCAGGGGCTCAAGCCACGGGCCACGGAAGTCCCAGAAGCGCATTGTTTCACCACCAAAGATGATTTCACCAGTGGGTGAACGCATCAAATATTTGCCCAGGCCGGTTGGGCCCATGGCAGATCCAATGTTGGCGCCCAGGCGCTGGTCTCGCACTAGGAAGGTGAAGCTTTGAGCCTGGGAGGATTCGGCGTTTGTTGGGCCGTAAAACTCAGAGGGATAGGCGGTGTTGTTGAACCAGATGTAAGCCGAGGCGATGAAGCTCATAAAGCTCAGGGCGCCGAGGCTGTAGCTCAAGTAGGCCTCACCATTCCAGATGAAGGCGCGACGCACCCAGCCGAAGGGCTTGGTGATTGCGTGCCAGATGCCTCCGAAGATGCAGATCAGGCCGATCCAGATGTGGCCGCCGATGATGTCTTCCATCGAGTTGACCCCGATGATCCAGCCCTCGCCACCGAAAGGTGCGCGGGTTAGATAGCCGAAGATCACGCCGGGGCTGAGGGTTGGGTTGGTAATGATGCGCACATCGCCACCACCCGGTGCCCAGGTGTCATAAACACCGCCGAAGAACATGGCCTTGAAGACCAGCAGCAGGGCGCCAACGCCGAGAAGAATCAGGTGGTAACCAATGATGTTGGTCATTTGATTCTTGTCGCGCCAATCCTGGGAGAAGAACGTGGAGTAGTTCTCCAGAACTTCAGGACCACGCAGAGCGTGATACAGACCACCAAGACCGAGCACGGCCGAGCTGATCAGGTGCAGCACACCAACAACGAAAAACGGATAGAGATCGGTAACTTCGCCGCCAGGACCAACTCCGTAGCCAAGGGTGGCTACGTGGGGGAAAAGGATTAGGCCCTGCTCGTACATGGGCTTGTCGAAAGTGAAGTGACTCACCTCGAAAAGCATCATGGCTCCGGCCCAGAAGACCATCAGGCCAGCGTGAGCCACGTGGGCGCCGAGTAGGCGACCGGAGAGATTGATTAGGCGGGCGTTACCTGCCCACCAGGCATAGCCGGTGGAGTCGAGGTCTTTACCCCCGATCACCAGATTGGAATTAAAGGGCGTTTCCACGGGGCAGAACCTCTTCAGGGAAGACGAAGTTTTCATGAGGCTGGTCAGCCGGTGCCATCCAGGCACGCAGACCTTCATTCAGCAAGATGTTCTTGGTGTAGAAGGTTTCAAATTCAGGATCCTCAGCAGCGCGGATTTCCTGTGACACGAAGTCATAGGCGCGCAGGTTGAGTGCCAAACCGATGATGCCGATGCTGCTGGTCCAAAGACCCATCACTGGCACAAACAGCATGAAGAAGTGCAGCCAGCGCTTGTT
>JAQCGH010000024.1 GCA_027620015.1 Cyanobacteriota bacterium
GGTCGGCAATTGGGTCGCCGCTCCAGGCTCAGCGGCTTGCAGCGAGGCAAGTCCGGGTTCTGGCTGAAGATCAAGGCCGCGCGGTCCAACCGATAAGATTGAACGTTGGCGCGGCATAGCTCGAGTTGGCGGGGTCATCCCAGCATGCTCGATAGCTCAGCGCCTTGCCTCCCAAGGGAGGCACTTCGTCCTTTGAATTGGTTTTCATGTCTCGTTACCGCGGCCCTCGTCTGAGGATCACGCGGCGCTTGGGAGACCTTCCCGGTCTCACCCGTAAGTCCGCCAAGCGGTCTTATCCCCCCGGTCAGCACGGCCAAGCCCGTCGCAAGCGCTCCGAATACGCCATCCGCCTCGAAGAGAAGCAAAAGCTTCGCTTTAACTACGGCATTTCCGAACGTCAGCTGGTTCGCTACGTAAAAAAAGCCCGGGCCCAGGAGGGTTCCACGGGTACCAACCTGCTGAAACTGCTCGAAAACCGTCTCGACAATGTTTGCTTCCGCCTTGGCTTCGGTCCCACAGTCCCCGGTGCCCGTCAGCTGGTGAACCATGGCCACGTGTCCGTGAATGGCCGCGTCGTGGACATTCCCAGCTATCAGTGCAAGGCCGGCGATGTGGTGGCCATACGCGAGCGCAAGCAGAGCAAGCTATTAGCTGAAGGCAACTTGGCCTTCCCGGGTCTGGCCAATATCCCGCCCCACCTGGAGCTCGATAAGAACAAGCTTGTCGCCAAGGTGATCAGCAAGTGCGAGCGTGAGTGGGTCGCTCTAGAGATCAACGAACTGTTGGTGGTTGAGTTTTACTCCCGCAAAGTGTGAACAAATGGCTGCTGCGGCAGCCCCACACTCCCCCAAGCCCTCGCCATTTTGCGTGGGCTTTCTGTTGCTTCTTTATTGGGGGCGGCTGGGGTGCCCCCTGGAGTGGCGGCAGCTCCCAACCTGCGCGCTTCGTAGCCATACCAAAACTTAGCTAAGCCTTTCAAACCCATAGATCAGCCGCTGCCAATCAAGGTCTCCAGGGCAGCGGTCACATCGGGCTGACGCATCAGCGCTTCGCCCACCAGCACTGCATCGGCGCCAGCTCCCTGCACCCGGTCGAGGTCGTCGCGGGTGAATAGGCCCGACTCGCTCACCAGCAGGCAGCCACTGGCGCGGATGCGTTCGCCATAAATGGCAGTGAGCTGCTCGGTGGTGGCCAGATCGGTGTGGAAGCTCGCTAGATCGCGGTTGTTGATGCCAATAAGTTGCACGCCATCGAGGTCGAGCACCCGCTCTAATTCCTCGGCATCGTGCACCTCCACCAACACGGCAAGGCCCAAAGCCTTGGCCACCTTGAGCATGTAGCCCATGTCCTGGTCGGTGAGGATCGCAGCGATCAACAACGCAGCATCGGCGCCGGCTGCCCGGGCTTGATACAGCTGATATGGGCTCAAGATGAAGTCCTTACAAAGCAGGGGCAGATCCACCGCTTGGCGCACCTGCACCAACACCTCAAAGCCACCCTGGAAAAACTGCTTATCAGTTAGCACCGAGAGGCAGCTAGCGCCTCCAGCTACGTAGCCCTTGGCAATTGCTTCAGGATCGAAATCCTCGCGGATCACACCCTTACTGGGGCTGGCCTTTTTCACCTCGGCGATCACTGCTGGCTTGCGGCAGCAGGCCCGCAGGGCTGCCAAAAAATCCCTGGTTGCCGGCAGCTCAGCTACCTGCTGCTTGAGTTTTTCCAGGGGCACACGCTCCCGGGCGGCTGTTATCTCTCGATCCTTCTCCCAGAGGATCTGCTCAAGAATGTGGCGTGGTTCGCTGTCCTTGTGGCGGATGGCGTATTCAAGGAAGGCCACCTTCACCTTGGGGTTGGGCGGCCGGCGACGGATCTCCATGGTGCTCAACCTGCCACCGCCATAGCGGCTTGCTTATAGGCCACTTCCACCACCTCGCTCAAGGTCGGATGGGTGTGCACTTCCGTGGCCAGCTGCAAAACGCTCTGGCGACGAGCCACAGCGTTGGCGATCTCTTGAATTAGGTCGGCCGCGTGCAGGCCAAATATGTGGGCACCCAGCACTTCTCCGCTGGCTTTATTGAACAGCAATTTCATTAGGCCTTCGCCCTCGAGTTCAGCCAGGGCCTTGGAATTGGCTTTGAAGTAGCTGCGCACCGTGCCCAGTTCAAAGCCGTCTTGCTCAGCCAAAGCTTTGGCATCGGCTTCGCTCAGGCCCACCGAGCTGATCTCTGGGTGGGTGAAGGTGGCGGCCGGAATCGAGCGGTAGTCGATCTGACGGCTGTGGCCAAGAATGTTGTCTACCGCCACGGTGCCTTGAGCGGCAGCGGTGTGAGCCAGCATCATCTTGCCGGTCACATCGCCAACAGCCCAAAGATGCGGCACCGGCTCACCGCCTACCAGCACACGCATCCGTTCGTCTACTGGCACGAAACCCCGCTCGGTTTCAACGCCAACAGCGGCAAGATTTAGCTCGGAGCTAGTTGGAAAACGGCCAGTGGCAACCAGAACCGCATCCACCTCCAGGATTTCCACCAGCTCCTTGGTGGCCATATCGGCCAACTCAATCTTCACCGGGCAGCCGGGGGTCACCTTGCGGGCCAGCACACCGGCGCGGGCGTCGATATCGCGGTCATTGATCAAGGTGCGGGCAGCCAGCTTGGCGATATCGGGGTCGAAGGTGGGCATCACCCGATCAAGAGCCTCGATCATCGTGACCTCACAGCCCAAGGCCGTATAGACATCAGCAAATTCCAAGCCGATATAGCCGCTGCCGATGATGGCTAGCCAGCGAGGTAGCCACTCAAGATTCACCGCCTCATCGCTTGTGAAAACAGTGCGCCCATCGGTCTCGATGCCGCGGGGCACGAAAGGCTCCGAACCGGTAGCCAGAATCACATCGCGAGCGCTGATAGTTCGCTCGATGCCACCGCCGCTCTCGCGCACCGTCACTTGCTGATGGCCGGCTAGGCGGCCCTGGCCCCGCAGGATCGTGGCGCCGGCGCGCTCAAGGGTTTTGGTGAGATTGCTGCGGATAGTGGCCACCAGCTGGTTGGCATGGTCGGCGATCTTCTGACGCTCAAAGCGCACTGGGGCGGCGTGGATACCGAAACCCGCCAGATGCTCGGCGTCGGCTAGCTCCCGCACCCGGCCGCTGGCCGCCAGCAGGGCCTTGGAGGGCACACAACCCCTGTTTACACAGGTGCCGCCCATATCGCCCGACTCAACAATGGCCACACTTAGGCCATGGTCAGCGGCGTGCTTTGCCGCATCGAAGCCGCCATAACCGGCACCGATCACGATCACGTCGTAATCAAAGCTCGAGCCATCAAAACGCGATCCTTGGAGGGGGGAGTCGCTCACCGGGCAGCACTGCGGTTGTTAAAAGGCATTCTCCCTCGTCAAGCTCCAGCCTGCTGGCGCAGGCGCTCGAGCAATAGCGGAGCTGCCGCCACAGCCACGTTGAGGGATTCAACCACTCGGCTATGAGGAATGGTTACGCACTGGCTGGCCAGGGCTTGAAGCTCCGCTGAAACCCCAGCACCCTCATTGCCCAGCAGCAACACCGTGGGGCGGGTCCAATCGAGCTCCCAATAGGGGATAGTTGCAGAAGCAGCAGCCACCGATTCGCTCTCTGGGCTTACCGCAACAACCAGTTGCAGGCCGGCAGTAGTTGCCGCCTGCAATCGCTCCGCCAACTCCTGCCTGCCCTCTCGCACCAGAGGCAGGGCCAAGGCAGCCCCAGCCGAAGCGCGCAATACCTTCGGTTGAAATGGGTCAGCCCCATCGGCCAACCACAGGGCCCCAACCCCCGCCGCCAAGGCAGTGCGCATCAAGGTGCCAAGGTTGCCGGGATCTTGGATTCCATCAAGAGCCAACACAAAACTGGCCGCGCCTGGAGCAGCTGCAGTCGGCGGCAGCAGGCTGGCTACCACTCCGTCGGGATGCTGGGTGGTGGCGATGGCTTCCAGCACCTCGCGACTCACCAGCCGCCAATTGCAGCCTTGAGGCAGGGCTGCCACAAGCTCGCCATTGTTGGCCAACCAAGCAGCGGTTGCAAGCACGTCCCTGGGCTGGAGCCCAAGGTGCACCGCCTCTTGCAGAAGGTGGGTACCTTCCAGCAGCAGCAGCCCCTGCTCTCGGCGACCTCGAGACTCCTGCAGAAGACGCAGCTGCTTCACCAGCGCGTTGCGGCGGCTTGTGAGCGGCTCAGCAGCGCTCAACCCATCGCTAGGGATCACCTCAGAAAGCCTGGTGACGGCGAACGCTCAAACCGTCTTGAACTACAAGCTCCTTGCCGTCTAAATCGAGACCACGCACCGATGCGACCTCACCCTTCAGGCCTTCGGCCTGTAAATTTTCGACCAATTTCTTCAAAACCACATCTTCGATTGTGGATTGATCGAGGCTTTCTGGCGTAAAGCTCTCAAGGAATTTGCCTAGCTTCGAGGCCATCACCTCGGAAGCATTTGAAATCTTGAGAACGATCATGAGAAAAGTGCGGATGGGGAGACTTGAACTCCCACGACATTGCTGCCACTAGTACCTGAAACTAGCGCGTCTACCAATTCCGCCACATCCGCGTGGCTGTCGCTGGATCCGAGTTCCCTACGACGTTGAAAACATAGGTCATCGACAAACTGCCCCTGCGGGCGGAGCCAGTTGCGCCGGCGGGCATCTGGACGGTTTCACCTTTTGTTGTCAATATGCGGCGAAGTGAACCGGTCAGTCGTTCCATGGGTCTGATCGCTGTCCAGTCCCCCATCAATACCCGTTCTCTACAAAATCCTCAGCTAAATATCAGCGGTGGGCGGCGTCTCTCAGGTGAGTTGCAGGTGAGTGGCGCCAAGAATTCAGCCTTGGTTTTGATGGCTGCCTGTTTATTGACTAGGGACACAATCAAACTCAAAAACGTCCCTCCACTTACCGACATCGCCGCAATGAGCGAAATGCTCATCAGCCTTGGCGGGCAGGTGCGCAGTGTTGGTGACGCACTGGAATTAACGGGCGACTCAATTAACACTTCAACAGCCCCCTATGAGCTGGTCAACAGCCTGCGGGCGAGTTTCTTCTGCATCGGCCCCCTGCTGGCCCGTACTGGCATGGCCAAAGTGCCCCTGCCCGGCGGCTGTCAGATCGGTA
Organism: Cyanobacteriota bacterium; assembly: GCA_027620015.1. Classification (GTDB taxonomy): domain Bacteria; phylum Cyanobacteriota; class Cyanobacteriia; order PCC-6307; family Cyanobiaceae; genus Cyanobium_A. The sequence goes on from JAQCGH010000024.1 coordinate 5,137, forward strand.
CCCGGCCGGTTGTTGAGCACGTAAAAGGTCTTAAGGCCATGGGCGCCCAGGTCACCATCGAACATGGAATAGTCACCGCTGTGGTGCCAGGCCGCGGCCATCGCCTTACGGGCGGCCGCATTCATATGGATTGCCCCAGCGTTGGCGCCACTGAGACATTGATGATGGCGGCCGCTCTTGCCGATGGCGAGACGGTGATCGACAACGCTGCCCTTGAGCCAGAGGTGATTGACCTGGCAGGCCTGCTGATCGCCATGGGCGCCAGGGTGCGCGGTGCCGGCACACCCACGATCACGATCGAGGGTGTGGATCAACTGCATGGCGCCGAGTACGCCGTGATTCCAGATCGCATCGAAGCGGGCACCTTCCTGCTGGCAGCCGCTATCACCCGCTCCCATCTACGGGTCACCCCGGTGATCTCCGAACACCTTGGAGCCGTGCTCACAAAGCTCGAAGAGGCCGGTTGCACCCTTAATCACGACGGCATCGGGCTCACCATCAAAGCCGACCAGATCAATGCTGTGGATCTGCGCACCCAACCATTCCCAGGCTTCCCCACCGACCTGCAAGCCCCTTTCATGAGCCTGCTGGCCACGGCCAGGGGCACCAGTATGGTCACCGAAAACATTTTTGAAAATCGCTTGCAACACGTGGGTGAACTGCAACGCATGGGTGCCGCAATCCGCATGCAGGGCAACACAGCCTTTGTAGAAGGGGTGACAAGTCTCAGCGGTGCTCCAGTGCAGGGCAGCGACCTGCGGGCAGCAGCAGCCATGGTGCTTGCCGGCCTATCCGCCGACGGCATCACCAGTGTGCGCGGCCTCGAATACCTAGACCGGGGCTACGCCAATTTTGAGGGGAAACTCAATGCAGCCGGTGCAAGCATTGAGCGTGTCAGCTCGGCGGCTTAAGCTTTTAATTGCGGGAGCGTGCCGGAATTGGTAGACGGACTCGACTCAAAATCGAGCGCCTTCGGGTTTGTGGGTTCGAGTCCCACCGCTCCCATCTCGCTCATCACCGCCTCAGGGATGTCCTCCTCGGCTGTGATGGACACTTATGCCCGCTACCCAATCAGCCTCACCAGGGGCCGGGGAGTCTGGGTTTGGGATAGCAATGGCAAGCGCTACCTGGATTGCGTGGCAGGTATTGCCGTCTGCACCCTCGGCCACAGCGACGGGCGACTAAATCGGGCCCTAAGTCGCCAGTTAGGCAAGTTGCAGCACGTATCAAATCTGTATCAAATCCCCGAACAGGAGGAACTAGCCGCTGCAATCACTGCCAGTAGCTGCCTGGATCGGGTTTTCTTCTGCAACTCCGGGGCTGAGGCCAATGAGGCCGCTATCAAACTGGCCCGCAAACACGGTCACATGGTGCGCCGCATCGCCTCTGGTGAAGGCAACACGCCCCTAATCCTTACCGCCCAAGCTAGCTTCCACGGCCGCACCCTGGCTACGGTTACAGCCACGGGCCAACCCAAGTACCACAAGGGCTTTGAGCCGATGGTGCAGGGCTTCCGCTACTTCCCGTACAACGACACCGCCGCCTTTGAGGACCTGCTGGCCAGCTGCGAAGCCCAGGGACCGCGGGTGGCGGCCGTGCTGCTGGAGCCGATCCAGGGCGAGGGGGGGGTCCATCCCGGCAACCGCAGCTTTTTCGAGCGTGTGCGCGAGCTCTGCGACGTCCACAACATCCTGTTGATATTCGATGAAGTGCAGATCGGTGTTGGCCGTAGTGGCCAGCTCTGGGGCTACCAGAAACTGGGGGTGGAGCCCGATGCAATCACTCTGGCAAAGGGGCTAGGCGGCGGCATTCCCATCGGGGCCCTGGCGGTCAAAGCAAAAGTGGACCACTTCCGCCCCGGCGACCACGCAAGTACCTTCGGCGGCAACCCCTTCGCCTGCCGCGCCGGCCTGACGGTGCTGGCCGAACTGGAGCGACGCGACCTGCTCAGCCACGTGCGGCAAATGGGGGGACTGCTACAAGAGCTGCTGGCCGAGCTGGTGAGTCGCCATCCCACCCTGCTGGAGGGAGTACGGGGCTGGGGGCTGCTGCAAGGCCTGGTGCTGCGAGAGGAGGCCCCAAGCGCTCCAGAAATTGTTAAGGCGGCCATGGAGCAAGGGGTGCTGCTGGTTCCCGCCGGACCACAGGTGGTGCGTTTCGTGCCCCCGTTGGTGATTCAGCCCCGCCAACTGCGCTTGGCCGTCGACCGCCTCGAGCGCGCCCTACTCAGCCTTGGGCACTGAGCCAGACAACTTTGCCGACCTGATCGAACCCTTCAGCCGTCGCGGCGTCGACCTAGGTCTAGATCGCCTTCAGGCAGCCTTAGCTGAGCTTGGCAACCCCGAGCGTCGCTTCGCCGCCGTGCAGGTGGCCGGCACCAACGGCAAGGGTTCAATCTGCACCCTGGTGCACCAAGCCCTGCTGGCCGCCGGAATCCGGGCCGGCCTCTACACCTCACCGCACCTGGTGAGCTGGACAGAACGCATCCGCCTTGGCGGAGCCCCAATCACCTCCCCGGCGTTGCGCCACCACCTGGAAACCGCAATCCCGATCGCCCAACGCCACCAGCTAACACCGTTTGAGCTGGTCACCGCCGCCGCCTTCCTGGCCTTTGCAGAGGCCGATCTGGAGTTGGTGGTGCTCGAGGTGGGACTGGGGGGCCGGCTCGACGCCACCACCTGCCATCCCCATCGGCCCTTTATCGGCTTTGCCTCGGTGGGACTCGACCACACCGAGTTCCTGGGGCCGGATGTAGCCACGATTGCCGCCGAAAAAGCCGGCGTGCTCCAGCAGGGGGCAGTGGCAATCAGCGCTCCCCAGAGCCCGGAGGTGGCGGCGGTGCTTGATGCCCGGGCGAAAGCTATGGGGGCCGAGCTGCGCTGGGTGGCGCCCCTGGATCTCGGCAAGTGGCCGATTGGGCTTTCGGGAGCAGTGCAAAGCGCCAACGGCGCCGTCGCCCTGGGGCTGCTGCAGGCATTAAGGGAGCGGGGCTGGCCGATCAATGACTCGGCCATTGGTCGCGGTTTCGCAACAGCCCGCTGGCCAGGCCGGTTGCAACAACTGTGCTGGGCTGGCCTACCCCTGCTACTCGATGGCGCCCATAACCTGCCGGCCGCCCTTGCGCTAAGAGCCGAACTCGACGCCAATCCGCAGCGCCACGGCCTAGCCACCGGCCCGCGCCACTGGCTGCTTGGAATGTTGGCAAATAAACAGGGGCCGGAGATAGCCGCGGCCCTACTGGCCCCAGACGACAGGGCCTGGATCGTGCCGGTGCCTGGGCACGCCTGCTGGGGCCTTGAAGCCATTAGCGCGGCCTGTCCCAGGCTGGCTCGCCAGCTTCAAAGTGCCCCCAACTTCGAGGCCGGCCTGGCCCAGGCGGGAAGAAGCTCGCAGCGCGTGGTGGTAGCTGGCTCCCTCTACCTACTCGGCCAGCTGCTTTCGACTAGCGGCAGTGGGGGCAGGACGCGCGATCGTTGCAAAATGATTTCCTGATTAGCTTAGCTAAGCCTAAGTCAAGTCACAAAACATGCGTTTCAAGCTCCATCAACAGCTACCACGGATCATTCAGGCCAGAGTGAGATTCCACGGCCCATGCTCATGGCTCCACTCTCCGAGCTCCTCTCAGCGGCCCAGTCAGAGACGAAATCGGTGGCGAAATCAGTAGCCCTTCAAATATTTCTAGGCCTGCTGCTTGTGCTGGCACCGCTGCTGGCTCCACTCCCGGCGGCAGCTGATTTCTCCGGGGTGGACTACACCCTCACCAACCAGAACGAGCAGGATTTCAGCGGGCAGGATCTAGCCAATACCTCCTTCGCCGGAGCTACAGGCCGCAATGCAAACTTCAGCGGCGCCGATCTGCACGGGGCAATCCTCACCCAGGCCGCCTTCCCTAATGCCAATTTTGCAGGCGCCGATCTCAGCGGCACCTTGATGGACAAGGTGGACCTCTCCGGAACCGATCTCAGCGGAGCAATCCTCACCGGGGCAATCGCTTCAGGTAGCAGCTTCCGTGGCGCCAATGTCACCGATGCCGACTTCAGCGACGCCCTGATCGACCGGGTAGACCAGCGCTCCCTTTGCCGCGATGCAGAAGGCACCAACCCGATCACCGGCGCCGACACCCGCCTCAGCCTGGGCTGCTGAGCCAGCCGCGCAGCTTGCCGGGGTTGAGCAGGCCAGCCGGGTCGTAGGCGGCTTTTGCTGCCACCTGGTCAGCATCGACCACGCCCAGGCCCCCATCTTCGACGCTGATCACGTGGGGGTTAAACAGCACGGCACCGCAGCGGCGGCAATCGTCTATTAGCCGCTGCAGAGCCTCCTCGCCACGCCAGCGCAGCAGTGGCAGGGCCGCCAACCGGGCTGCACCCTGCTGCCTAACGGCCTCCAAATGCCAGTGCAGGTCGTCGCCCCATTGCTCCCGCAGGCGCTCCAGGCAAGGGGCCTCCGGCTGGGGCAGCAGCATTTGAAGGTAGGTCCAATCCGGATTCTGGGCGCGCCAATGCAGGGTGGTGTGGTTCCAGCTGAGCTCCCGCAGCGGCAGCCCCCGGCTCTGGCCCTGCGGAGCCTGCCAGCGCAGGGCTCCGCCTCGGGCCGCCAGCCAGCCAGGCAATACCTCCAGCGAAGCTGGAGAGGACAGCAACAACAGACGCTGCTCACCAGGCTCGGGCGCCGGACAGCCCGCCGGCCATGGGAGCTGGCTGGCCAGCGGCTCCTCCAGCACGGTTATGGAATTCAGCTCAAAGGCGGTGCTGGTGAGGGCCTGGGCCGCCGTTAGGGCCTGCTCCCAATGCTCGAAACCCACCACCAGCTGCCACCAAACCACCGCCTCGCTGGTGGGCAACCGCAGGGCGGTAATGATGCCATTGGTGCCGTAAGCATGGTTGAGCGGGGCGCTGGCGGCGGCATCAAGCTGCAGCAGCCGAGGCTCGGGCTCGAGGGTCACCACCTCCAGGCCCAGCAGGTTGCCTGGATCGCGCAGAAATCCCCAGCGCAGGGAGCCGATGCCACCGGAGCCGCCAGCGATAAAGCCACCGATGCTGGCACTGCGAACCGTGCTGGGCACCAGCCGCAAAGCCCTGCCCCTAGGGGCTAACTGCTGCTCGATCGCCCCCATCAAGGCGCCTGCCTCCACCTCGAGCACTCCAGTGGCTTCATCCAATTGGCGCAGTTGATTGAGGCCACTGAGATCCAGCACAAGGCCGCCTTGCAGAGGGACGCACTGGCCGTAGTTGCCTGTGCCCGCACCCCGCACCGTCAGAGGCACGCGCTGGCGGGCACAGGCCCCGGCCACCAACAGCACCTGCTCCACCGAAGTAGCACTAGCCACCAACTGGGCGCGGCAGCCCTGCAGCAGCTGCACCAGCACCGGCGAGTAGTCGTAATAGTCGCGAGAGAACCGCTCCAGCTCCACCGGCGACTCGGCCCCTAACAGCGGCAGGGCCGAATCCAACCGGCGCAGCTCAGCTGCCAGGGCAGTGATCTGGGCTTCAGGGCAACGCTTAACCATGTGGTGGCAACAGAAGCGATGGCAGCTCAGTTTCAGGCGGCGGCAGCCAGACGCCTTGACGCAACACCCGCCTCTGCGGCGGCCGGGACAGCAGCTCCCCCCAACTCCCAGCACCGAGCAGCACTAGATCGGCGGGGGCACCAACCCGCACCACCCCATCCCAGGACAGCTCAAGCACCGCCGCGGCGGCGGTGCTGAAGGGAGCCAGGCCCAACCTCTGCCACGGCATCAATTGGCATAGCGGCGCCGACAAGCGCAGGAGCTCAACTGGATCAAAATCACCGCCTGGATACCAGGGGTCTTGCACGTTGTCGCCGCCAATAGCAAGCCGCACTCCAGCCTTTTGCAGGCTGCGGATCGGCGCCAAGGGCCGCCGCCAGGGGGTACGACCAGGCCGGCGTCCCAGCAGCCAGAAATTGGTAGTGGGCAGAGCCACCACGGCGATGTTGGCAGCGGCCAAGCGATCCGCCAGCCGGTCGCAGCTGCGTGGCGGCAATAGGGCCATGCTGCTGGCATGGCTGCAGGTGATCGCCACAGCGCGGCGCTGCTCCAATACCAACTGCGCCACCATCGCCACCCCTTCACCGGGGCAGGAATCGGCCTCATCAACGTGCAGATCCACTCCGCAACCATGGCGCTCAGCCAGATCAAGCAGGGCCAGCAGGCCATCGCGGTCGGCGCTACTACGAGCGGCACCCTGGCCATAGGGCGGCCCGATCACCCCTCCCAGTAGTCCCTGGGCTGCAGCTACCCGCCTGGCCAGAGACTTGCCCTCCGCCGTGAGCCAATGGGCCATCGGCGCCAGGGCCACCAGCTGCAGCTCGAGCCGGTCGCGCCAGCGCTCACGAGCCGCCAACAGAGCCTCCCAGCTGGGTTCGGCCCCAACTCCGACGCTATCGATGTGGCTGCGGATCGCCCGCACGCCGTTGCGCCAAGCCCGCTCCAGAGCGAGTTCTGCTCGCTCGGCCACCTGCTCAACACTGCGCTGAGCGTATTCGCGTTGATTGGCAGCTAAGGCTTCAGCCATCGTTCCCTCCCGGTTGGGAAAGGCGGCAGCACTGAAAGCCTTATCTAAATGGGCATGGGGCTCAACCAGGGGGGTTAGGGCCAGAGGCAGATTGGCTGCCGCCGCCTGGGCTGGCAGTGGAGAAATAGCCGTGATCCGTCCTGCCTCGAAAGCGATGCAAAGAGGCACCAACCCATCCGCATCGGCGCGAAACCCGGCTCCACCGAGGCGAGGATCCAGAAGCCCCCGGGGCAAGCGCAGCTCCATCAAGGACTCTCTGAACGATCGGTGGCCGCTCTTATCAACACAAATTGACCGGCTACACCCACCACTGTGGAGCGAAAGCGCGGCACCTTCAAACTCATCAGCGATTGGCCGCCCAGCTCACTTTCGAAAACACTCACCAACCCGTAATTGCGGCGTCGGGTATGGCTGAGCACCACGGCCGCCAAAATCTCCCGCTGGGCCTGAATGAGCCCCACACAGTTGTTGATCGCCATCCGCAACATCACAGGCAAGCCGCCATCCCCGCAGAGCTCCTTGCTGATCTCTTCGAGTAGGCGATCACTGGCGAAAGCACGGAATTCGGCAGGCGAAGGATTGGTGAAGGCAAGCCCACCACCAGCAATCGCAAGCAAGACCAGGCCTGGCGCCCATGCAAAGCGGGCCGAGGTGTCTGAACGGCGAACCAAACGTTGCAAAGTTGCTGGCAGGCAAGGTTGGCACCCTTTGCTGACCGTTGCAGGCGCCTTGCCCCAACACTCAACGTCCTTTCCTGTGGCTGAGGCCGCCCCAACGAGTGAGAAGCCTTTGCAGGCAACGACTTGCTACATTTAAAAAGCGCGGCGGGCGTCGCCAAGCGGTTAAGGCAGCGGCTTGTGGTGCCGCCATCCGGGGGTTCGAATCCCCTCGCTCGCCCTTGATTACCTAGCCGTCCCCACCACATTTGGGGCGGCTTTTTTGTGGCTTATTGCAGCGCCTGCAGCAAGACCGCAGCCCCATCCCGCACCGGATCGACGCAGGGCAAGCCGATCTGGGCAGCGGTTTCGGCAATAGCGAGTTGGGCTGCAGTGGCGTCCATTCGGGCGGTGTTGAGAGCTATGGCCCGCACCAGCGGCCGCAGGCCATCGGGACGTCCCAAGGCCGCAAGCGCCTCCAGCGCCGCGATCAGCTCGGGCAGGGGCGGGATCGCCACCAGCACCTCCCCAGGCCTGGTGCGCACGTGGTTCTGGCCAGCGCGGTGCACCAGCAGCAGATCGGTGGGCTGGCTGCCACGCAGCAGCGGCAAGGTAGCGCTGGAGCCCGGATGGCACAGGGACCCCTGACCCTCAACCAGCAGCAACGCCTCCGGCCCAGCCCCGGCGGCGACCGCCAGCACGGCTGCCTCCACAGCCCCCGCGGCGTAATCAATCCGAACGGCATCAAGCGCCACACCTTGGCCGCTGATCAGGATTCCTGCCTGGCCCGTGCCCACAAAGCGGGCATCAATGCCGCAGCGCCTTGCCTCAGCTTGCAACTCAAGGCAAACACTCATCTTGCCCACGGCCATATCCGAACCCACGGCCAACAACCGACGGCAGGGCAGGGCAGCGGCCCGCGCTGCCGCCACCTCCAAACCAGCCGGCTCCTGGCGCAGATCCCAGATCCACTGGCCGGCTCGGCTGCAGGCCGCAGCCAGCTCGGGATCATCACCAAGGCGGCTGTGCAGGCCACTGGCCAGATTCAGGCCCGCCTGCAGCGCCACCAACAAATCGGCCCGCATTGCTTCTGGCAAGCGTCCACCGGAGGGAGCTAGCCCCACAACCGCCACCTCGGGCCCGTAGGCCAGGGCCGCCGCCATATCAGCCACCACCGGCACTACTCGGTCGATGCCGCTTACCTGGCTCAGATCTAAGCCAGCGGAGCCAGGATCGATCACCGCCACAATCGGCCCACTGCGGTAACGCAGCATCGCCAGGCCGGTCTTGCCGCTGAGGTCGCTGAGGCCGCCGTGCTGCAGCAGCACAAGCGGAGCACTTGAGGTCAACATGACTCCTGCCCCATGGCAATACCAAAATTGATGCCAAGGCCTGGGCCGGCTGGCGGAGTGAGCACATCTCCCGCCAGGGGCAGCCCCTGGAAAGGGTCGTTGACCAAATTCAGATGGCTATCGAGATCGGGCCAGGTCACCAGGGGCAGCAGCTGGGCGGCTGCACCATTGAGCAGGGCGCTATCTGAATAGCAGCCCAGCATCACCCCTAGGCCCAAGCGGCGAGCTGTCTGGGCCAGCAAAAGGGCCTCGCTAAGGCCACCGCTCTTAAGCAACTTGATGTTGATGCCGTCTACGCAAGGGGCCAGCCGAAGCAGATCGGCCAAGTTCCAGCAGCTTTCATCGGCCACCAGGTGCAGGGGAGAAAGCCCATGCAAGGCTAAGAAGCCGGCCGTATCCAGCTTCGAATCCAGCAAGGGCGGTAGGGGCTGCTCCAGCAGCAGCACACCGGCCTGTTCAAGGGGCTCGAGCATGGCCCGGGCTGTGGCCAGATCCCAGCCCCCGTTGGCATCCACCTGCAGTTCACAGTCGCTCCCGGTGTGCTGGCGCCGCTGTTCGATTGCAGTAGCCACCGCCGCCAGCAGAGCCAGGTCGTGGGCGATGCCAGCGGGACTGCCCAGCTTGAGCTTGATGCGGGTGGCAGGCAGCTGTAGCCACCAGCGCTCGAGCCGCGCCAGTACAGCCTCGGGTGTACCTAAGCCAAGGGTGACACTGGTGGCGACACAGGCGCTTGGGTCCAGGCCCCAGAGCCGGTGCAGCGGCTGGTTCAACCTTTTGCCCCACAAGTCGTGCAGGGCTAGATCGAAGCCGCAACGCGCCGGCGGCGAGAGCAGGGCCAGCAGGTGCTCAAGGGTTTGCAGCGGCTCGGGAGAAAGCCCTACGAGCTGGGGAGTAAGAGCCTCAAGCTCAACCGCGATGGTGTCGGTGTTGTAGCTGCGGTGACCGGTGTCGAAGCCGCCGGTCTCGCCGATGCCAGTGAGCCCGTCGTGCTCAAGGCACACCAGCAAGTGCTCCACCGCCGCCGTAGTGCCACGGCTTATGGCCAGGGGCACGGACTTGGTGAGCAGAAAGCGGCGCAGGCGCAGCTGCATCGGGGCTTGGACGCTGCTTTCAAGCTGACACGCGTCTCGGCATCCGTACAGCTCGTACTGCGAATATCTGATTCATCCCCGCCAGCCACCACCCCTGATAGCCGAACCCGATGGCCGAAACTAGTTCCATGACGGCGACACCTTTGGCCCCACGTGGCAGCTACTGGATCACCACGTTTGGCTGCCAGATGAACAAAGCGGATTCCGAGCGCATGGCCGGGATCCTTGAAACCATGGGTTACCGGGCCGGCACAGATGAGCACAGCGCCGATTTGGTGCTTTACAACACCTGCACGATCCGCGATAGCGCCGAGCAGAAGGTTTACAGCTACCTAGGCCGCCAGGCCCAACGCAAGCGAATCAACCCCAACCTCACCCTGGTGGTAGCGGGCTGCGTAGCCCAGCAGGAGGGCGAATCTTTGCTGCGGCGAGTGCCCGAGATTGATCTGGTAATGGGTCCTCAGCACGCCAACCGGCTGGACACCTTGCTGGCCCAGGTGGAGCAAGGTCAGCAGGTGCTCGCCATCGGTGAGCAGCACATCCTTGAAGACATCACCACCGCTCGACGAGATAGCCAGGTGTGCGGCTGGGTGAATGTGATCTACGGCTGCAATGAGCGCTGCACTTATTGCGTGGTGCCATCGGTGCGCGGCCAGGAGCAGTCGCGGCTGCCCGAAGCGATCAAGCTGGAAATGCAAGGTCTGGCGGAACGTGGCTTCAAAGAGATCACTCTGCTGGGCCAAAACATCGATGCCTACGGCCGCGACCTGCCCGGTATTAGCCCGGAGGGTCGCCGGGCCCACACCCTCACCGATCTGCTCCATCACGTCCATGACGTGGCAGGAATTGAGCGTATCCGCTTTGCCACCAGCCACCCCCGCTATTTCACCGAGCGACTGATCGATGCCTGCGCAGACCTACCCAAGGTTTGCGAGCACTTCCACGTGCCCTTCCAGAGCGGCGACGACGATGTGCTCAAGGCAATGGCCCGCGGCTACACGGTGGATCGCTATCGCCGCATCGTTGAGCGCATCCGCGAGCGCATGCCCGATGCCGCAATCAGTGCTGATGTGATCGTGGCCTTCCCTGGCGAAAGCGACGCCCAATACCGCCGCACCCTGGCTCTAATTGAGGAAATCGGCTTCGACTTGGTGAATACCGCCGCATACTCGCCGCGACCCAACACGCCTGCGGCGGACTGGCCAAACCAGCTCAGTGAGGCTGTGAAGGTGGAACGCCTGCAGGAGTTGAACGCCCTAGTTGAACGCACTGCCCAGCAGCGCAGCAACCGCTACAGCGGCCGCCGTGAGGAGGTCCTGGTGGAAAGCAGTAATCCCAAAAACTCCAATCAGGTGATGGGCCGCACCCGCACCAACCGGCTCACCTTCTTCCCCGGCCTAAACCCCGATGGCAGCTCGATTAAGCCTGGCGACCTAGTGACGGTGCAAATCGAAGAGGTGCGCGCCTTTTCTTTGAGCGGCAAAGTGGCCTGAGTTTTGGCCCCCCTGGGTCTCTTACCAGCTGGCATGACTCCCACCCCGATAGCTGTTGGTCTGATCTTTGGGGGAGCCTCCGGTGAACATGCAGTCTCAATCCGTTCCGCCGCCACGGTGGCAGCGGCAGTGCGGGATGCAGAAAACGCGTCCCATTACACGCTCCATTGCTTCTACATCGACCCCGAGGGCCGCTGGTGGGGCGCAGAGTTGGCCGAGGCTGTGCTGCGCCAGGGCAGCCCGGCTCGGCTCGAGCAACTGCCCCAACCGCTTCCTCCTCCTGGATTTCGGGGCTTACCTGCCGGCGCCCTGGAAATCGATGTGTGGCTGCCAGTGCTGCACGGCCCCAACGGCGAAGACGGCACTATCCAGGGGCTCTTCACCCTGATGCAGGTTCCCTATGTGGGTTCGGGCGTGCTGGGCTCGGCGGTGGGCATGGATAAGCAGGCAATGAAAGCCGCCTTCGCCGCGGCCGGCCTGCCCCAGGTTCCCTATGCCTGCGTGTCAGCGAATGCAGCGCCGCAAAATGACGAAGCCCTGCTAAACCTGCTTGAAAGCCAGCTCGGCTACCCCTGCTTCGTGAAACCAGCCAACCTCGGCTCTTCGGTTGGCATCAGCAAGGCAACTGATCGGGCCAGCCTGCGCACCGGACTGCAACTTGCCGTAGCCCTTGATCCACGCTTGATGGTGGAGCAAGGAGTGACTGCACGGGAGTTGGAATGCGCGGTGCGGGGCGGTGGCCACCAGCCCATGCAGGCCTCAGTGGTTGGCGAAATCTGTTTTGAAGCCGATTGGTACGACTACGACACCAAATACAGCGAGGGCAAAAGCCACACTGTGATCCCAGCGCTGGTACCAAATGCAGTGGCTGAACGCTGCCGGGCCATGGCGATCGAGGCCTGTCAGGCCGTTGGTGCCATGGGGCTTTCGCGGGTTGACTTCTTTTACTGTGAAGAAGGTGAAGATCTGTGGCTCAACGAGATAAATACCCTGCCGGGCTTCACAAGCCAGAGCATGTACCCAATGCTCTGGGCCGCCACGGGTGTAGCCCTGCCCACCTTGGTGCGCGAATTAATTGAAGGGGCCCGAGAATGGCACTTGCAATTACCCAGTGGAGGCCCTTCGACATGAGTCATGGACTTCTATGGCTGCCACTGCTTCTGGTGTTCGTGCTGCTCACCGCCCTGGGCTGGTTAGAGCGGCGGCGGCAGCGCTTGTTTCGCGAATGGGCCGAGGGATCCGAGCTGGCCAAACTCGACAGTTGCGGCGGCGCCCGACTGGTGGATGGCCTATTGAGCTGGTGTTCCTTCGAAGCAGGCCAGCTCAAGGAGGACGATTTTTTTGTGATCAAGCAGCTCGAATTGGTTGAGCTGCTGTCGCTGGGTTCGGGCGAGGCGCCGCTCACCGAGGAGAGCCAGGGAGCCTGCAGGCTGCGCCTAGTGGGTGATGGTGAACAAAAAGACCTGCCCTTCGCCGATGCGGAGAGAGCCCGGCGCTGGATTGCTGAGTTGATGTCGCGCTCGCGCTGCGAGCTGTGAACCAGGAGTGGAGCCTGGTGAGTTGAGGGCCACCCCTGCCCAGCCTGGATCGGAGCGCCGGCGCCAACTGCGCGAGCAGCGACGGCGAGACCGGCTTAGCAATCTTTGGCGTTTCCTTGTGCTGCTAGCCCTTGCCGGCGGCCTGGGTTACAGCCTGCTGCGTCAGGGCTGGGTGTTAACCGGCCCCGAACAAGTGGTGGTAGTCGGCAGCCAACAGGTAGAAACTGACCAGGTGGTGCAAGCCGCCGGGCTGACCTTTCCCCAACGCCTGCTGGAATTGCACCCCAAACGCATCGCCGAGGCGCTGGCAAGTGCCCTGCCGGTGGAACAGGTGCAGGTGAATCGGCTAATGGCACCGCCGCGGCTGCGCATTGAACTGGTCGACCGCCAGGCCGTAGCCAGTGCCCAGCGACGCACCACCAAGGGAAGCGAGCAGGGTTATATCGATCGACTCGGCAACTGGATGAGCATTAGCCAGGGCAAGGGGGGCGCAGTCAGAGCCAGTACCAACTTGCAGGTGCTTGGTTGGCAAACCCGCTACCGCCCAGCACTCGCCCTGGTGCTCGAACAACAGGGGCGGCTTGGTGGCGATATCAGCCAGATCCGCTTTGAACCAGATAGCAGCCTCTGGCTAGTTAGCAAGCGCCTCGGCAAGGTGCGCCTCGGCCTACCAGATGGAAAGCTGGAGCGGCGCCTTGAAGTGCTCCGTCACCTGCAACAGGTACTGCCGGCCAAGGTGAAGGGCCGCCAACTGCAATCAATCGATCTCAGCGATCCAGAACAACCCGAACTGGGTCTACCGAATACTTCTATCCAGGCTGCCACCAGTAGTGATCAGTAAGGAATACGGCAGACTCGTGCCAGGAAACCCGCAAAGGTGAGACACTCGCCTGATCCAGGCAAGGAAACGCAGACATAATGCAACCGCAGATTGATCGCACCGTCAGCCCGGATGCCGCTATGACCCAAAGCTTCCCCCAGTCACACGGTGTCCAGGCTACAAACGACACGTCATTTGGCGGCATTTCAGGCGAGATTGTGCCGAGCCAGTCGGCACGCATCGAAGTGATCGGTGTCGGCGGTGGCGGCAGCAATGCGGTGAACCGGATGATTGCCTCCGACCTCCAGGGCGTGGGCTACCGGGTGCTCAACACCGACGCCCAAGCGCTGCTGCAATCGGCGTCTCAAAAGCGCATTCAGCTCGGACAGAAACTGACTCGAGGCCTGGGCGCTGGTGGTAATCCGGTAATTGGCCAAAAGGCAGCGGAAGAGTCCCGGGCCGAACTCCAGGAATCACTCCAGGGTGCCGACCTCGTTTTCATTGCCGCTGGCATGGGTGGCGGCACCGGGACCGGTGCGGCTCCAATCCTTGCTGAAGTCGCCAAGGAAGTTGGCGCACTCACGGTAGGAATAGTCACCAAACCCTTCGGGTTTGAAGGTCGCAAGCGATTGCGGCAGGCCGAAGAAGGCATTGCCCGTCTGGCAGAAAGCGTGGACACCTTGATAGTCATCCCCAATGACCGTTTGCGCGATGCCATCGCAGGAGCCCCTCTGCAGGAAGCCTTCCGGGCCGCCGATGACGTGCTGCGGATGGGCGTCAAAGGCATCAGCGACATCATCACCAGGCCTGGCTTGGTCAACGTTGACTTCGCCGATGTGCGCTCGGTGATGGCTGGTGCCGGCACCGCCCTGCTCGGCATCGGTGTTGGCTCCGGCCGCTCCCGGGCCATCGAGGCTGCCCAGGCGGCGATGAGCAGCCCCTTGCTCGAATCGGCTCGCATCGACGGCGCCAAGGGTTGTGTGATCAACATCAGCGGCGGCAAAGACATGACCCTCGAGGACATGACCACCGCCTCTGAAGTGATCTATGAGGTTGTTGATCCTGATGCAAATATCATTGTTGGTGCAGTGGTGGATGAACGCCTCGAGGGCGAAATCCATGTGACCGTGATCGCCACCGGATTTGAGAGTGGCGCCCCGTACCGCACCGAGCGCACCGTGGTCAGCTTTGCCGGTTCACCTCTGTTCCGCAGCACCCAAGAAGAACGAGGCGCCAAAATCCCCCCATTCCTGCTGAACCGTCAGAACCAGAACAACTAGTAAGCGGTTTGTTATTGGGGTGACCCGGATTCCACGCCTGCCCTGAGCATCCCGTGTGGCTGCTACCTTCCGGTCCTGACCAGATTTGGGCGTCTGAGCCGCATGGGTCCGAGTCGATTAGATGTTAGCAATGGCATCACTCGCGCCGAAGCCCGTGCCCCTGCGCCCCGCTGATCTGGCGAGCCGCAAGCAAGCTGGCCTACCGATCACGATGCTTACGGCCTGGGATGCCCTCTCTGGCGCTCTGGTGGCCGAGGCCGGCGCTGATGCGGTGCTTGTGGGGGATTCCCTCGCGATGACCGTGCTGGGCCATGCCACCACGCTGCCAGTGACTCTCGAGGAGATGCTGCACCACACCAGGGCAGCGGCCCGCGGCCTAGCCAGCAGCTGCAGCCCAGCGCAGATGCCCCTGCTCATTTGTGATCTTCCCTTCCTCAGCTATCAATGCTGCCCAGATGAGGCGGTAGCTGCAGCCGGTCGGGTGCTTAAAGAGACCCCCGCCGCCGCCGTGAAACTTGAAGGCGCGGAGCCTGAAACCCTGGCCGTGATTGATCGGTTGGTGAGGAGCGGCATACCGGTGATGGGGCATATCGGCCTGATGCCTCAGTCGGTTCATCGACTCGGATATCGCCGCCAGGGCAACGATGAAGTCAGCCGGGAGGCGCTGCGAAACCAAGGCCTGGCCCTGCAGGCAGCAGGCTGCTTCGCCCTAGTGCTTGAACACGTGCCCGCCGACCTTGGCGCCTTGCTGCAAAAGGAATTAGATATGCCGGTGATAGGCATCGGCGCTGGCGAGGACTGTGATGGCCAGGTTCGGGTCACGGCAGACCTGCTGGGGCTGACAAGCCACCAGCCCCCCTTCAGCCCACCGTTGCTGCAGGGTCGTGCATTGGGGGTAGCAGCGCTGCATCGCTGGATTGCCAGCCAGCGTCACCCTGCACAGGCAATTGCTCCTGCTGCTCCTGCCACCAAGCCAATAGCTCCCGCAGCACCCCATTGCTAAGGGCCAGGCCAGCTGGATCGCTGAGTCGCCAGCGGGGCCCCTCAATCCGCAGCAGCCCCTCATTGGTCCAGGGCTCCAAGCGGCCGCGCAAAGCCTCAAGTGCCGCTGGCCCTAGTCCCGTCTGCGCCAGCAGAGCGGGCATGTGCACTCCCTCGCGACGGCGCAACCCCACCAGCAAGCGCTCATCCAGGGGCATTCCTGGGCAAGCTTGGCCAGTCAGAACATCCGGGGCAAGCGGCAAGCCCGGCTGGGCCAACCAGTCGGCATAGGCATCGCGGGTGCGCGGCCGGGCCAGCCGCTCTCCCCAGGGAGCCGAGGTGGCTCCCATACCAAAGCCCCACCAGCCGGCGCCGCTCCAGTAGACGCGGTTGTGGCGTGATGCATGGCCGGGAAGGGCGTAATTAGAGATCTCGTAGTGGCCGTAGCCAGCGGCGCTGAGCTCGGCCCAGGTCAGTTCCATCAAGTCGGCACCTAGGTCTGCATCGGGGAGCTGCAGCTGGCCGCGATCGTGGCGCTGGGCAAACACGGTGCCGGGCTCGAGGGTGAGGTCATAAACCGAAAGGTGGGGCGGCGCCAGGGCGATGGCTTGGCGTAGTTGTCGGCCCCAATGGCCCAGGTCCTGACCCGGCAGACCCTGTATTAGATCCAGGCTCCAGCTGCTGAGCGCCCCACCGCCTAGGGATTGGGCTAGCCAGCCAGCAGCCTCCAGCAGGTCCGCGCCGCGATGGCGGCGACCAAGCCCGGCGAGCACGGCGTCGTCAAAGCTTTGGCCGCCCAAGCTCACCCGGTTTACCCCAGCCTGCAGGTAGCCATCTAGGCGATCCTGGTCAAAGCTGGCTGGATCAAGCTCCATGCTGACCTCAGCGCCAGGAGCCAGGCCGAAACGGCAACTCAGAGCCGCAAGCAGGGCTTCTACCTGGGGAGGCGTCAGCAGCGAGGGTGTGCCGCCACCGAAATACACCGTGGCAAGCGGGGGGCCTGGAGGCGAAGCGGCAATCTCCCCCAGCAGCAGGCGGAGATAGGCCTCAATCGAGGCCGACCCCGGCGCCGGCGCTTCACCACCAGCGTGATCGCCGAGGGGCACCACCGGGAAGTCGCAATAAAAGCAACGCCTGTGACAAAAGGGTATGTGCAAATAGACACTGCGAGGCGGCCATAGCTGGGCTGCTGCAGGCACTGGAGCTGAAGCGGGGACTGGCGCTGGATGGGGAGATTGGACAGTCACAAAGACAAGTGCGGGAACCCCTGCAGGCCAAAGGCGCCGAAATAAGGCATGCTGCAATTGATGTCAGTTTGGTAAGTACGCACGACGGGAATGGTGGACTCCCTCATCCTGATCCTGTTTGTGATCTCTGGCGCTGCTGCCGGCTGGCTGGGGGTAGACCTGCTGCCCGAGCAACTGCTGCTGCAGGTGGACAACCCAGAGGGACTGCGCACGGTGCTGGGCGGGTTTGGTGCCTTTTTTGGTGTAATCGCTGGAGTTTTCTTCCAGCAGCTGCGGCGCAAGCTGATGCAGCAGGTGCGCACTATGCCCACTGACCTGCTGGTAAGCCGTGCCGTGGGCTTGATCCTCGGCCTGCTGGTGGCCAACTTGCTGCTGGCGCCGATCCTGCTGCTGCCCCTGCCCTGGGAGGTGATCTTCGTTAAACCACTGGCGGCGGTGATTAGCAACGTCTTTTTTGGCGTATCGGGCTACAACCTGGCCGAAGTTCATGGCCGCACCCTGCTGCGCTTGTTCAACCCCAGCAGCACCGAGGCGATGTTGGTGGCCGATGGTGTGCTGCAACCGGCCAGCGCCAAGATCCTCGATACCAGCGTGATCATTGATGGCCGTATCCGCGGTCTGCTCGCTTCAGGGCTACTAGAGGGCCAAGTGATCGTGGCCCAGAGCGTGATCGATGAGCTGCAGGCCCTGGCCGATTCGGCCAACACCGAGAAGCGCGGCCGGGGCCGTCGCGGCCTCAAGTTGCTGAGCGAACTGCGCGAGCAGTACGGCAGGCGGCTAGTGGTCAACAGCACCCGCTACGAAGGCAACGGCGTCGATGACAAGCTGCAGCTGCTCACCGCCGACACCGGCGGCACCTTGCTCACCGCCGACTACAACCTGGCCAAGGTGGCTGAGGTGAAAGAACTCAAGGTGCTCAACCTCAGCGAGCTTGTGATCGCCCTGCGTCCCGAGGTACAGCCTGGCGACGAGCTACTTCTCAAAATCGCCCGCGATGGCAAGGAGGCAGACCAGGGGGTCGGCTACCTCGACGACGGCACCATGGTGGTAGTAGAAGGCGCTCGTGGACGCATTGGCGAACGGCTGCCGGTAGTGGTCACCGGAGCCCTACAAAACCCCACCGGCAGGATTGTTTTTGCCCGGGGGGATGGCGGCCCAGCCGAAGCCAATGGGGAGGCCACCGCGAAGCGCAAACCACGGCAAGAGCGCAGCAAGGCCAATCCGCAGGCGGACAGCCCCCGCTAGGCTCCATAAACGTGCTCCTTATCAATCGCGGATGTCGGTTTCAGCCCCTTACTACGGCGATTCCGCGGCTATGCGCACGCCGCCACCTGATCTGCCCAGCCTGTTGCTGAAGGAGCGAATCGTTTACCTGGGCTTGCCCCTGTTCAGCGACGACGACGCCAAGCGCCAAATGGGCATTGATGTCACCGAACTGATCATTGCCCAGCTGCTGTATTTGGAATTTGACAACCCCGATAAACCAATTTTCTTTTACATCAACTCCACGGGCACAAGCTGGTATACGGGCGACGCCGTTGGCTTCGAAACTGAAGCCTTCGCTATCGCCGACACGCTCCGCTACGTAAAGCCACCTGTTCACACCATTTGTATTGGTCAGGCGATGGGCACCGCAGCCATGATTCTGAGCGCTGGTACCAAGGGGCACAGGGCTGCCTTGCCCCACGCTTCGATAGTGCTGCACCAGCCCCGCAGCGGCGCCCGCGGCCAAGCCACCGACATCCAGATCCGCGCCCAAGAAGTGCTGCACAACAAGCGCACCCTGCTGGAGATGCTTTCTCTAAACACGGGCAAATCGGTTGATCAGCTGTCCCGCGATTCCGATCGGATGTCTTACTTCACCGCTGAGGAGGCTAAGGACTACGGATTAATCGATCGAGTTCTCACCAGCCTTAAAGACCTACCAACCGCCCCCCCGGCCACGGCAGCCGGCTTGGGCTGAGCGTCACAAGCGACCAAACCACTAATCCCACACTCGACCCATGCCCATAGGCACCCCTAGCGTTCCCTACCGCCTCCCCGGCAGCCAATACGAGCGTTGGGTTGATATCTATACACGCCTTGGCGTGGAGCGGATCCTCTTCCTCGGCTCTGAGGTCAACGACGCCGTGGCTAATGCTTTAGTGGCTCAGATGCTCTATTTGGATTCGGACGACAACAGCAAACCGATTTACGTATATATAAATTCTCCTGGTGGCTCAGTGACCGCGGGCTTAGCGATCTACGACACCATGCAATATGTCAAAAGCGACGTGGTGACTATCTGCGTGGGTCTAGCCGCCTCGATGGGAGCTTTCCTGTTGGGCGCCGGCACCAAGGGCAAACGGCTTGCCTTGCCCCACAGCAGGATCATGATCCACCAGCCCCTAGGCGGCACCAGTCAGCGGCAAGCCAGTGACATAGAGATTGAAGCGAAGGAAATCCTGCGCATGAAGGACATGCTCAACCACTCCATGGCCGACATGACTGGTCAGCCCTTTGAAAAAATTGAGAAGGACACCGACCGCGACTATTTCCTTAGCGCAGCTGAGGCGAAAGAGTATGGCCTTATCGACCGAGTGATAGCCAACCCCAGCGAGGCCTGAAGGTCGTTTGCGTAAGCTCGATCTTTGACTTGCGTAGAAAGCCCGGATGGCCAAGCTCTATTACGACACAGACGCCGATCTCTCCCTGCTTGATGGCAAGACGGTGGCCATTATTGGCTACGGGTCTCAAGGCCATGCCCACGCCCTGAACCTGAAAGACAGCGGCTGCACCGTGGTGGTGGGCCTCTACGAAGGCAGCCGTTCGGCTGAGAAGGCAAAGGCCGATGGCCTGGAAGTGCTGACCGTGGCAGATGCCTGCGCCAAAGCCGACTGGATCATGGTGCTTCTGCCCGATGAATTCCAGAAAGCTGTCTACAGCAAGGAAATCGCCCCACACCTGACCGCCGGCAAGGTGCTTAGCTTCGCTCACGGCTTCAACATCCGCTTTGAGCTGATCAAGCCCCCGGCAGATGTGGATGTGGTGATGATCGCCCCCAAGGGACCCGGCCACACAGTGCGTTGGGAGTATCAGAACGGCATGGGGGTGCCAGCTCTATTCGCCATCCATCAAGACGCCAGCGGCCATGCCCGCGAGCTGGCCATGGCCTATGCCAAGGGCATTGGCGGAACCAGAGCCGGCATTCTCGAAACCAACTTCAAAGAAGAGACCGAAACCGATCTGTTCGGCGAACAGGCCGTGCTGTGTGGCGGCCTCTCCGAGCTAGTGAAAGCAGGCTTCGAAACCTTGGTGGAAGCTGGCTATCAGCCCGAACTGGCCTATTTCGAGTGTCTGCACGAGGTGAAGCTGATCGTTGATCTAATGGTCAAGGGCGGTCTAACTGCCATGCGCGATTCGATCTCCAATACTGCCGAATACGGCGACTACGTAAGTGGTCCGCGCCTGATCACCGCCGATACTAAAGCGGAGATGAAGCGCATACTCAGCGATATCCAAGACGGCACCTTCGCCCGAAACTTCGTGGCCGAATGCGATGCCGGTAAGCCTGAGATGACCAAAATCCGCGCGCGTGATGCTCAGCATCCAATCGAGCAGGTTGGCACGGGCCTGCGCTCAATGTTCAGCTGGCTTAAGACTGCCTGACCCAGCCTCTGCTCCTGGTTGCCCTCGCCTGCGGACTCGATCGCCTGGTTGGGGACCCTCGTTGGTGCCCCCATCCGGTGGTGGTGATGGGCTGGTGGATCACCCTGCTGCGCCGCGGCGCTGAAATTGGGGGGGGCAATAACCCCCGGAAACTGCGGCTGGCGGGTGGCTTGATCACGCTGGTGTTGGTGGGTGGCAGCGGCCTGGTTGGTTGGGGCGTAGAGCGGCTGGCCCCAACACCGCTACTTGTGGTTGCCCTGGCCAGCGCCCTTGCCGGCCGCAGCCTCGAGCAGGCAGTGGGAGGGGTACTGGTAGCCCTCCAAAATTCAGTAGAGGCCTTACAAAACCAACTAGACCCAGCTGGAGACAACCCCACCCAGGCGGCCCTTCAGCCCGCCCGCCAAGCACTGTCTTGGATAGTGGGCCGAGACACCAGCGATCTCGACGCCAAAGAAATCTTGCGTGCCCTGGCCGAAACGGCCAGCGAAAACGCCGTGGATGGGCTGTTTGCACCACTGTTTTGGATGCTGATGGGTGCTGGTCTGTGGAGACTCAACCCCTCATGGCCGGGGCCACTTGCGTTGGCCTGGAGCTTCAAAGCAGCCAGCACCCTCGATTCAATGCTGGGCTACCGCCACGGGCGCCTGCGCTGGCTGGGCACAGCCGGCGCTCGCCTCGATGACCTACTGGTTTGGCTGCCCTGCCGGCTGGTGGCAGTGAGCCTGGCGCTGGCGGCTGGACAGCCAGGCCGCAGCCTTGACGTGTTTGCAGCGGCACGGCGCGATGGTGCCGCTGACCCCTCACCCAATGCGGGGGTATCCCAAGCAGCTTATGCACACATCACAGGGGTGCAGCTGGGAGGAAGCAATACCTACGGCAAACAAATTCATCTGAAGCCCCTGCTTGGCGCTGGCCTGCCAGCGCCGGATCAGGCCACGGTGCTGCAAATGCTGCAACTGAATCGGCGGCTTGAGTTGATTTGGCTGACTGCAGCCGCCGCTGTGTCGTTCGTCACGAAAACTCTCAGCTGATTGCACCTGCCGGAGCCCATGCCGATGCTGAGCTCAGATCACGGTGACCATGGCGATTCGCGAGCTGCTCGAAGATGCTCTCAAAGAGCCAAACATCGGCCTAACCCCGTGCTTTCGCTGGCATGCCACACCTGTAGGCATAGCCGCCCTGTGGCAGGCCGGAGTAGCGCCCACAACGCCTCCATATGAAGATGCTCTCAAGGAAGGGCTGCAGGTAGGGCTCGACCTGAGCCGCGAAGAGCGGGAGTTTCACCAGCTCAATTCAGGGCTGGTATTGCTGTTTCATAGCTAGGAAATACAAGCGCCCAGTGATGCAGCGTCCAACTCACGCATCCCTGGATGATCAGCGGATCTGTTCGGACAAGAGTTTCAGCTTCTTCCCAACTGGCGGCCCTAAACAGCAACATCCCGCCAGCCCCATCACCACTACGACCAACTCGATCGGCCCAATAACCACTGCGGGGCTCGTGGCCCATGAGTTCTAGTTCTGCCAGCCAGGCGAGATGGGCTGGTATGACAGCGTCGAATTGGGGCTTAGGCACCAGACCCAATTCCAACTTGACGAAGGTGGGGCGCATCGTTTAAGACCCCTTGGCGCTGCGTTGGCGGCGGCACCTTTCTGAGCAGTAGCGAACCTCATCCCAAACCAGCTTCCACTTGCGCCGCCACTGAAACGGCCGCTCACACACGACGCAGATTTTGGTGGGCCGGTTCTCTTGGTGGGCCATCTCCAGGTGCTCGACGAAGACCAGAGATGGAAATTTAGGCAACTCAAGCCTCCAAACCACCTAAGGACGGGAAAGCAGCATCGGAAGTCTGGTGGTCGACAGGCCGATAAACACCTGTGCTGGACTGCCTTCACAGCAAGCTGCCAACGACCAAAACCAAAACCAAATCGACGAGAAAGGAGCGAAAGCGCTCAAGCAGCAGTACGATTATGAAGATTTCATAAGCCTGTCATGTTCGCAAGCATTTTTGGTTTTCTCTTCGCAATCCTTTCATTTGTTCAGGTTCCCCAATGGGACAATGACTGGACAAAATGCTCAGTAGCAGTTCCAGATACCGCATGCCACTGGTATGTGGTCAACCCTGATAACACCTTTGGCAAAGGTTTTAGCTGGATCACCGCGCCTGAATACGACGTGACTGCGCTAAGGGACATCGGCATGCAACACGAGCTAACAGTCGCGCAGGGCTTCCAAACGACTGTAGAACTAATGAATGCATCAACCGATGTCAAATATGGCGACAATTACTAAGGCTACGTTTCGACAATTTAAGATTTTAGCCAAGCCGTCACGGCAATAAACTTTTATAATTTATTTTTTACGATATCGCAAAATTTTACTTTAATCAATAATTACATTAAATATCTATTAAGGTCCCATTTCATTGTTCCAGGCTAATAAACTAAAGCGGCTTTCTTCAAATAGTTTTCAATCAGACTGAAATACGTCAAACAGCCCCCGCAGCCTGACTGTTAAAAAAGATGAGGTGAAGACGTTGCACGGTTGTGCCTTATCCACTTAAATCCTCCAAATGCGTTGCAGTACAGTGCGTAAGCCCTTTCTACTTAATTTCTTAATGCCAAGGTTTGTGCCGAATTCACCTTTTGGCGGCCCCTTGGGTTAGGGTTTACAGACACAAACGCAGTCGTCCTTGCATCAGGGTGGCATCAGTACCCTGTCATGGATTCATCAATTCTGTTCGCCCTAAATTGGAATTCGCTCGGTGAATTATCCACCGAAGACCTTGAATACGTGCTTAATTCGATGGCATGTGCAATGGACGCGGGCAAAGAAGAATTAAGCCAGCTTTAC
>JAQCGH010000065.1 GCA_027620015.1 Cyanobacteriota bacterium
CATACACCGGTAGCCTGCTTTCGGCCTCTTTGCGGCCTCTCTGGATGGGGTGATAGTGAAACGCTCCTTTAGATCGTTAGAGCAGTTCCACAGCCTTGACCAGCTCTTTCCAAGGAACCGCCCCATATTCAGAAGAAATCCAGTTAGCCGTGTGCCCTAGGAGCCTGACAACCAAAGCTTCATTCTTGCCAGCGCCCCTCAAAACTGTCGCAGCACGGTCTCTAAGGCCCTTTGGGCTAACACCTGTAATCACGTTTGCTGGCTTTGAAAGGTTTACCCCCCAGCGGCTTGTGGCAGGTTGAAGCTGAGAAGGCCAAAGAAGTCCCTGTTGTCCCCTAAGAGGAGAAACAAGATCTTTGAGTCGTGGATGAAGAGGAATTTCTCGATCAGAAGAATCTGTTTTCAATGAACGCTTTTCATTGGGACGAATCAAAATCCGATCTTCCAGTAGATCTTCCGCCATCAGACCAGCGATTTCAGCCAGCCTTGCACCTGTGAAGTACAAGATTTTGAGAATCAACAAATGATTTTGATTCCCTTGCCATGAATCAGGATCTTTAATATAAACTTCAACTTTCCTTGCTTTGATTACTTTGATTCGCTTTGTAAGCCCCTGAAAAATGTGTGGCTGGTCGGAATAAATCTCATTCAGTACTGACCACAAGCCACCCAGATAAGCCAGAGTTGTCTTTGCTGTATTTGGCTTGACCCGTTCCAATAGGTGGCTGCGGTAAGCAACTGCGTGCTCTCTCGTGGCGGCTGTTGGATGGCCAACCCCAGCAAAGCCAAGAAAATCTGACAGTGCCTTGCTCCACCCCGCCACTGTCCTCTCGGCAGGGCTCTTAAGGGTCTTGGCCTTTTGGATCAGCTCTTCTGCTGTCAGGTGAGATCTTGGTTCCTCCTCTCCAACAAGGACACGCACGTAGCGCTGTCTTTGCTGAGCGGTTAGCCATCTCTCCTGAACCGCTACGTCAGCCCCTTCCTCAAGAAGAGCGACCATCTCTGGGTCATTGAGGTCATAAGCCTTTGGAAGGGCATCAATCAGCTCCTCAGGGCTAAGGACCATGTGTCCCCGTGCCACAGCGATGTCCCGGTCTGTCCGTGCGACAAAACCTGGAGATCTCGCATGGGCCTCTCGATAGGTCGCACCACCTGGCTCACTCCACAGCGCTTTGCCGATGATTGGTTGTAGATCCTTCGGGACGCCCCTTTGGAGCTGGTACCCGTTACGTGCCTTCCGGACGTACGTAGGGTGCTTCCTGTAGGCCACCTTTAGCTACAGCTTTAGTCACACCATAACCGCTGAGACCACAGATGCCACAAGGAGAGCTGCGATCACTAATGCCCGCCCTAGCAAACAAGACCTACTTCAACTACGGCGGACAGGGGCCCCTGCCAAGTTCTTCTCTTGAAGCCATCATCGCCGCCTGGCGCAGCATCCAGGAACTGGGCCCGTTTACCGGCGCCGTCTGGCCTTTTGTTGAACAG
Organism: Cyanobacteriota bacterium; assembly: GCA_027620015.1. GTDB lineage: Bacteria > Cyanobacteriota > Cyanobacteriia > PCC-6307 > Cyanobiaceae > Cyanobium_A. The sequence goes on from JAQCGH010000065.1 coordinate 1,489, forward strand.
ACCAGCAACAAACTGCGTCAGCACCTCGCTGGCTGGTTTGGCGTGCCGGCACACCGGCTGGCCTTTAGCGAAAACGTGACTAGTGGCTGCGTACTGCCGCTTTGGGGGCTGCCCTGGCAGCTGGGCGATGAACTCCTAATCAGCGACTGCGAGCACCCTGGGGTGGTGGCAGCCTGCCGGGAATTAGCCCACCGCCAGGGGCTATCGCTCAAAACCTTGCCGGTGGCAGATCTATGCGGCACTGCCAATGACACAAACGAGCAGGTGCTGAAGCGATTGGATCGCCAGCTAAGCCCTTCGACCCGATTGGTTGTGCTTTCACACCTGCTATGGAACACAGGCCAGGTGATGCCGATTGCAGCAGTAGCAAGCCAGCTCAGCTCACACCCCAGGCATCCCTGGCTTCTAGTAGACGGGGCCCAATCCCTTGGGGCCATTCCCATCGAAACGGCGGCGGCAGCAGCCGACATCTACGGCTGCACCGGCCACAAATGGTGTTGTGGTCCCGAGGGCCTGGGAGCTGTAGCCCTATCGGAGCGTGTGGTGCGAGAAGCCCGGCCAACCCTGATCGGCTGGCGCAGCCTTAGCCACGAAACCAACAGCGAGAGTGAATTTCACTCCGATAGCAGGCGCTTTGAGGTGGCCACCTCCTGCATTCCCCTTTGCGCCGGTCTTGAGCAATCCCTACACCTGCTGGAAGCTGAGGGAACAGCCGAAGAGCGCCTTGCCCTTATTCAGCGGCGCAGCGAATATCTCTGGCAAGGTCTACAGGCCAACCCACGTGCCCGCACGCTGTTGGAGGTACCTCCACCAGCGGGGCTGGTGAGCTTTGAGATAACCGGGGAAGATCCAGAAAGTGTCGTTAAGCGCCTAGGCGACCAGGACATCTGGCTGCGCAGCTTGGACGATCCCCACTGCCTGCGGGCCTGCACCCACATCACCACCACTGAAGCTGAGATTGAGAAGCTACTTGAAGCTTTGCAATCGTTCTAAGTCGCTCCAATTGCTAATAAACTCAAAACATATCTAGAGCAAAGGATTTGCCTAGACTAACTATATTAGCTCTTATGATGCATGAGAATTCACAGCGATTGCAATATTTTTCAGAACAATGCGGAAATACTTCTTGCTCATTGCAATAAAGGTTGTCGCAAAGGAGCTTGATATAACCAACCAGGAGCATTGTGTTGGTTTCAGACTTGAGTAAGCCGACGCAGGCGCAGGGCTTTCTCAGCCTCTTCCCGGTCGTCGAAATGAACCTTGGTGGTGCCGAGGATCTGGTAGTCCTCATGGCCCTTGCCGGCGATTAGCACCAAATCCCCAGGTGCTGCCGCGGCAATAGCGGCAGCGATCGCTGCCGCTCGGTCGGCCTCCACCTGCATGGACGATCCAAGGGCAATGCCTGCAGTCACATCAGCCAGGATTTGCTGGGCATCCTCGGTGCGTGGGTTGTCGGATGTCACATAGAGCTGGTCAGCCAGCTGGGCGGCGATCGTTCCCATTTGGGGCCGCTTGCTGCGGTCGCGATCGCCGCCGCAGCCAAACACGCAGATCAGCCGCCCCGTCGTGAAGGGGCGGCAAGCAGCCAGAGCGTTGGCCAGACCATCGGGGGTGTGGGCGTAATCCACCAGCACGGCTGGATCGCCGCCGCCGTCGCCCACCACCACGCGCTCCATACGTCCAGGCACCCCGCGGAAAGTGGCCAGCCCCTCTAGCAACTGGGGCAGGGGGACACCCTGCTGTACCAGGGCGCCCACTGCCTGCAGCAAGTTCATCAGGTTGAAGCGCCCCAGCAGGGGCGAGTGGAATGCCCCCTCCCCAACCGGGGTCTGCAGCACCCCGCGAACCCCGCCTGCCCCCAGCTGCAAATCGCGAATGAACAGCTCGGCGCTGGGGTCTTCCAGAGAGCTGCGCCAACAGGTTTTACCTAGACTTCTCACCAGATGGGCGCCCCAGGGGTCATCGCCATTCACCACCGCCCCACCCGCCAGCAGGGGCTCTGTAAACAACCTCGCCTTGGCCTCGAAATAAGCCTGCATCGACAGGTGATAGTCGAGATGGTCCTGGGTGAGGTTTGTAAACACCGCACCGGAGAAGTGGCAGCCCGCTACTCGTTGCTGATCAAGGGCATGGGAGCTCACCTCCATGGCACCGATCTGGGCACCGGCATCAACTGCCTGGGCTAGCTGGGCCTGGAGCAGATCGGCAAAGGCCGTTGTGTGCTGGGCCGTCACGCTGTAGCCAGGCCAGCGGTTCACCAAGGTGCCAAATAGGGCCGAAGGTCTCCCTGAGGAAACAGCCAGATGCTCAATTAAATGGGTGATGGTGGTTTTGCCATTGGTGCCGGTGACCCCAATCAGAGCTAGTCGGCGACTGGGCTGAGCCCAAAATGCAGCTGCCAAGCTTCCGGCCCAGCTGGTAAGCGGCTCAGGAGCTACCAGCACCGCATCGCCTGGTCCAGGTGGCTGAATCGCCGCTGCGGCATCACTAATTACCGCAGCAACTGCACCTGCCTGTAAGGCCTGGGGCCAGAAGCAGCCACCATCAACCTGGGTGCCAGGTAGACCCACAAATAAAACACCCCGCCCGATACGGCGGGAATCACAGCTGATGCCGCTGAGCTCGACGTTGGGCACGCCCACCGGAACCTCCAAACCAACCTGCTGCAGGACTGGGTGGAGCAGCTGGGACATAACACAGGCGGAACAGCTGGCGCCTATCTAAGCGTCCTGGCTGGAAAAACCATGCTTATGCAACCAAACCTGCAAGCTGGATCCAGCCAGACGGGGAGGCACCCTGGGCAGCTGCCGATCTCCCTGGGCGGAGCGCAGCTGCAGCAGCGGCACCTCTAGCCCAAAGCGGGCCTGCAGGCCGGGATCACCATCCACATCGATCAACTGCAGCTCCAGTGGAGGATCGAGGGCGCGCAACTTCTGCTCTAGTCCCTCGCAGAGACAGCAACCCTTGCGGGTTAGCAGCAGCAAAACCGGAAGACTGGGGGAGGGTGAGACCATCAATCGGGCACCGGATCGCAGCCGCAGGCTGTGAAGGGATGACAACGCAGCAGCCGAACTAGGGTGAGCCAGCTGCCCCGCCAGGGCCCATGGCGGCTAATCGCCTCAAGGCCGTAGGCGCTGCAACTAGGAATGAAGCGGCAGCGGGGCCCGAGCAAAGGGGAAATCCACTGGCGATAAAAGCCGATCAATGCCAGCAATAGTGCCGCCACCAAACGGGTCGGCAATTGGGTCGCCGCTCCAGGCTCAGCGGCTTGCAGCGAGGCAAGTCCGGGTTCTGGCTGAAGGTCAAGGCTGCGCGGTCCAACCGATAAGATCGAACGTTGGCGCGGCACAGCTCGAGTTGGCGGGGTCATCCCAGCATGCTCGATAGC
>JAQCGH010000066.1 GCA_027620015.1 Cyanobacteriota bacterium
TATTGCTTCAAAATCATCACTTCCGTGTAGCCAAGTAAGAGCACTTGCGGTGGGGTCGGTAATTGTGTTGCCGCTAATTGTGACATCAGTTACGCCGGTAAGGTTGATGGCTCCGTTGCCATCAGCTGAACCTTTAAAAGTGTTGTTTTTGATTGATAGATTGTTGGTACTACTATTTACAATTGAAGCATTGGTAAATGCGAAGCCCGAGATCGTGGTATTGCTGGCGACTGTTAGTGTGCCATTTGTAATTGTTGGTTTAAGGCTCGAGTCTCCCGCACCAAAGATGGTGCTCAAGTTAGCACTCCCATATTGCGTGCTTATGGTGGGGGCGTTGCTGCCATTGCTAAGTATTGCGGCTGCAGGTATTGCCAGGGTGCTATTGCTGAGATTGGTTGCAGTGCTATCAGCAACCAGGATTACGTCGCTGCTACCAGCGTTAACTGCAGCATTAAGACTGGTGTAGTCACAAGTATTGCCGCTGGCGTTAGTGCCAACACAACGGATTACCCAATCGTTGTTCGTTCCAACGTGCTTGGCTGTAAGTGCACCTTCGGCAACAACTTTGCGAACCTTACTGATACGTACATCTTTCTTGCGCTCCACAGGTAGGGCGCGCTGAGCTAAAAATGCCATCTCGGCTTTGGATATATCCCCTGCGGCATCCTGCTTAAGAGGTTGGCTGCCATAGCGGATGTAGCCGGTAGCCTTGCTCTGAAAGATATCGTCGTAGCTATATGAAGCTCCTACGGCCAAGTTGTTAGCGATTCTTGCTTCTGCTCGTGCACTGAAGCCAGAAGTATCAGGACCACCAGACACCGTTGCATCTAAGTAGTAGTAGCCAGCGTAAAGCCATAGATCACCTTTGTCCCATTGTGCTACTGGAGTGCCGACTTCAATATCTAGTCCTCCGTAACTAGTTATCCAGTCTTGGTAGGCACTTGTGAAGTTGAGTTTGTTATTGCTTAAATATGCACCAGAGATGCCAGCACTTACTTTTTCGTTGCTGTTGCTAAGGGGTACATAACCATTTAATCTAATTTCTAAATTTTTATTGAGAGCTTCTAGGCCTAAACCTGCTTGCCAATTGTAGTCGCCTTGGTATGGTGTTGTATCAATACCAGTATTGGCTCCGAACATCCAGGAACTATCATTACTTAGCCAGCGGTAGCCAAGACGAGTGCTAGCGCCAAAGCTCTCGTCGTTTAATGCACCGCCAAAATTTAAATTTGCAAATCCGTCTATAAAGAGGAGATTGCCACTTTCGGTTTGCGAAATCGGTGCAAATATATAGCCGCTAAGGGTATTTGGCGTACCTCCTCCTTCGCTTTGAAATTTCAAGCCACCGCTAGTAATTACTTCAGGGACTTTTGAATCTGGCTTGGATTCATCTGCCAGTCCAGGTAATCCGAGAATGCTAAGAAGCAGACTTACGAGTAAAAATTGAAATTTCATACGAATTATGAATCAAGTCAACTAAAACGTCTTCTTGCATTCTTTGGGTAATGAAATGTTTAAGGTATGCTTATTCATGTGTTATGTGTTGAATAAGCCTTCCTTGGGACTCATTCGCGCCTAAATATATGGCTGGCATTGCTTTGTAACCCAGCCGACTCTTTTTAAGTGTTCGGCAACACACTGACTTTGTATTCTGCTAATCCCTTCTAATTGATTTGGCTTATGTGAGTCCCAGGTCCCGCAATGGCTTTTTTATGGCAGCTGCCAATCCTTTATCGCCGCGATCAGTACAAACCAGATCAGCCGGATGCGCGCTAACAGGTTTTCTCTTGCCGCCAGCTCGTCGTACTTGGCCCGCCCGCACTCGGTTTTGATCCAGCGGTAAGCGCTGGGTTTCTGGTTGACCATGCAAAAGGAGCTGCTTCCCTGCAGGCTAAGGGGCCATGCAGGGCATTCTTTTTTCAGAGCTCGCTCGATGCATAGCCCCCTTAATTACTTAGCTGTTGGATTCCTCTGCGATCTTGTTGGAAGTTTGTACACCGCCTGGTTTGCTTGAAGGTGGGTCTAATAGCGCCTGCAGCCCCGCTTCATCCAGGACTGCGACCCCGAGGCTCTCGGCCTTGCTCAGCTTGCTACCGGCCTCCGCGCCTGCCACCACATAGCTGGTTTTCTTGCTCACTGAACCGCTCACCTTGCCGCCTGCCGCCTCGATTAGGGCCTCGGCGGCGCTGCGGCTCAAAGATGGCAGGGTGCCGGTGAGCACGAAGGTTTTTCCTGCTAGGTGCGACTGGGGTTCGGCTCCAGCCTGCTCGGCACCGGCTGTCAGCGATAAGCCCAGCCGCCCTAGATCCTCCAGCAATTGCTGGTTTGCGGGAGTCGCAAACCACTGCTGCAGTGATTGGGCTATTTCACTGCCAATGCCGTACACCGCTGAGATCATCTCGGGCGTGTCTTCGGCGGCTGTGGCGAGATAGGTCGCACTGGGGAAGGCTTTGGCCAGGGCCTTGGCGTTCACCTCGCCCACGTGGTGGATGCCAAGGCCGTAGAGCTGCCGGTGCCAGGGTTGTTTTTTGGAGGCGGCTAGGGCCATCGCCAAGTTTTCAGCGCTCTTGGAGCCCATCCGCTCCAGGCTGGCCAGCAGGGCTGCATCAAGGCCATAGAGATCAGCAATCGAGCTCACCAGGCCCCGATCCACCAGCTGCTCGATCAACTTGGATCCCAGGCCGTCTACATCCATCGCCCCCTTACTCACCCAGTGGCGCAGGGTGCCCCGCAGGATCGCCGGGCAGCTGTTGTTCACGCAACGGGTGGCCGCCTCGCCTGCTTCGCGCACCAGCTGCGAGCCGCACTCTGGGCATGCCAGGGGCAGCTCCAGCCGCACGGCCCCAGGTGGCCGCAGTTCGCGCAGCACCCGCACTACCTCGGGGATGATCTCGCCTGCCTTGCGCACCACGATCGTGTCGCCGGCGTGCAAATCCAGCTCCGCCAGCCGACCTGCGTTGTGCAATGTGGCCCGGCTCACGCTGGTGCCGGCCAGGGGCACAGGCTCAAATTCCGCCACGGGCGTCACCGCGCCGGTACGGCCCACCTGGCAGGCCAGGCGCAGCAGTTTGCTGGGGGCCTCCTCGGCGGCGTATTTCATCGCGATCGCCCAGCGCGGCGCCTTCTGGGTGAAGCCGGCGTCGGCCTGGAGGCGCAGGTCGTTGAGCTTCACCACCACGCCGTCGGTGGCGTAGGGAAGGGAGCGCCGGCCCGTGTCCCAGGCGCTAAAGAAGGCCTGCACCGCCGCGAGATCTGGCAGCAGCTCGGCATTGGGGTTCACCTTGAAGCCTGCGGCCTGCAGCCACTGCAGGCTTTGCCACTGGCTGCTGGGCCCCTGGGGCGTGTCTTGCGGTAGGTGCAGGGTGTATGCGAAGAAATCAAGCCGCCGCGCCGCCACCACTTTTGGATCCAGCTGGCGCAGGGTGCCGGCGCAGGCGTTGCGCGGGTTGGCAAACAGGGTCTCGCCTCGGGCCGCCCGCTCGGCGTTGATGGCCGAGAAGGTGTCATCGGGGATCAAGGCCTCGCCGCGAACCTCCACCCAGGCAGGTGGGTTCTCGAGCTGCAGCCTTAGGGGCACCGAGGTGATGGTGCGCACGTTGGCTGTGATCTGCTCGCCCTGCTTTCCGTCGCCGCGGGTGGCGGCCTGCACGAGCAGGCCATTTGCGTAGCTGAGGGCGAGGGAGTTGCCATCGATCTTCAGCTCTCCCACCATCTCAAGGGGGGTAGCAGGCTCGCGGTCCAGCACCTTGAGCAGTCGCCCATACCAGGCTTCCAAGTCGGCCGGGTTGAAGGCGTTGTCGAGGCTGAGCAAACCGATGCGGTGCTCCACACTGCTGAATCCCTCAGCCGGACTACCCCCCACCCGTTGGCTTGGGCTGTCTGGGGTGATCAGCTCTGGGTGGCCTGCTTCCAGCTCAAGCAGCTCTTTATAGAGATGGTCGTAGACCGAATCCTCCATTACAGGTGCATCGAGCACGTAGTAGGCGTGGGCGGCCCTTTGCAGTAGCTGCCTCAGTTCACCGGCGCGAGCCTGTTTTTGGGGAGCGGCGCTCACGGCAAATGAATCAGGCCGCTGCGAGCTTGGTGATCCGGTCTACCCGCCACTCCTCTTCCATTTTGACGAAGGTGAAATCAAGCGGCAGCTCGTCTTTGCCATCGCTTTTGAGCTTCACGGTGAGGATCAGTTGGCCCTCATCCAACCGAGGCCGGCCAGATTTGAGGTTGCGGTACTTGTTGAGCTGCAACCCGGCTAGAAAGCGGATGAACTGCTGCCGGTTCACGTGGGAGCGGTAGTTCTTAGTGGTGAGCATGTAAGCGCCGTCCACCTGGCCGCTGGCCACCTGGGTGAAGAACTGCTTAATCAGTGGGTTGATACCGCGGGCGCTCAGCACGAGCTTCACGGCGTTCACCGTCCAGAAGAGCAGCAGGGAGCCTGCGCCCGCCGCTAGGGCCTTGGTGCCGATCTCGCGGGCGATACCTAAATCCATCTCGAATCCAGCTGCGCTTTAGAGGTGGATAGTCTGACCGACGGCCTCTCACCTTGAGCCCTGGCGCCTGGGCTCGGCACAATGAGCTCAGCCCGTGTGCTTCCTGGCGGCATGCCCCTTGAGCCTCTCTTGCCGCTGTTTCACCGGCTAGACCGGGAATGGTTTGACGGCAGCCTGGCTCCTGCTTCGGGGCGGTTAGTGGATCTGCGTTGGAGTGACGGCCGCATGCGCCGCACCGCCGGGCTTTACCGGCGCGGACGCCATCCAGATGGGCGCCCCCTGTGCGAAATAGTGCTGTCGCGCCCCTTGCTTGATCACCTGCCGCAGGAAGCCACCCTCAGCAC
>JAQCGH010000067.1 GCA_027620015.1 Cyanobacteriota bacterium
CTGGTGCGGATCAGCAGATCCGGATCGCACTCACCGGCGGTGTGCAGCTCGGCGGAGAGATGCTGCTCGTTGATTGCAGCAGGGTCTAGTTCCCCAGCCACGCAGCGCTGGGCCAGCCGCTGGGCAGCCCGCACCAGCTCGGCTCGGCCCCCGTAGTTGGTGCAAACATTGAAATGAATGCCGGTATTAGCTGCCGTGCGCTCTGTTGCATCTGCAATCAAACGCTGTAAACCCTCCGGCAGGGGCTCAAGATCGCCCAAAAAGCGAATCCGGACCTGTTCCTGCTCCAGGGTCTGAAGCTCCCGGGCCAGCACCCGCTCGAACAGCGTCATCAAAAAGCTCACCTCTTCGCCGGGGCGGCTCCAGTTTTCGGTGGAAAAGGCGTAGGCGGTGATGGCGCCGATGCCCCAGTCGCTGCAGAGACGCAAGGTGCGTTTTAGAGCTTCAACCCCCTCGCGGTGGCCCATCATTCGGGGCAGGTTGCGCTGATTAGCCCAGCGGCCATTGCCGTCCATGATCACTGCAACATGGCTGGGCAACCGCGCCGGATCAAGGCAAGGCGGCACCGCCTTTGGGGCAGTAAAAGTATTGGTCGCTAAGGCGCGACTCATCCGCGTGATTCCGGAATGTCTTTTGTCACGCTACGCCCAGCTGGCAAAGCCAGGGCCTGACTGAGTAGATCGTGCAGACGACTGCTAGTAATCGGCCGCTCGAGTCGGCCCTGGCTAGCCAGCGACAAGGTGCCGGTTTCCTCCGACACCACAATCGCCATGCACTGATCGAAGCGCTCGGTCAGCCCCAATGCCGCTAGGTGGCGTGTGCCATAGCGGTTGATGCCCTGACGGGATAGGGGCAGGATCACACCGGCGGCAACGATACGGTTGGCCTTCACCAGCACGGCACCATCGTGCAGCGGCGTGTCAGCAGCGAAAAGGTTGAGCAGCAAATCAACCGACAGCTTGGCGTCGAGGCCAATTCCGGGATTCAAGAAGTCTTCGGGGCGGAGGTCGCTGCCCAGATCAACCACGATCAAACCGCCACGGCGGGCTTGGGAAAGACGGCCGGCAGCCTCACTCAAAACCGCCACCGATCCCGATCCCAGTTGGTCTTGGCTGCGGCTCCCAAACAGAACCCCGAGGCGACCGGTGCCAAGCAGCTCCATCAGCCTGCGCAGCTCCCCTTGCCAGAGAATCGCCAGGGCAAGACTGCAGGCCAGCACCAGGGCATCAATAAGCTTGCTTGTGAGTGGTAAGTCGGCATAACGCTGGACAACCCAGGCCAGGGCCACCAACAACAAATAGCCTCGAACCAGCCACAGGGTGCGAGCTTCGGTGACCCGGCCGAGCACAAGCACGCCGAGGCCGAAGGCAAACAGCAGATCAAGAACCAGCCTGAAATCGATCAGCCGTAGCAACTCACCCAGTTGCGGCCCGATCACACGTACTCCAATCGATTAATTCACACTACCGATCGCAACCGAGTTGGCAAAACGTCGTAGCGCAGTAAGTCTTCCGGCTGCTCGCGGAGCTGCACTAAATCAGCGACACCATCGTGGACCAGCACCGCCGCTGGCCTAGGGATGCGGTTGTAATTAGAGCTCATAGAGGCGTTGTAAGCGCCGGTGGCAAACACCACCAACACATCGCCGCTTCCAGCTGGTGGCAGTGCCAGATCTTTAAGCAGTACGTCGCCAGATTCACAGTGTTTGCCTGCCAAGGTGACTGTTTCGCTGGCCTCGGCCGTGGGGCGATCCGCCAACACCGCCGTGTACTGCGATTGATAAGTGATTGGCCGGGGGTTGTCGCTCATGCCGCCATCCACCGAGAGGTAGGTGCGAATGCCGGGGATGTCCTTGCGGCTGCCCACCTCGTAGAGAGTGACCCCGGCGCTGGCCACCAGGGAGCGCCCCGGTTCACAAAGCAGGCGGGGCAACTCCAGCCCCCGCTCCTGACAGGCCGCCGTCACCGCCTCAGCCACGGTGCGCACCCACTCACTAATGCTCGGTGGATCGTCGCTGGCGGTGTAGCGAATGCCTAAGCCGCCGCCAACGTTGAGATCAACCACTGGGTGACCCAGGGAGCGTGCCAACGCGAGAGCATCGGCCATCACGCCAGCCAGGTCGCGGTGAGGCTGAAGCTCGAAAATCTGGGAGCCAATATGGGCGTGCAGACCGGTGAGCTGGACCCAGGAGCATGTTGCCAGGTGCTTCAGCACTGCTTCGAGCTGGTCGGGGTCGAAGCCAAATTTGCTGTCGAGGTGGCCGGTGCGAATGTACTCATGGGTATGGCACTCAATGCCCGGCGTAAAACGCAACATCAGCTGCACAGGACGCTGCAAATCAGGGGCGAGAACAGCCAGCAACTCAAGATCGCGCCAGTTGTCAGCCACCACCGTGACGCCCTGCTCAACTGCGAGGGCCAGCTCTTCGATGCTTTTGTTGTTGCCATGCAGCACGATTCGCTCGGCAGGCATGCCCCCCTGTAGGGCGGTGAGGAGCTCACCCGCAGAAACCGCATCAAGCCCCAGGCCTTCAGATGCCACCAGAGCAGTTATGGCCAAAGAACTATTGGCCTTGGAGGCGTAGATAGCCAGGGCTTGTCCTGAATAGTGCTGGGCTAGAGCTTCCCTGTAGGCCCGACAGGTGCCCCGCAGGGTGGCTTCATCCAGCACATATAAAGGTGTGCCGTAATCGCGGGCTAGGTCGCTAAGCAGGCAGCCACCCACTAACAAACGACTCTCGCGGTCGAGTGCGGTGGTGAGGGGCGTGAGATTGCGATTAGGACTGTGAGGATCCTGGTCGGGTTCAAAGGGATTCAGCAGCGCAACGGGCTCATGAGAGGTCAGCATGGCTGTGGCCGCGCGGGTCAAGTGAGAGTGAATGTAAGGAACTACCTAGCGGCTCTGCACCAGGCAGCCCTGGGGCCTCAGCATTTAGAGGCCTGCTTAAGCCTCGACCAGGCCAGTCTCGGCGGCCTCTGGAACCGCGCCCAATGGCAGAGCGAGCTCGAGCAGGAGCGGCGCCCCGGGATGGGCCTCTGGCGCGGCCGGCAACTGCTGGCCATGGCAAGCGGTTGGCTGGTGGTAGATGAACTGCACATCACCGTGGTGGCAGTAGATCCAGAGCAGCGACGCCAGGGCTTAGGCAGGCAGGTGCTTAAGGCCCTGCTGCTGGAGGCAGGGCAGCAAGGGGCACTGCACGCAACCCTTGAAGTAGCCCATACAAACAGTGCGGCAGTGGCCCTCTACCGAAGCTTGGGCTTCCGTGATGCGGGGATGCGTCGCGGTTACTACCGCAATGGAGAAGACGCCCTGATCCAATGGCTACGGATAACTAACATCCAAGATGCAGAGCAATGGTGTGGATAACCGCCTTTTCTTATTGCTAATGACCGGCAATTAATCAATTTGCATTGTTGCCTTCGAACGTCTTAAAGCCAGATGCTGCAGGGGATCTACTCTTGACGCGACGTAAACCACACCACACCGGTTAACCCTGGTAGCTTGGATGCACTTGCACCAGGCCTAGGCCAATGTTCGAGCGTTTTACCGAGAAAGCTATCAAGGTGATCATGCTGGCCCAAGAGGAGGCCCGCCGCCTTGGCCACAATTTTGTAGGCACTGAACAAATCTTGCTTGGCCTAATCGGTGAAGGCACCGGAGTTGCCGCCAAGGTGCTCAAGTCGATGGGAGTGAACCTCAAAGATGCTCGGGTTGAGGTTGAAAAAATCATCGGCAGAGGATCCGGCTTTGTTGCCGTAGAGATCCCTTTCACCCCCCGGGCTAAGCGAGTTCTTGAACTCTCACTAGAAGAAGCTCGCCAGTTGGGTCACAATTACATAGGCACAGAACATCTTTTACTTGGATTGATACGGGAAGGTGAAGGTGTAGCAGCTCGAGTCTTGGAAAATCTGGGAGTTGATCTCGCCAAGGTGCGTACCCAGGTGATCCGCATGCTGGGTGAGACAGCCGAAGTTGCCTCAGGTAGCGGCAGCGGCAAGGGTTCAACCAAAACCCCCACTCTCGACGAGTTCGGCACCAACCTCACCCAGCAGGCAGCCGACGGCAAGCTCGACCCAGTGGTGGGTCGTCAGAACGAAATTGAGCGTGTAATCCAGATACTTGGTCGCCGCACAAAAAACAACCCAGTGCTTATCGGTGAGCCTGGCGTAGGCAAAACAGCTATAGCCGAAGGCTTAGCTCAGAGGATCAATTCCGGTGATATTCCAGACATCCTCGAAGATAAGCGAGTTCTAACACTTGACATCGGCTTGCTAGTGGCAGGTACCAAATATAGGGGTGAATTTGAGGAACGCCTTAAAAAAATCATGGAGGAGATCCGCAGCGCCGGCAACGTAGTTCTTGTAATTGATGAGGTACATACTTTAATCGGTGCAGGTGCTGCCGAAGGCGCAATCGACGCTGCCAACATTCTCAAGCCCGCCCTAGCTCGTGGCGAACTTCAGTGCATCGGTGCCACTACGCTGGATGAATATCGGAAACACATCGAACGGGACGCAGCTTTGGAGCGTCGCTTCCAGCCGGTGATGGTGGGTGAACCTTCCGTTATTGACACTATCGAAATTTTACGCGGTCTCAAAGATCGCTATGAAGCTCACCACCGCCTCATAATCGCCGACGAGGCCTTGATTGCGGCAGCAACCCTGGGCGATCGCTACATCTCTGATCGATTCCTACCAGACAAGGCAATCGATTTAGTAGATGAAGCCGGCAGCCGGGTGCGGCTGATGAAT
>JAQCGH010000068.1 GCA_027620015.1 Cyanobacteriota bacterium
GTAATAACGGAATCCCAAAAGCTCCCTATCAATAGGGAGCTTTTTTATTTGCTATACCGTTTTGCTTATTAAGATACTTGTTTTGGTGGGATTCCCTCCCCTAGGTCAGTACTGGGAAGTATTTGCTGCAAGCGAGCAGGAACTCAATTAAGCCGGCGTGCGTCCGCCACAGTGCTGCCAGCGGCTGAGCAGTCCGTTGAGCTCGTGATGCAAACCCTTTAAATCGATAATTCGCTGTTCGATCTCGCCGGCCTTGGCGCGAATTGTGGTCTGCAGGTTGTTGCAAGTGCACACGCCTGATCGGCGTGCCTCTAATACGGCCGCGATGGTTGCCAGCGGGATGTCGAGGGCCCGCAAAGTGCGGATCAGGGCAAGCTCTCCATCTACCGACGCATCAAAAAGCCGGTAGCGCCCCTCACTACGGCCTGATGGGTGCAATAGCCCCTGATCGCAATAAAAGCGGATCGTTTTCACCGAAACGCCTAGACGCGCGGAAACAGCACCAATTTTTTCGAGCTCTTGGGTTGGCGCCTTCGCTAGTTGTCGCGCAGCCACTTGACTCTCCACCTAGGGGAGATCCCACCATAATAGAAACAGGCTTTCCCCTCCCATGCGTCAATTCGCTGCATCGCTCTTGCTGGCAGGCCTCTCGGCTTTCCCTGCCTTGGCGCAGGGCGATCCGCACCAGCACAATCAACACCACAACCACCAGGCTGCCCCTGCTGCTGCTCCCGAAAGCCAGGGGCATGGCAGCCACGTCAGCCACAACCATAACGTTGGCCCGGCAGGCGCCACCTACGACCTGCGCTGGCTCGACGCGATGGTCCAGCACCACACCGGTGCGCTGCGCATGAGCGAGTTTGTGTTCAACATTGGATCCCCTGGTGTAGGCGTCCTGGCGAATGGCATCTGGCGCGAACAGGCCCGGGAGATCAAGGCGATGGGTCAGTGGCGCAAGGCCTGGTACCCGGAAGCTCCGGTGTATCCAGTAGCCATCAAATCTGGCGGCGATCCCAACACGATGGCGGGACTAACGAGGATGAGTGATACCCAGATCCAGGCGATGCAGATGATGGACTCCACCCCCACCAAATCCAACCGGGTGGTGTGGTTTCTGGAGGGGATGATTGCTCACCATGGCGGGGCTCTAGTGATGGCTCACGACGCCCTGGAAAAGAGCGCCAACCCCACCATTCGCCGTCTGGCTCTAGAGATCATTTTGGCGCAGCGCGCTGAAATCATCGAGCTGCGCCGCATGCTCCGCCTGGATGGATTGATCAAGCCGGAGTACAGCCAATACGACGCCCTCTTTAGCCTTTAAATCCACCAGTTCTGAATCTTTCATTGCCAACCACAAATCCTCCGATGAACTTCCTCTCACAAGCCCGCCGTATAGCTCTGATCGCCCTGGCCCTGGCTGCACTGCCGCTTACCAGCAATGCCCACTCCAAAGGGCTATACGAAAACCAGGAGCAGGCCGAACAACGGGCCAAGGAGATGGGCTGCACAGGCACCCACCAGAACAACGGCAAATGGATGCCCTGCAGCAATGAGGCAACCCTGCACCAGCATCAAAGACACCACTAACTCTCAATGGCATTTTTAGCCAAAACCCGCTGGCGTCAGCTGCACCGTTGGGTCGTGCCGATTGCGGCTGCACCACTGTTACTCACGGCAGCCACCGGCTCGCTCTACAGCCTGCTGCTGGAGCAGGGCATTGATGCGTTCTGGCTACTGAAGATTCACTCGGGTCGCTTTGGGCCGCTCAATCTGCAGCCTTATTACTCAGGACTGCTGGGGCTTTTCACCTTGGTAGTTATTGGTTCAGGATTGGCTCTACTGCATTCAAGCCGCAGGACTAGGGCCTAAGAGCATCACTGCTCTCATTAGGGTCTTGCCCACCTACACCATGCCCTTGGCACCGAGCATGGCACTAGGCCAGCCAGCACTGGCAAGACAGGTCGTAAATGCGGAATTTGACAGATGTGGAGGCCCTCGCGACCCTCATTTTTTGAAGCAGAGGGACCCATGGGCGCGGCGCCGGCTGCCGATGCAAACTCTGTCGATGGCTAGAAGGTTTCTGTTGGTTGTGACGGCATTTGCCGCCTTGGCCCTGCCGGCGCACGTAGTCGCTGAGGGTGTCAACGCCACCGTCCTTTCAATCGGCGATGGCGACACCATCCGCATGCTTCAGGCGGGCAAGTCGCTCACCATAAGGTTGGCATGCATAGATGCACCTGAGAACGCCCAGACCCCTTACGGCCAGCAAGCACGGCAATACCTGCAGCAGCGCCTACCCATCGGCACGGAAGTAAATCTAAAGGTAAAAACCACCGATCACTACGGCCGCACGGTCGCTGAAGTGATTAGTGACTTCAACATCAACCTGGCGCTTGTGGAGAACGGACAGGCCTTTGCATACCACCAGCACCTGAGTAACTGCAACGCTCAAAAATATCTCGACTCCGAGTACCAAGCGAGTCAAGCCCGCCTTGGAGTGTGGCAGGTGCCTGGGGGCATCACTAGGCCCTGGAAGTTCCGCTTCACTAGCCGCTACCGCTGAAGCCAGACAAATTCCTATGTCCGAGGCCAAAAGCTGCTACAGCAGGGGGATAGCTATCTAGGTGGCAATGCCGATACAGAGGCCTACGAATTACTCCCTCAACAGTCATCGTTTGCGATATAACCTGGCTGCATTACCGGTTGTTGTGGAAGCCAATGCAAGGAAAGCTTGCCTTCACACGCACTGGATTGACACAGCATGTTAGTTCGGTATATTCGGAGAAATTCGTAAACATCACATGATTACCGGTCCTGAGCTGCTAAATAAAGTCAAGGAACTAGGGGATGTCTCTAAGTCCGACTTAGTGCGTGAATGCGGCTATGTGAGCGCCAAAAAAGATGGCAGTGAGCGCCTCAACTTCACCGCGTTCTACGAAGCCCTACTAAACGCCAAGGGTGTGAACCTTGGCACCGACAGCACTGGCCGCAGCACTGGCAAGGGCGGTCGCAAGCTGACCTACACCACCAAGGTGCAATTCAACGGCAATCTCATGGTGGGCAAGGCCTATACGGCCATGCTCGAGCTCAAGCCAGGCGATGAGTTCGAGATCAAGTTGGGGCGCAAACAGATCAAGCTGATCCCTCTAGGAAGTGCAGAAGAGGAGTGAGCATCAGTTAGCCGGCTATGAGCGATTTAAGTCCGGCACGATCGCCAGTACTACCTCGCAGAAATGTTTGTTAGCGCGGCAGCGGGCAAAGCAAGTGACCCGGCATACGGCAGGTACGCCAGACCCCATTAGTAGTGGATACCTCCACACCGATAAGGGCAGCGGGGTGGTTGCTTTCAGTGATCTGTTCAACCCACGCAATTGCATCAGCGATCGCGTCATCAAGGCTGCTGTATTGAGCGTCGAGCTCACGGTGCGGCTCACAACCAGCATCGATCAGGCGGTAACAGCGCTCTGGTCCTTGGCTGGTTGAAATATGCATTCCCTTACTCCTGGCCCATCACCATGACAAGTCAGTAAACCACTTGGCTGTATCCAGGAGAACATTTCGATAAGACGTTTTATGAGCCTTGGAAGCAAACAGGCAGATGTGTAGCAGAGGGAACCCCGTTCTTCCAGGAATGATTACGCCACTCGCTCTGGCTCGCGCGCAGCGAAATCGAGCCGGTCATTAAATCAGTTCGATGCAGTCGGCATCGACAAAAAGGCTGCGCAGGCAACTCTGTGGCGCAGCAAGGAGGAAAGCTTATACATTCCCCGAAATTTCATTTTGCTGGCAGCGCCTGCATAGCCCGTGGATTTCAAAGGTATGGAACAGCGGTCTGAAACCCTGCATAACCACCACGCCAAGCCCAAGACTGCCGCTGCTTATCGGGCATAGGGGAAGAGTTTGGATGTGACCACATTGCACACAGGTGAGATGGTGTTCATCTCGATCCACCGGCGCATAGACGGCCTCGCCGCTGGGGAGCTTGCGGCAGCGCACTATTCCGGCTTGCTGCAATTGTTTGAGAACCCTGTAAACGGTGGCCAGGCCAGCGCGGTGGCGCGTTGCTCTTAATCGTTGATGCAGCTCCTGGGCGCTGATCTCGCCGTCTGTCTGCTGAAGTAACTGCAGAAGGGGCTGCTGTCTGAGAAAAGTATTGGCGGAAGCCATTTGGGTCGATCCGGGCGCCTGCCTTTGCTAGAACGACAACCATTCTCATACTTGGGCTCGACCCAGCCTGGCCATGGCCTTCTCCAGCCCCATTCCCGCCGCCGAGCGAATGCCAGTGACCGTGCTCACCGGTTACCTCGGTGCGGGCAAGACCACCTTGCTCAACAGGATCCTCACCCACGAGCACGGCCTCAAGGTGGCTGTGATCGTCAACGAGTTCGGCGAAGTGGGTATCGACAACCAGCTGGTAGTTGATACCGATGAGGAGATCTTCGAGATGAACAACGGCTGCATCTGCTGCACCGTGCGCGGTGATCTGATTCGGATCATCGGCAACCTGATGAAACGCCGTGATCGTTTCGATCACCTGGTGATCGAAACGACGGGTTTAGCCGATCCAGCGCCAGTTATTCAAACGTTCTTTGTGGATGAAGACCTGCGCGACGAGCTGCGGCTCGATGCGGTGGTGACCCTTGTGGATCTCAAGCACGTCGAGCTGCATTGGGATACGGAGGAGGTACAAGAGCAGCTGGCCTTCGC
>JAQCGH010000025.1 GCA_027620015.1 Cyanobacteriota bacterium
CAATGCGGCGGATGGGCACGTGTTGATTGTGGGGCGCAGCTGCCCCTGGGCTCACCGCGCCTGGCTGGTGTGGAGCCTGCGCCAACTGGGCAGCAGCATCAACTTGGTGGTAGTGGATCCCGATCCAGCTGAGGGGCGCTGGCGCTTTGCCGAGCCCTTTGAGGGCTGCACCAGCCTGATGGAGCTTTACCAGCAGTCCGGCGCCAATCCGGGGCAGCGGGCCACGGTGCCGGCCCTCTATTCCCGCGCTGAGCGGCGGATACTGGTTGCGGAGAGCGCTCGGCTGATCGAGCTGCTCAACCGCTGGCCCGCACCAGTAGGGACCGACCTGGAGCCCCATAATCAGCAGGAAACTACTGAAAAGTGGCGCGCGCGGCTGCAAGGCGACGTCAACGATGGGGTGTATCGCTGCGGTTTCGCCCGCACCCAAGCCGCCTACGACCGCGCCGAGGCGACCTTGTTCGCAGCACTAAAGGATGCCAATGCCGCTCTGGAGCAATCGCCCTGGCTGAGCGGAGCCCAGCTGAGCTTGGCCGACATAGGCCTTTTCCCGACGCTGATCCGGCTGGAGCTGGTTTATGCGCCCCTATTCGCTTGCAGCCGCCTACCCCTTTGGCAGCTCCCGGCTCTGTGGGACTGGCGCAGGCGCCTTTACGACCTTCCAGGCGTGGCCGAGACCTGCTTCCCCGATGCCTGGCGCAGCGATTACTACGGCGCCCTCTTTCCCCTCAACCCCTCGGGAATCATCCCGGCCGGGCCGCCACTCGCCACACTGGTGCAAGGCCGACCAGCACAGGACAACAGCGAGCACCATCCATGACTGATCCGGTATTTGAGGGTGTGTACGGCACCTACACGATTGATGCCATCGACCGGCGGGAAGTGCTCGGTTACCGCCTTGCCCTCACCGCGGTGGCCATTGGCCAGGCGGGCCTCCTATTGCAATGGTGGCAGCTGGGAACCGAACAGCTCTGGCCCTGGATGCTGCTGATGGCTGCGGGGATGGGCCTGGCCCTTCATTGGATTCACATTTACTTGGTGCCTTTGCACCGGGCCCTGCAGCTTTTCTGGCTACTGGGCTGCCTGGGGGGCTTGGCATTGGCGATCCGCAGCGGCCCAGGCGCCATGCTGCCGGTCCTGGCCAGCCAGCCCCTTTGGATCATGGCCATTGGCCCCTTTTTCGCAGCCTTGGCCGGAGTGGGCTTCAAAGAGTTTTTCTGCTTCAGGCGGCCGGAGGCGATCGGCGTGACCCTGCTGCTGCCCGTCGCCCTACTGGGCCACCTCAGCGGCTTGCTGCCAGGGGCACTCACGACGGCCCTGCTGGCTCTAGAGAGCGGGCTCTTACTACTGCTGTGCCTACGAAAGTTTCCAATGCCCGCCGCGGCAGATGTGGGCGACAAGAGCGTGTTTGCTTATCTAAAAGGCCAAGCTGGCGCAGCTGAGGGGGCTGCACTTTGAGTTTGATAAGCCTGGTAGACGTCAGCAAGGATTTCGGCATCCGCACCCTGTTTGAGAGCCTCACGCTGCACATAGGTGAGCGGGAGCGACTAGGGCTGATCGGTCCCAATGGGGCCGGCAAGAGCACTCTGCTTAAGGTGCTTGCTGGCAAGGAGCCCCTCGACAGCGGCCAGCGGCGCTGCGCACCCCGCACAAGGGTGGTGCTTGTAGACCAGGAGCCCGAGCTAGACCCCGAGCACACTGTGCTGGAGCAGGTATTTGCCGGTAGCGGCGAGAAAATGGCTTTGCTGCGGCAGCACACGGCCCTGAGCCAGGCGGTTGCTGATGGCCCCAACAACACCATCGCCCTAGCGCAGCTCAGCGACCTGCATAGCCGCATGGATCAGCTCAATGCTTGGGGGCTTGAACAGCAGTGCCGCGAGGTGCTGGAGCGGCTAGGCATCTCCGACATCGAGCGCAAGGTGGGCGACCTCTCCGGCGGCTACCGCAAACGGGTCGCACTAGCAGCAGCCCTGGTTGCCGAGCCCGACGTGTTGCTACTCGACGAGCCCACCAACCACCTCGATGCCAACGGGGTGGAATGGCTACAGAGCTATTTAGATCGCTTCTCCGGCGCCCTGGTGCTGGTAACCCACGACCGCTATGTGCTCGATCGGGTCACCCGCCGGATCGTGGAGGTGGATCGGGGCCTGGCCCGCAGCTACGAGGGCAATTACGCCACCTATCTCACCCATAAAGCTGAAGAGGAGGCATCTGAAGCAGCCTCAGCAATCAAGTTTAAAGGCACGCTACGGCGGGAACTGGCCTGGCTCCGGCAGGGTCCAAAGGCCCGCAGCACCAAACAGAAAGCCCGCATCCAGCGTATTGAGGCGATGCGGGAGGCCCCTCTGCGGCAGGTCCGCGGCCAGGTGAGCTTGGCCACCACCAGCCGGCGGCTTGGCAAGCGAGCCATCACCGCCGAGGAGCTAGAGGTAAGTGTGGGGGAAGGGCTCGAGGCCAGAGCCCTACTGCGAGCCTTCAGCTACGACTTCAGCCCAGAAGACAGAGTTGGGATTATTGGCCCAAACGGCGTAGGCAAGTCGAGCCTGCTGGAGGTGATCGCCGGCCGGCGCCAACCCAGCAGTGGCAGCCTGGAGCTGGGCTCCACCGTGAAGCTCGCCTACTTTGACCAGCACAGCGATGTGCTGGTCAAACCCGACCAGAAGGTGCTGGAGGTGGTTCAAGCTGCCGCCAGCCGAGTTTCTGTGGATGGCGAAGAGCTGAGTGCCTCTCAGTTGCTGGAGCGCTTTCTCTTCCCTCCAGCGCAACAGCACCAACCAGTGGCCAAGCTCTCCGGCGGGGAGCGGCGACGGCTCCATCTCTGCCGGCTGCTAATTGAGGCACCCAATGTGCTGTTGCTCGACGAGCCGACCAACGACCTAGATGTACAGACCCTGAGCGTGCTCGAAGATTTCCTAGAAGATTTCCGTGGTTGCGTGGTGGTGGTCTCCCACGACCGCTACTTCCTCGATCGCACCGTGGATCGACTTTTCTGCTTTGAAGATGGCCAGCTGCAGCGCTTTGAGGGCAACTACAGCGCCTATTTAGAAGCGAGCTCGGCCCGCCAGTCCGTATCTAAAAACCCCAAGAACCCAGTCCTTGTAGCGCCGCAGGCCAGCAAGTCCCAGACCCGCCGGCGGAGCTTTAAGGAGGGTCGGGAGTTGAGCCAATTGGAAGCAAACCTGCCTGCCTGGGAGCAGCAGCGTTGTGACCTTGAGCTAGCCCTGGCCAAATCAGGCAGCGATTACGCCGCCCTTGAAGGGCTCACCCATGAGCTCGCCGTTTTGACGGAGCGCATCCATTGCGGCGAAGAGCGTTGGCTCGAACTCAGTGAGCTGGTGGGGTGAGAAGGAGGCATTAGCCAGGGCTGGCACCAACGCGGGGAGCGCTGGGCGCAGATTGTTGCCAACCCAACACATCGCCAAAGCTCAGCCCCCGGCGCCATTGGCGCTGTTCAAAGAGCTAGCTGTACCCCTTCGAGGCATCGATCCCGAACAGGGGCCCTTAAGGTTGATTGCGACGAGTTTCAGTCTTTAGAGGCTGGCATCTGAATGAAAAACATCGACGAGCACATCCAGAAGGATCAGAGCGAGATCGAGGCAGCCAAGGCCGCTGGAGATCTAGGCAAAGTTCGCCACTTGCAGGAAGAGCTCGAAGGGCTTAAGGAGTTCAAAGATCACCATCCCGAGGACAGCCACGACCCAACGCCACTGGAAGTTTTTTGTGACCTGAACCCTTCTGCCCCTGAGTGCCGCGTCTACGACGATTGACTTGCCTACGATTGAACGATGCCGAGCTGCTGCCAAACAGCTGCCAGTAGTGCCGGCAGATTTTTTGAGGCCGCAGCTGAAATAGCCAAAACGGGCAAGCCACCACTCGCCTGCACCTGCTGGCCCACCTTATCCACAAGCTCCTTAAGGCTGGCTGGATCCACTAACTCGATCTTATTGAGCACCACTAAGCGGGGCCGTTGGTCAAGCCCATGGCCATAGGCCGTGAGTTCCCCCTCCACAACGTTCAGATCAACCACCACATCCTCAGCGCTTGAATCAATTAGGTGGATCAGCAGCCGGGTGCGCTCGATGTGGCGTAGGAAATCGTGCCCCAGCCCTGCCCCCTGGGCCGCACCAGCTATCAAGCCAGGAATATCGGCAAAGACGGTGCCATCACCACTGGGACGGCGCACCACCCCGAGATTGGGCACCAGGGTGGTGAAGGGGTAATCGGCGATCTTGGGCCGAGCTGCTGAAAGCACCGAAATCAAGGTGCTCTTGCCGGCGTTGGGCAAACCGATTATTCCCACTTCCGCCAGCAGCTTGAGCTCCAGCTGCAGCATCCACTCCTCTCCCTCCCTCCCCTCGGTGAACTTCTCAGGGGCCCGATTGCGATTACTGAGGTAGTGGGCATTACCCAGTCCGCCGCGGCCGCCGAAGGCCACCAGTAGCTCCTCACCTTCATCGGTGAGATCACCTAGCAAAATTGAAGTGCGGGCATCGCGCACCACCGTGCCGCAGGGCACCTTGATTACCAGTTGATTACCACTGGCTCCAGTGCGGCGATTGGGGCCGCCCCGGCGACCATCCACTGCCAAAAACTGTCGCTTGTACTTGAAGTCAAGCAGGGTCTGGAGGTTGGCGTCAGCCACCAGCAGCACGTCGGCACCACGGCCGCCATCGCCACCGGAAGGGCCGCCAGCGGGCACATATTTCTCGCGGCGAAACGCGACGATTCCGTCACCGCCCCGGCCGGCCTTGACCACAACGCGGGCTTGATCGATGAATTGCATTGGAACAAACCTAGGATCGCGCCGTCTGAGGGCCCGTCTTGGCAGAGGTTCGCTTCCAGCAGGTCAGCAAGACCTACCCACCCCGGCGCGGTGGTGATCCGGTGCAGGTGCTGCGCCAGCTGGATCTACATATTCAAGACGGCGAATTTTTGGTGTTGGTTGGGCCCTCAGGCTGCGGCAAAAGCACTCTGCTGCGCCTGCTTGCTGGCCTAGAGCAGCCCAGCCAGGGGGAGATCTACGTGGGCAATCGGCCGGTGAGCTCGCTGCGCCCAGCCCAACGGGACGTGGCCATGGTGTTCCAGAGCTATGCGCTCTATCCCCATCTCACGGTGGCCGGCAACATCGGCTTCGGCCTACGCCGCAGCCGCAACCGCACTGCCCTTGAACAACTTCAAGACAGCCTGCACCAAGCCACCAGTCGGCTGCCAGAGCCCTTGCGGCTGCGCTCACGGCGGGAGGAGAGTATCGCCCAGCGCATCGCCGAGGTAGCGGAAACTCTGGAGCTCGACCAGCTACTCGATCGGCTGCCAAAGGAGCTTTCCGGCGGCCAAAAGCAGCGGGTTGCCTTGGGCCGGGCCATCGCAAGGGCGCCGGCGGTGTTTTTGATGGATGAACCGCTCAGCAACCTTGACGCCAAGCTGCGCAATGGCACCCGCACCCAGATCGTTGAGCTGCAGCGCCGCCTGGGCACCACAACCCTTTACGTCACCCACGACCAAGTGGAGGCCATGACCATGGGGCACCGGATCGCCGTGCTCAATGCCGGAAAGCTTCAGCAGCTCGGCACACCAATGCAGCTATACCTATGGCCTGCCAATTTGTTTGTAGCCCAGTTCATAGGCAGCCCGCCCATGAATCTGCTGCCGGTAACCGCGATCGGTGCTGGCCAGGTGCAACTGGGGGGCCGCAAGCTGGCGGTGGAGGGTCCCCTGAGCGAAGTGCTGGCATCGAGGGCAGGCGAGGCGCTCACCGGTGGACTGCGGCCTGAGCACTTCCAGCTTGCTCCGGCAACCAATCGCAACCTGCGGGCTGAGGTGAGCCATGGCGAAGCCCTCGGCAACGAACAACTGCTCACCTGCCGCCTGGAGGAAGGCGGTCACCTGGTACACGTGCGGGTCAGCCCTGAAACAATCCTGCCGCCTGGGGCCTGCCTGCACCTCGATATTGATCCCCGCGGCTGGCGCCTGTTCGACGCGAGCGGCGAGGCCCTGCCCCTGCCTCCTGAGCCCGCAAGCCTGGAGCCAAGCCTGCCCTATTTCACGTGAATAACGCTGCAACCAGCCCCGCCATCGCCCTGCTCGGCGTCACTTACCCGCTCCACAAATGGCACCGTCGCCAACCAGGCCCGCAGACCACGCTTGAGCTTTCCCGTGCCGATGCCATGGATCACCCACACGGGACCATTGGCGGCGCGAAGCCGCTCTTCTAAGGCGGCTTCGGCCTCATGCACCCGTAGACCGCGCACATCAACAGTGTTGCGCTCAGAGCGCACATCTGGGCCCCGGCCCCCCAGCCCTCGCTGCCCCTTCACCTGCACCCGCACCTCAGGAGGTGGGGGTTTTTCGCCATTTAGCCCCTCGATGCCGGCCAGCTCCAGGGTCAGCCGCATCACCCCACAGCGCACCGTGAGTTCTCTGCCTTCATCGGTGATGGCAAGCACCTCACCGGCCTTGCCCAGCGACAACACCCGCACTCGATCACCAACGGTGGGCATCCAGCCTCTGTGCTCGCGCCGCTCCGGAGTGGGGCGGTGCTGTTGCTCAAGCGATTTGAGACGCTGGCCGGCCTGGCGGGCAGTTTCCCCTAGGACGGCGCTGCTGGCCTCCCCTCCATCGCGCCCCTGCCGCAGCCTCCTGATAATGCGCTTCACCTCGTTCTGACCCTGACGGATCGAGCGCTCCAACTGCTGACGCCGCTGTTCCTGCAGCTCGGCACTCTGCTGGGTCTGCTGTTGCCAGCGCAGCAGCAGCTCCTCGTGCAAAAGCTCGGTGCGAGCCAAAAGGACAGCGGCCTCCTCTGCGGCCTCCTGTTGGCGTTGACGCTGGTTTTCCAGACCGACAATCACCTGGTTGACCTCACCCTCCCCAAGGGGCTCGAGCTGGGCGGCGGCTAGCTCGAGCACAGGCTCCCCTAGCCCAAGCCGGCGGGCAATCGCCAGGGCGTTGCTGCGGCCCGGGATGCCCCACTGCAGCCGGTAGGTGGGCGAGAGGGTTTCTACGTCAAAGGCCACCGATGCATTCTCAAAGCGGGAATCGGCGTATTTGAGTGCCTTGAGCTCACCGAAGTGGGTTGTGGCGATCGTGAGCCTGGTCCGGTCGGCCAAGTGCTTAAGCAGGGCCGTAGCCAGGGCTGAACCCTCCAGTGGATCAGTACCGGCGCCTACCTCATCAAGCAGCACCAAAGTGGCGCCCTCAGCAGCGGGCAGCGCCTCGAGGATGCGGGCGATGCGGCGGATATGACCGCTGAAGGTGGAGAGATTTTGCTGCAGCGATTGCTCATCACCGATGTCGGCCAGCACCTGGCTGCACCAGGGCAGCCGGGGCGTACCGCTGCAGGGCAGAAACAGGCCAGCCCGAGCCATAAGAGCGGCCAAGCCGACGCTTTTAAGGGTCACGGTTTTGCCGCCGGTGTTGGGGCCTGTGATCGCCACCACTCGCAGCTCAGCTGCCACCAGCAAGCTCACGGGTACCACCGCATGGCCACCCTCACGCCGCTGCTGCCAAAGCAGCAGCGGGTGGCGCAGCTCACGCAGCTCGAAGGGAGCGCTTGGGTCTTCTGTTAGCTCCGGGCGTACCGCGCCCAACCATTGGCCGTAGCGCGCCCGGGCCACCCCCGCATCCAGTCGCACCAGTACCTGCTGAAGTGCTGCTAAAGCTTCAGCCTCCTCGCCCACCTGGGCACTCAGGGCCCTCAGCACGGCCCGCTCCAGCTCACGTTCGCGCCCCTCCAGGTCGCGAATGCGATTGCCCAGGGCGATCACCGCCTGGGGTTCAATAAACACCGTTTGTCCCGAAGCCGAGCTGTCGTGCACTAGCCCCGGCAACTGAGCGGCAGCGCCAGCCTTCACAGCCAGCACAGGACGCCCGTTGCGCTCGGAAATCACCGTGTCCTGGAGCATGGCGCCGCAACGGCGCATCAGCTCCTGCAATCGGTCACGCCGATCTGAGCGGGCCCCAAGCAGCTGCCGCCGCAATTCCTCCAAAGGCGGACTAGCCCGATCCGCCACCCGCCCGCCCTCTTCAAGGCAGAAATGCAGCCGCTGCTCCAGCTCCGGCAGGGTGCGTAGCTCAGCCACCAAGGCTGTACAGACTGGCCGCAACTGGGGATCATCGATCTGGCGCCGCAGCCGGCGGGCCGCAGCCAGGGTGGCGGCCAGAGCCAGCAACTCCTCGCCTAGAGCCGTGCCGCCCTTGGCGCAGAGATTCAGTAGCACCGCGATATCAGCGACTCCCTTAAAACTCAGCCCCCCCTCCAGCAACCCATCGAGGCCCAGCAGCTCTGTGGTTTCAGCGAGCAGAGTGCGGCTGGCAGCGAGGCAAGCGGGCAGGGCAAGTTCAAGGCAGGCATAGCGGCCCGGAGCTGTGCTTGCGAAGCTGGCCAGCTGCTCAGCGAGACGCGGCCACTCGAGCAGCTCTAGGGCCTCTTGCTGAATTGGGATTAATGGATCTGTGACGTCGCTCACCCGGGCAGGTTGGAGGGGATGCCGCCAGGGGGCTCGTAGAGCATCTCAAGCCAGTTGCCTTCAGGGTCTTGGAGATAGAAGCTGGCAGTTCCGTCACGGTGGTCAAGCACCGGGCCGCAGGAGCGGCCCGCCGCCACAAGTTGGGCATGAACTGTGTCCACCTCTGAGCGGTCGCGGAAATGAAAAGCGAAATGGGGCCCGGCAGCCTTGTAGCTGGGGCTGAGTAGGGCCAAGCCCGTGCCAGCCCCAGGCCACTGCAAATAGGCCCAATCGGGGGCATCCCAGCAGAGCTGCAGGCCCAGGGATATGTAAAAGGCCTTGGCCCGATCCATGTCCTGCACCCGCAGTGCCACATGGCCAAGGTGATGAACAGCAGCAGGAGCCATGGCAACTGAACCAGGTGACTTCATTGTGGGTTATAAGACTGGATCTTGAGGATCTGATCGAGCTTCACCACCAACATCAGCCAAGCGGTGCCAAACAAGCTGAGGATGGGATAAGTGAGCGCAGTCATCAAATCGATGCAAGCAGATGTAGCCAGACAAGGCCAAATCAAACTATCGATAACTAACTAAGTTACCCCTTGCTCAGCCACTGTGCAGCATCACAGGCGTGATAGGTGAGGATCAAATTAGCCCCAGCGCGCTTAAAGCAGAGCAGGGTCTCAAGCACCACGGCCCGCTCGTCAATCCAGCCTTTTTCAGCAGCAGCTTTAACCATGGCGTATTCACCGCTAACGTTGTAAGCCGCGATAGGAAGCTCGGTTTCGCCGCGCAAACGATAGATGATGTCTAAGTAGGCAAGACCAGGTTTCACCATTAAGATGTCAGCTCCCTCCTGTTCATCAAGCAAGGCTTCGGTGAGAGACTCACGTCCATTGGCCGGATCCATTTGATAGGTTGATTTATCATTTGGAACAGGTTTACCAGCGCCAACCCGGGGAGCAGAATCAAGAGCTTCGCGGAAAGGACCGTAATAAGCAGAAGAATATTTTGCGGTATAGCTAATAATACCGATATGCTCAAATCCCTCCTCATCTAGGGCTTCGCGAATAGCCCCAACTCTTCCATCCATCATGTCGCTGGGGCCAATCAGATCGGCCCCGGCACGAGCTTGGGCCACGGCTTGGCGGCAGAGGATCGACACCGTTTCGTCGTTAAGCACCTCACCTTCTTCGCTAACGATGCCGTCATGGCCGTCGCAGGAGTAGGGATCGAGAGCAACGTCCGTCATGATCGCCATCTCAGGATGCATTTCCTTTAGCCGGCGAATAGCTCTGGGTATGAGGCCGCCTTCGTTGAAGCTTTCGGCGCCGTCTTCAGTTTTGAGACCATCGGCAACCTTAGGAAACAGCACTACGCAGCGGATTCCCAAGTCCCAAGCCCGGCCTACTTCCTGTACCAAACCTTCGAGGCTCCAGCGCATAGCGCCTGGCATGGCACCGATCGGTTCGTTCGTGGCTCCTTCGTGCACGAAGAGCGGATAAATAAAGTCGGTAGCACTTAGATGATGCTCCCGCACCATCGCCCTCAAAGCCGGGGTGCGACGCAATCGGCGCGGACGGTAAGTGAGCTCCATTGGAATGGCCTAGCTGGCTCGGATCCTAGAGACGGGCCGCCTGAATCCAGCCAGAGCGGGGATCGGCGCTGCGGGCGGCACGCAACCGCTCCAGCAGCTGACGCTCCTCGGCGCTGAGCTGGTCGGGCAACTTAAGCACCGGCGTAAGCAAGAGGTCGCCGCGACCATCTTTGAGGGGCCAGCCTTTGCCTTTAAGCCGCAGGCTGCGCCCGAGGGTCATCCCAGGGGGCACCTGTACAGAAGCATCACCATCGGGGGTTGCTACCAGCACTTCTCCGCCGAGGGCCAATTCATCGAGGCTGAGGGGAAGCTCGGCTCGCAGCTGGTCGCCATCGAGCTTCCACACCGGATGCTCCTGCAGCTGCAAGTTGAGATAGAGGTCGCCGCGGCGGCCGGTACCAGGCTGCAAGTTGCCCTTGCCCTTGAGCCGCAGACGGCTGCCGTGTTTTACCCCGGGCGGGATGCGCACCTGCACCCTCTCGTCGTTGACGGCCAAGGTGCGCTCGGAGCCTCGGAAAGCATCGGCAAAGGAAAGGCTGATGCTGGCTTCGGCATCCAAATTGATCGGTACGCCGCGGCCGCCGCCCGGCATGCCCCCAGGGAAACCTGAACTAAAGCCAAAACCACCAGGTACTCCCCCAGGGGAAGGGCCGCCAAATCTTCCCAACAGGTCGTTGATGAAGTCGTCGAAGTTGCCATAGCGGCCGAAATCAACATCAACGCCTCCACTTGCAGAGCCACCGCCCGCCTGGCTCCAGTACTGGCCGAACTGCTCGTAGCGGCGGCGCTTATCAGGATCAGAGAGCACTTCATAGGCCTCGCTCACCTCCTTGAACTTGGCCTCAGCCCCTGCATCACCAGGATTCACGTCGGGGTGGTGTTGGCGGGCCAGCTTGCGAAAGGCGCGCTTGATGGTGTCGGCATCAGCGCCGCGCTCTACGCCGAGGACGTTGAAGTAATCGCGGTAGCCGTTTGCGCTCATCGACCCCAAAAGCACCGCACCAATCCAGTGTCTCAGCCGCTGGGAGCTTTTGCTGCTCTAAGGAAGGGCGGAAGGCCGAACGCAACAGCGCAACTTTCGGCTGTGTTTCGCTCACACAGACTTAGAGAAAACAAGCACCAGAACTAGTTTAAATTGTTATTTCTGGAAGCTGATGCCCCGGTTTGGCTCCCTGCGCTCAAGCCTGCTGATTGCTCTAAGCACAGTGCTGCTTGGTTTTACAGCAACTGCCAGCGCTGGAAGCGGAGATATCCCCTCCGGCAGCTCCACTACTGCCAGCCTGGGGGAGGCCCTAACTGCTTCGACCCCGGAGCAAAAAGCGCTTAGCGCCCACCTGCGCGCCAAGGGAGCTGTTTTTTATGGCGCCTGGTGGTGCCCGGCCTGCTTGCAGCAAAAAAACCTCTTTGGAAAGCAAGGTGGCAATTCCTTGCCTTACGTGGAGTGCGACAAAACTGACGATGGCCGTAGCCGCTGCATGGCCGCCCAGATAAGGATTTTCCCTACATGGGACCTAGCTGGCAAGGAGCGCCGCGAAGGGGTACAGACCATTGAAGAGCTGAAAGTATGGAGCGGCTATCCCTGAGCTGCCAAGCCAACCCTGATCGTGATAGCCCTTTAAATATTTCCACGTATCTTCTGCAAGCCACCCTGCTTGGCGCACCCGTTCTGAATCACAAGACTCATAACAATCCTTGAGTTCTTGGTTGAGAATCAGGTGCTAAGCGCTCGAGTGGCGGAGTGAATCTGAGCCGCTGATCCTCCCAGGCTGCCAATAGCGCCGCCAAGACCACGAGCGCAGCCAGGCCAATGCCCACAGACCAACCTGTGCTCTTAGATCGAGTACGCCGTTGTCGCCGGGGGGCTCTGGCTGCCCCAAGCGGCCTAGAGCAACGGCCACAAACGAGGCGGCCAGCCAGACTGCGATCTGCTTTTATCGACCAACTGCCGCAGTAGGGACAGGCCATTGCTCCGAAAAGCTGCAATTAAAAAATCTTTTTTAATATACAGCGTAAGGTCTCTTTACTCAGCTATATTAACTCTCGGAGGAGTTATGCGCAAAAATGAGGTTAATCCGTCATTTTTATCCTCTGAAAAGTTAAGTAGTTGCAACAAGTTTAGTTTCACTCACTCGAAAGAGCCGGTCAAACACCACAACCACTATTTTCGCATTGCTGCTTCTACTGCTTTAACTCGTCCCGAATGGCTGAGCACCTAGTCGGCATACTCCACAGATCACCAGCCGCCACAAGGTGGCGCTGGCTACTGATGCTTGGCCTGGCTATAGCGATGCCCGCTGCAGCTCTGGTGATGCCAGCCCTGGCACAGCCCTGGGCTCCCGGCCAGGAACCGCCGCCAGCTCCACCTAAGCCGGCTGAACCTGCCCAGGCTCTAGCCCTGGAAGCCATGCGCAAAGACACCCAAGGTTCGCAAGAGGAGAGGCGACGGCGCTATCTGCGGGCTGCCCATGACTTGTTATATCGCTACTGGGCAAGCCGCGATAAGCCCGCCCTGCTGTTTGCGGGAGACACGGCAGAGGGCTGCGGTGTGACCCGGTTGGAGCATCCCATGGCCTTTTACTGCGTCCCCAGCAAGCAGATCGCCATGGCTCTCAACCTGCGACGAACAGTGAAATCCGCTCGCGGCAAAACGGACCAGGAGCTGCTGCTGTTGGATCTGGCAGTGCTGGCCCATGAGTGGGGACACCACGTCAACCGCGAAAAGGGACGCGGGCCCTACAAGGGTGGACTGGAAATCACCGTGAAACAGGAAGAGCTCGCAGCGGACTGGCGCACCGGTGTGTTTCTGGGATGGCTCCTAAAAAGCGGTGCCCTTGGTGTAGCCGAGTTCACCCAAACAGCCAACCTGATGTTTGAAATGGGTGATTACGAGAGGATCTCATTTCAGCACCACGGCTACCCGAAGGATCGGTTCGAAGCACTCACCCGCGGATTGACCAACCAGCTAAAGGTGGGCCAGCGCCTCGGGGAGTGGACCTTTGACAGCCAGGAGACCTTCAGTCGCTTACTACTCGCCGCCCCCTTGGATCAGCAGCTCGGACATAGGCGCTATGAAGTGCATCGGTTCGAAATCGATCGCAGCAAGCAGATTGCCACCAACTTGCTGGGTGGGCTCCTGGGGGCTGCAAGCTGCGCCTGGGGAAGCCAGCAGGAATGCCTGAGCATGGCGATGGAGCAAGGAAAAGGGCGCGCCCTCGGCAGTTACACGCGTCGCGAGCTGACGCTGTTCTGCAGCAGCGGCAGTTTTGACGTCAGTAACGATGAGTTCGGCGTGCAACCCCAGCACCGCGATGGCAAAAATCAGGCAACAGTTCTTGCGCGGCGGGACTGTACTGGCAACTAACGGCGTTAAGTTCGAAAAGTAGTCCGCCAATCCTAAATATGTTTCGCAAAGCAGATTTGTTTGTCGTGGCAGTTACATAGTTAAGCTCTAGGGACAAATAACAAAAATTGATTAAACTTTAGTGATTTTAAAAGCTTAGAACTACAGCAAAGAAACGGGAGGGTGTCAACACGGTGTTTTAGTTGTAGCCGCATGCACAAGGCGGATCAAGGCTTAACAATCATTATATTTACCCTTTAATTGCTGAGCGGCTTCCGGGTTGGATTCGATCCAAACGCTATTACCAGGCTTCAGGATAAATTCGCTCCAACACTTTTGCAAACTTACAGACTTAAAGCTATTTTTGGTATCAGCAGAATTTAGCGACGCAGGGAGCGCTAAGGCTCTACTATAAGCTGGTTTTACATTTAGGTCAGATGGCAATTGAGGTCGACCAGTTCCTGTTGCGGCAGCACTTTCATCAGCCGCCTTTATTAGCTCCATCGATCTAATTTCTCCCATCCCAAGACCAGCCATGACAGGTAGTTCCTGCATCATTTTTTGAGCGGGTTTTTTATTGATAAAATTAAATGGCTGTATTATTTTTTCGCCGGCTTGATTATACCCAACTAATGTAAAGTAGAAATCTGCAGATTTGCCTGCGCCTGAGCCGCCCATGCCGCCAGCGATTCCTCCTCCTAATAAGCCAATTGGACATAAGATAATGGTCCAGCATGTAGCCGCAGCTCCTACGATTGCGCCTCCTATAGCTCCCCCAGTTGCTCCCACCGCAGATGCCGCAGAGTTGTGCTCTTCTCCCCCACCTGTGTACCACTGAGCGATTCTATGTGCAGGTATAAACCCTTTAGGGCCCGTGAAGCCTTTCCCATCAATGTTGATTAAGCATTCAATGCCATTGCAAAGGGCCGTATATGTATCCGCTAGTACTGGGGCTTGCAGCGAGAGTGCCGAACAAAAGCTTATCAAAAATGCTTTACAAGAAATTCGCTTCACTACGTTTCCTCAGTCTTATGGCTATGCCCTGCTATACCATATTTGCCGGCGCTAGCTATTTAAGGCTAAAGCATAAGCGCAATTCACTAAAACGAAGGGCCTTTTAGAAGGTATCATGTGCACTATGAAATCAATCAATGAGGTAGTTAGTTATAAACATTGCAGGCAGTTCGCTTTCCAGAATTTCCACCTCATACATGAAACTCCTTGAGAAAACTCGCGGTTGTTCCATCGGGTATACGCTCTACTGGCTATGAGCTGCATAACCATCGGTTCTTTCAGCTGAGGCAGATACATGCCACTCGTAAGAATCCAGGATCCCGTAGTACTCCCGATCATCTGAGCAGCACGTGTCGAAATTGAGCTTCTGCAGCCTGGAAGGCTTTTGTTAAAGGTCGTGGTTAGTGACCAACACATCAACTGCTGTCGTGATCAATCCAGCATCCGAATCCAAAACCACCACAGCACTGCCACCGGCACCATTGCCAGAGCCAGCACAGCAAGGCTTTGAAGCTGTTCTTGATTCACCTAGCCCGTAAAGCATCAAGGACAACCATGAGAGCGGCTGCGACCCGCCTTGCACAAAACTTGCACAAACCTGGACGCACTGACAAGAAGCGTGTAGGCGAAAAACCAGTAGCTAGCAACATCAAAGGGGCCTTCCAGCCCCCATGAGTCAATTGGGTGATAAGGCTGACTTCACCCCATCTCCCTTAAAGGGTCAGGCTGCCACAGGGGCGGTCTGACGGGAGAAACGAACGATGTTGTTCGCTGTTACGTGTTTGCTCTTACCGAGCAGGCTTCAGTCACCCTCCTTATACCCCGTCGAAACCATTGCAGCCCCATTAAGTGGAGCTGAGCGGAATCGAACCGCTGTCCGAAGCACTGGTGTGAGCCACCTAGTCAGGTCGAAACCTGACTGGTTCATTGTGGCAGCAAACAAGGGCCGAAGCAGGGGTAGGCATCACTGAACCAAACAGCACATCAATCAGCGGAATAGCGGTGGTGCCACCGGGACTCGAAGACGCTGCGGCGTCTGAGCTCACGGCCTTGGGTTGCCAAGCCGTTTCACGCCTACGCCGGGCCGTGCGCTTCCAAACAGACCTAGCTGGCTACTACCGGCTGCACCTACAAGCCCGCCTGCCCTTCCGGCTCCTGCTTGAACTCGCTCAATTTCCCTGCCGCAGCAAAGACGAGCTCTACGACGGTGTGCAGCGCGCCGTGGACTGGAGTCGCTGGCTGCCGCCCGGCGCCACCTTTCGGGTCGATGCCACCGGCAGTGCCCCTGGCCTCAACCACAGCCACTACAGCGCCCTGCAGGTCAAAAATGCCCTAGTAGATCTGCAGCGCCAGCAGTGGGGTGCCCGCTCATCAGTTGACTTAGACAATCCCGATCTCTCCATCCACCTGCACCTAGGTGGTGGCGAAGCAGCCCTGAGCCTCGATGGCAGCGGCGGCAGCCTGCACCGCCGCGGCTATCGAGCCGCGATGGGCCTGGCCCCGCTCAAGGAAAACCTCGCCGCCGGGCTGATCGCCCTCACCGGCTGGGATGGCTCGGTGCCCCTAGCCGACCCCCTTTGCGGCTCCGGCACCCTGCTGATTGAAGCGGCCTGCATGGCCCTGGGCCGGGCCCCTGGGTTGGGCCGCCACTTTGCACTAGAGCGCTGGCCAAAGTTTGACTCCCAGCTTTGGCAGCAAGAGCGACAAACGGCTAGCGCCCTTGCACAAGAGACGCTGCCCAGCGGAGAGCCCTTAGCTGCGATCGTTGGCAGGGAGCAGGATCCCGGCGTGCTTGATCAAGCCCATAGCAACTCTAAGGCTGCCGGCATCGCAACTTCCCTGGAACTAAGCCTGGGCGACTGTCGCGACTTCATGCCGCCGCCAGGGCCGGGAATCATGGTGTGCAATCCACCCTATGGAGAGCGGATCGGTGAGCGTGATGGTCTTGAGCCTCTCTACGCCGACCTGGGCCGCATGGTGAAGGAGCGTTGCGGCGGCTGGAGCCTATGGCTGCTCAGCGGCAACCCGGAGCTCACCGGAGCCCTCAAGATGAAGGCAACCCGCCGCATCCCGATCAGCAACGGCGGCATTGACTGCCGCTGGCTGCACTACGAGGTGCGCTAACGACCCAAGATTGCGCGGGTGGATTTGCTGAGGCCGGCGGTGGTTTCGGGCAGGTAGGGGCCCTTGAGCAGGTGGCCGCCCACTCGCAGAAAAATCCCGGCCAGCACCAGATTCAGGGCCGCCACAACCAGGGAGGCATGAATCCAGCTCAGCCCCTGCAGCTGATGCAGACCCAGGAGTAGTGCCAGCTCGGCGCCAATCAGGGCCAGCAAAATTAAGGCCAGGCCGCCGCTGAGCAGCAGGGCCCCGCTGATCAAGCGCCGCTTCTCCCGGTTTAGCTCCTGCAGCGCGATTCGCACATGCAGGTCCATTACAGATGCCATCAGGGCGCCAACCCGACCGGCTGCCACCCGAGCTGGGCCTGGAGAGATCGGATCCGTCATGACGAACGCCGGCCTGAGGCGAGCAGCAGACCCAGCAGCACTCCCACTCCAGTGGCGATACCGATGGCCATCAGCGGACGCTCACGCACCGGCTTTTCGATGCGGGGCCGCAGAGTGGTGTTGAGCTCATCGAGCAGGTCTTCCAGCTGGGCCTCCAAGGGCGCCAAGTTTTCTGCTAAGCGGCTGGTCTGACCACCGGCCGCATCAAGCAGCTCAAGCAACTGGTCCTTCACCGCACCGGCAGTGCGCCCGGTCTGGCTGGAAATCACTTCAACCACCTCATCAAAACTGCCCAGGGTGGCCTCCAGTGTCTGGCGGGCAACGGCCGGCCACTCCCGCTGAATGGTGGGTATCAGGGTTTCAAAACGATCACGGAAGCCCTCTGGGCTGGCGGCGTGGGGAGGCGTTTCGGCGGACATGGGGGCGAAGGCGACTGCGAAGCTCAGCCTTCAAGGTAAGGAGGGGGTTGAGCTTTCGAAACCCTCCGCTACATTTCTGCTGCTCGGCGCGCGAGCCTGTTGGTTCACATCAATCAGGTCGAGCTCACCCACTTCAAGTCCTTTGGCGGCTCGATCACGATCCCGCTGGAAGAAGGTTTCACGGTGGTCACCGGCCCTAACGGTTCCGGGAAAAGCAACATTCTTGATGCGGTTCTGTTTTGTCTGGGCTTGGCCAGCAGCCGCGGTATGCGGGCAGATCGCCTGCCCGACCTAATCAACAGCGCCATGCTGCGCGAGGGCAAGGCCGCCGAAACCTCGGTGAGCGTGCGCTTTGACCTCAGTGAGTGGCAACCCGACCAGGCCGAAGCTGGTCTGGAGCCCCCAGAAGAGGGCCCCTGGATCAAGCCAGGTCAAAAAGAGTGGACAGTTAGCCGGCGCCTGCGGGTTGCCCCCGGCGGCACCTACGCCAGCAGCTTCAGCGCTGATGGGGTGGGTTGCAATTTGCAGCAGCTACAGAGCCAACTGCGGCGCCTGCGAGTGGATCCTGAAGGCAGCAATGTGGTGATGCAGGGTGACGTCACCCGGATCGTCTCAATGAGCGCCAGGGACCGGCGCGGCATCATCGATGAGCTAGCTGGCGTCGCCCTATTCGATAGCCGCATCGAGCAAAGCCGCGGCAAGCTTGATGAGGTTCAGGAACGTCAAGAGCGCTGCTCAATCGTGCAGCAGGAGTTGTTCAGCTCCCGCCAGAAACTTGAGCGCGACTGCGCCAAAGCCCGCACCTATCAAGATCTGCGCCAGCGCCACCACAACGGCCGCCTGCAGGAGCAGGTGCTGGCCTTTGAAGCAGCCGAGGCAAATCAGGCTGCCCTGCTGCAACGCCGCGCCAACCTTGTCAGCCAGCAGCTCGTTGAACGCGAAGCGATCAGCGAGGGCGAAACGGGCATAACGGCAGCCACCACCGCGCTCGAGAAGCTCCAGGCCGAGGTAAAAGCCCTCGGTGAGGACCAGCTGATCGCCGTGCAGGCCGAGCTGGCCGGCCTCGAGGCCAGCGGCCGCGAGCTAGCCCGCCAAGCAGATAAGCACCAGCTCGATGCCGAGGCCCTACAACGCCAGCGCCACGAGCTGGCCCGCACCCAGGGCGAGCTGCGCCAGCAGCAACAGGCAGTCGAAGCCAGTTCAGACCAAGAAGACCTCAACGACGCCGAAGCCGGCTGCCGCGATGCCGAAGCCGCCGTGGAGCTATCTCGACGGCGGCTCGGCGAGGTAGCGGGACGCTCCGGTAGCTGGATGGAGGAACAGCAGCAGCGCAGCCGCGCCCGCCAGCAGCTGGGCCAGCAGATCAGCCCCCTGGAAGCCGAGCGTCAGCAGTTACATGAGCGGCTGAGGCAGCACCAGGAGCGCCTCGCCGAGCTCGGGACCGAAGAGCAGCAGGAAGGGGTCAGCCATCGCAGTGCTCAGCAGCAACTGGCGGCCACAGAAGGCAGCTGGCAGCAGGTGCTGGAGGCCACCCGCCAGGAGCAGCAGCAGGTGCAAGAACTTGCCGAGGCCCTGGCCCTGCAGCAGCGCACCCGTAGCCGCCTTGAGCAGGAGCAAACCCAGCTGGAGCGTGAGATCGCCCGACTAGACAGCCGCCGCGAAACCCTGCAGGAAAGCCGCGGTACCGGCGCCCTGCGGGTGCTGTTGGAGGCGGGCCTGGACGGCATCCACGGGCCGGTGGCCCAGCTCGGCGAAGTGGAAGAGCGGGTGCGCCTGGCGCTGGAAGTGGCCGCCGGCGGTCGCCTCGGCCAGGTGGTGGTAGATGACGACCGCATCGCCGCCCGGGCGATCGAGCTGCTCAAAAGCCGCCGGGCCGGCCGGCTCACCTTTCTGCCGCTCAACAAGATCCGGGGCGGCAGCTCCAGTAGCGGCGGCGGGGCAGCTCTACAACGCGGTGGCGCGGGCAGCGGCGGGCTTGTGGGCAGAGCAGTGGATCTGGTGGGCTACGAGCCCGTCTATGCCGAGGTATTCCGCTACGTCTTCGGCGACACCCTCGTGTTCGACAACCTGGCCAATGCCAGACGCGAGCTAGGCCGCTGCCGGGCCGTGACCCTCGAAGGCGAACTGTTGGAAAAGAGCGGCGCCATGACCGGCGGCAGCCTGCAACAGCGGGGCAGCCAGCTGAGCTTCGGCCGCAGTCAGGACGGTGACGAAGCCGAACCCCTGCGCCAGCGCTTGCTGGAGCTGGGCGAGAGCCTGCTGGCCTGCCGCCGCAAGGAAGCCGAGCTGGGCCAGCAGCTCGAGGCCCTACGCCCCCGGCTGCTCGAACACCAGCAGCGCCAGGCGGGCCTGGAGGCCGAGCGCAGCGCCGCCCAGCGAGCCCTAGCCCCCCAGCTGCAACGCCAGCAGCAGCTGGGCAGTCGCCTGGGGCAACTGCAGCAGGCCTTGCAGAGCGATCTGCAGCGCCAGCAGCAAGTCGAATCGCTGCTATTACCGCTGCAGCAACAACGCATCGCGCTGGAAGAGGCCGAATCCGCTGTGCAATCCTCCGGCGATGCAGCCCGCTGGCAGGGCCTCCAGAGCGAGCTGGAGGCAGCCGACTCGGCTCTGGCCACAGCCCGCAACCAGCGTGATGCGCTGCTGGCTGCCCGGCGCGAACGGGCCCTGACCGCCGAGCGCCTCAGCAACCAACTCGAGGTGCTCGGCGCCGATGAGCAGCGGCTGGTGGCCGCAGTCAACACCCTGGTGGCTGAGCGAGCTCGCTGGAAAGACCAGCACCAGGCGGATCAGGAGCGGCGCCGCAGCCTGGAGGCAGAGCAACAGCTGCTGCAAACCCGCTTTGGCGAAAGCCGCCGCGCCCGCGATGCCGCCGAAGCCCATCTGGCCACCCAGCGCCAGGCTCTGCAACAGCGGCAATGGGAATTGCAACGCCTTGGAGAAGAGATCGAATCGCTGGTCGAACAGCAGCGCGGCGACCAGCTGCGCCTCGAACAAATGGAGCGGGAACTCCCCGAGCCGAGGCCGGAGATTCCCACAGAAGTGCGGGAGGCTGGCCTCAATGCCCTGCAGGCAGAGCAGCGCAGCCTGCAGGGCCGGATGGAAGCCCTAGAGCCGGTGAACATGCTTGCCCTTGAGGAGCTTGAGCAGCTGGAAGCCCGCTTAGCGGAATTAGAGGAGCGGCTGGAGGTGCTCAGCAAGGAGCGCGAAGAGCTGCTGCTACGCATTGAAACCGTTGCCACCTTGCGCCAGGAGGCATTCCTTGAAGCCTTCACAGCAGTGGATGGCCATTTCCGCTCAATCTTTGAGGGGCTATCTGACGGTGAGGGGCACCTGCAGCTGGAAAACCCGGAAGCACCCCTTGAAGGTGGCCTCACCCTGGTTGCCCACCCCAAGGGCAAGGCGGTGCGGCGCCTCAACTCCATGAGTGGCGGCGAGAAATCGCTCACGGCGCTGAGCTTCCTGTTTGCCCTGCAGCGCTTCCGCCCATCGCCTTTCTACGCCCTAGATGAAGTCGACAGCTTTCTCGACGGCATCAACGTGGAGCGCCTCGCTGCCCTAATTGCAGGCCAGGCAGAACAGGCCCAGTTCATGGTGGTGAGCCACCGGCGCCCGATGATCGCCGCCGCCACCCGCACCATTGGCGTTACCCAGGCCCGCGGCGCCCACACCCAGGTGGTCGGGTTACCGCCCGCCGCTTAATCAACCCCTTCCGCAATGGTGCAGGTGAGCCACAATGGACCGACTGGGCCACGGGTACGACCCTTTCATTGACCTCCTCCATCCCCCCTTCCGCTGATCCAGGGGCAGCAGCTACCGCCTCTAGCGATCGCCTTTGGTTGCGCTCCGAGCTGATGGGCACCCTGGTGATCACCCGCGACACCGGCCGCCGGCTTGGCGTGGTTGGCGAGGTTGTGGTGGATATCGACAGGCGCGAAGTGGTGGCACTGGGCCTGCGCGACAACCCTTTGACACGCTTCCTGCCGGGCCTACCTCGCTGGATGCCCCTTGACCGAATCCGTCAGGTGGGAGATGTAATCCTGGTGGATTCAGCAGATTCGCTGGCGGAGGGGTTTAACCCTGCCCGATACGCCAAGGTGATCAACTGCCAGGTGATCACCGAAGCAGGCGAGCAGCTGGGCCGGGTGCTGGGATTCAGCTTCGACATCGAAACCGGCGAGTTGGCCACCCTTGTAATCGGCGCACTGGGAGTGCCCCTGCTGGGTGAAGGCGTGCTGAGCACCTGGGAGCTCACCGTTGAGGAAATAGTCAGCAGCGGGCCAGATCGGATCATTGTTTACGAGGGCGCCGAAGACAAACTCAAGCAGTTGGGCTCCGGGCTGCTGGAGAAACTGGGTATTGGCGGGCCCAGCTGGGAACAGGAGGAGCGGGACCGCTATCGCACCGGAATGGTGCCCGTAGAAAACCAACTGGCGGCTGGCCAGCCAGCAGTACAAGAACAGCGCCGTATCCAGCCGGCCACTAGTCAGACCTTCGAGCCGGATGAGGAGTTTGATTACGTCGAATTAGACGAACAGCGGCAGCGGGAACCTCTGCGCCAACGCCGCTACCTCGACGAGGAGGAGAACCGCTACGAGCAAACCCGTTACGACGAGCGGCCAGCTGAACCAAGCCGCCGGCCGCTGCAGGCCGAACCCCTGCCCAGGCAGGCACGTCCCCTAGAGGCTCGACCTCTAGAGCGGCGGCCAGCTCCCACTCCCTACCGCGAACCCCTAGATGTGGAGGCAGAAGACCTGGCAAGCAATGACCTAGAAGATCCCTGGTAAGACCCTGTCAAGAAATCCCAGAGGAGCAAGATCCAGAAGTAAAGGCTTGCTCAGCTCGCCTTGAAGGCCAAGGACGCCGAATTGACGCAGTGACGCTGACCTGTGGGGGCCGGGCCGTCGTTGAAGACGTGGCCAAGGTGGGCGTCGCAATTGGCGCAGCGAATTTCAGTGCGCACCATGCCGTGGGCGTTATCGGTATGGGTGCTGATAGCAGCAGCGTTTACCCCATCCCAGAAGCTGGGCCAGCCGGTACCGGAATCAAACTTGGTTGCGCTGCTGTAGAGCTCGGCGTCACAGCAAATGCAGTGGTAACTCCCATTGCCCTTCTGGTTCCAGTAGGCGCCGCTGAAGGCACGCTCGGTGCCGCCCTGGCGGGCAACCCGGAACTGCTCAGGCGTCAGCTGCTGACGCCACTGCTCCTCGCTGGCCCCGCGGGCCAAGCCACTCTCCAGGCCACAGGCTGAAGGGTCGGAAGAATTGACAGCGTCGGTCATCGAACTCAGCTGAAATGGACTGCCAGCCTAGGTAGCTCAGCTGGGGAGATTCAGCTCCGGGGGCAGGAGCTCCTGCACTAGGGCCGCCAGTCTGGCCACCGCCCCCGGCTGGCCCCGCAGGCTGCGCAGATCGGCGCGCATCTGCTCCAGTCGCTCCGGTGCCGCCAGCCATTCGGCGGTTTCGGCAGCGATGGCCTCAGGTGTAATCGCCCCAACCCGCTCCGGCACCACCAAGCGGCCAGCGGCAATGTTGGGAGAAGCCAGAAAGCCACGGTGGCGTAGCCGCCAGGCCGTAATCAGCACCCCAAACAGCCAGCGCAAGATCGGCAAGCGCCCCAATAGTCCAACCAGTCCATCCCAAGCCTGCATGACGTGCAGGTGCTGAGTCGGCACCAGCACCAACATCGGCACCCCTAAAGCCGCCAGTTCGGCGGTATTGGCGCCCACGGTGGTGAGGGCCAGTGCGCACTGGCTCAAGCTGCCGTAAGCCGGATTATCCCGAACCAGCCGAATCCTTGTGCCAGCTGGCGTCTCAAGTAGATCCGCAGCCAGCAGGCGCGGCTGACCCGACGTGTAGGCACGGGCGATCGAATTGGCGGGGCCAGCATGAATCAGCAGATCCTCCACCGCAGTGGTGGGTGCCAGTGGCATTAGAAAACGACAGCCTGGGCGCAGAGCCGCCATTCGATCGGCCGTCTCCAGCAAAAACGGCACGCCAACGCGCAACTTGGCCCGCTTCGAGCCCGGTAGCAACGCCAACCACTCCCCTGCCGGCAAGGGCGCCTCACTCCGGGCCGACTCCGAGAGGTCTGCCATCAGGTCACCCACCACCGTGCAGCGGGATGCCCATCGCGGTGCCAACTGGTCAGCAGCTAGAGGCCCCATGGCAGCAATGTGATCGTTCCAGCGAGGCCAGCGGGCCACCCATTCCGCATAGGTGAGATGCCGATAACCCAGCCGTGCCGAAAGCAGAACCGTCCAAAACTGATCACCCCCCAAAAACACCACCAGCCCCTGACGGGGCCAGGGCCCAAACCGTTTTGGATGTAGTAGCAGCGACCAAAATTGACGTGCAGAAACGATGCGCTCAAACAGGCCCCAAGCGGCGGCAGCCCGATGCTCATGTCCGGTGCCGTTTGGACAGGGCACAAGCAGCAACTTGAGGCTGCAGGGTGCCGTAGACACCTTGGGCCGTAGCGGCATTTGGCGATGCAGGCGCTGCGCGAGGGGCCTAACCCAGGTAGACAGCTCTCCGGGGCCGTTGCTTACAAGCACGATCGCTGCCGAGGGCCGGATCGATTCGGGCAAGGCCTAGATGGCTCGAATTAAGAAATGCGGATGACGAGACTTGAACTCGTAAGGCCGAAGCCACACGCCCCTCAAACGTGCGTGTCTACCAATTCCACCACATCCGCATGTGGTTCGGATCGCTAAGCGTTCCGGTGCGAGCAATATACCCAGCGGCGGCGCCAGAACCCTCTGAGAGAGCTGTTGGGGCAGCACTGATACAGTCCGCCTCAGCCCATATCAGCTGAGACGCCGCGGATGCCCATCGGCAAGCTGCTGATCGCCAACCGTGGCGAGATAGCCCTACGCATCCTGCGCACCTGCCGGGAGCTCAGTATTCCCACCGTCGCTGTCTACAGCACGGTGGATAAAAACGCTCTGCACGTGCAGCTTGCCGACGAAGCCGTATGCGTTGGCGAAGCGCCCAGTAGCAAGAGCTACCTTCACATCCCCAACATTTTGGCGGCGGCCACCTCCCGGGGTGCTGACGCAATCCACCCCGGCTACGGCTTCCTGGCCGAAAACGACCGCTTCGCTGAGATCTGCGCCGACCACGGCATCACGTTTGTCGGCCCCTCCCCTGAGGCCATCCGCTCGATGGGCGATAAGTCGACGGCTAAAGCCACCATGGAGCGGGTTGGGGTACCCACAATCCCAGGTAGTGCCGGCTTACTAGCCAGTCCTGAAGAGGCTGCTCGACTGGCCGAGACAATGGGCTATCCAGTGATGATTAAGGCCACCGCTGGCGGTGGCGGCCGCGGCATGCGCTTGGTGCCTGGGCCCGATCAACTCGAAAGCCTCTTCAAGGCGGCGCAGGGGGAAGCGGAGGCGGCCTTCGGCAACCCTGGCCTCTACATGGAGAAATTCATCGACCGGCCTCGGCATGTGGAAGTGCAGGTGCTGGCCGATCGCCACGGCAACGTGATTCACCTCGGAGAGCGCGACTGCTCGATCCAACGCCGCCACCAGAAGCTGCTGGAAGAGGCCCCCAGCGTCGCCATCAACGCTGACCTACGCCGCCAGATGGGCGATGCCGCCGTAGCCGCCGCCCGCACAATTGGCTATGAAGGCGCCGGCACCGTGGAATTCCTGGTGGACCGCAGCGGGGCGTTTTATTTCATGGAAATGAATACCCGAATTCAGGTGGAACATCCAGTCACCGAGATGGTCACAGGGGTTGATCTGATAGCCGAACAGTTGCGTATTGCCGGAGGGGAGCCGATCTCGGTCACCCAAGACCAGATCAAGCTCTGCGGGCACGCCATCGAGGCACGAATTAACGCCGAAGACCCCCGCCAAAACTTCCGACCCGCCCCCGGCAAAATCACCGGCTGGCTGCCCCCTGGCGGCCCCGGTGTGCGGGTAGACAGCCACGTATATACCGGTTACGAAATCCCTCCCTTCTACGACTCCTTGATCGGCAAAGTGATCGTCTGGGGCACCGATCGCCCCCACGCCCTCAGGCGACTGCGCCGGGCTCTGTCGGAATGCGCGGTCACCGGCATTCCCACCACCATCGACTTTCACCTGCAACTGCTGGATCGCCCCGAATTCCAGGCAGGCGATGTACACACCAAATTTGTTGAGCAGGACATGCTCCCCCAGAAGGGCAGCTAACCCGGGCTTGAGTTCAGCCGACAGCAGCGTTCTGGGCCCGAAACAACACCTGACTGACAAGTCCCTGCTGCCCAACCAAAATTTCTCGAACCAGGCTGAGCAGGCCCACCCAAACCACTGGCGTCACATCAACACCACCTATCGGCTTGATCAGTCGACGGGTGAGGGCAAGCAAGGGCTCCGTAGGGGCTCCGATCAGGCGCATCGCTCCAAGGCTCAAATCAATCTGGGGATACCAGGTGAGCACGATGCGAAACAAAAAAAGCAAGGTCCAAAGCGCCAAGCCCAGGGCTAAGACCAAGTGCAAGCCGGACAACAACTGCAGCCAGGACTGGGGTAAGGAGGTGGCTGCCGTCACAAAGCTCTAAGTAGCTGTGCTCCCAGCGTAGGAAGCAGCCA
Source organism: Cyanobacteriota bacterium (assembly GCA_027620015.1). Lineage (GTDB taxonomy): Bacteria > Cyanobacteriota > Cyanobacteriia > PCC-6307 > Cyanobiaceae > Cyanobium_A. Next base: position 25,905 of record JAQCGH010000025.1, read on the forward strand.
CCACTGCCTAGGATTAGCTCGCGAATTAAGCCATAGAGCTGTTCCTGCTATGACGCCATCCCTGGCCAATTTCCTGACCAGCCTGCTTGCCGGCGCAGTGATCGTGGTGGTGCCCATCACAATCGGGCTGGTGCTGATCAGCCAAAACGACCAGCTTGATCGTCGCCTTTGAGCTTTCGACACCTAAGTAATTCCAAGCCTCTGGCTGCTCTGGCTCAGCTGGTTACACTGACCAGACGGACTGTCGGGTGAAAAACCGTGGTTAATGCCAGCCTGAATTGGGCCAGTATCGTAGGCATAGTGCTCGCTGTGGGCGGAGCGCTGCTTTATTTCATGCGGAGTTTTAAACCCGCCCTCGCACGAGATTACGACGTTTTCTTTGCAGCGATTGGCCTGCTCTGCGGCGGCATCCTCTTTTTTCAGGGCTGGCGCCTCGATCCAATCCTGCAATTTGGCCAATTTCTACTCGCCGGCACCACGGTCTTTTTCGCCTACGAAAGTGTGCGCCTGCGGGGGGTAACTACCGAGCAGGCCCGCCGGTCGTCCTACTTCGACGACGACGAACCAATGCCTGAACCAGGCCCCTACAGGCCCAAAATGGGAGGACGCACCTGGGGCGAAGGCTCGACAGATCGCTTTGATGAGCCAGAGCCGCTGCGACGCCGCATTCCCTCCCGCGGCGAGGGGGCAGATGCAGACGAGGCCGACTTTTACCGGGCACCCCGGCCCAGCAGCAGGGCCGCTATCCCGGAAAGGGCAGCCAGCCGCCGCTTAGCCCAAGAGGATTGGGCACCACGAATCTCCAGCAGGCCCAGTGTCGATTTCGGTGCCCGCAGGCGCGAGCGTGATACCTCGGTAGAACCCCGACGAGGCAGCCGTCCGACAGCTCCTAATGAAGCAATGCCTCGCTCAAGCCGCAGGCCCACCCCCCCGGCCTCAGAAGCGCCAAGGTCCTCCCCGCCAGCCGGAGTTCCCCAGGGCTCACCAATCAGCCCTGCAACCACTCCTGGCGGCAGAAGCAATCGTCCTGCCGCAAGTGATATCAGTGATGCGGACTTCAGCCCGG
>JAQCGH010000069.1 GCA_027620015.1 Cyanobacteriota bacterium
TGAGCCCCTTCACAAGCGTGCATTATCAATTCGCGAAAAGGCCCTAGGTCCTGAGCACCCCAATACTGCCCAAAGTCTCAACAACCTGGCGGCGCTTTACGTCAGCCAGGGTCTTTATGCCAAGGCTGAGTCCCTATGTAAGCGTACTCTAGCTATTAACGAAAAAATCCTGGGGGCTGAACACCCAGATACCGCCAATAGCCTTAACTGCTTGGCTTATATGTATAACAACCAGGGCCATCACACCAAGGCTGATCACTTCGCCAGTCGTGGTCTCAGCCTCCAATTCATCCTCATCCAGCGAGAAGCTCCCTTCCTGCCTGTCGCCGAACGCCAGAGCTTCGTCAATTCCTATGGGAACGCTTATGAACGTGCCTTCTCCTCCGCCCAGCGCGGCAGCGTTGGCGCCAACCTCGCCCTCTTTTCACGCCTGAACCGGCAGGGTTTACTCCAAGAGATCGAGCAGCGCCAGGCCCAGCTTGCTTCCCTGCCTGGTCCGCAGCAGGCCCTCGCTACCGAGTTGCGAGCAGTAACTCAGAAGCTGGCTTCTATGGCCCTCCCGCCAGAGCGGCGCCAGCAGCTCAAGGGCCGCCAGGAGGAGCTGGAAAAACAGCTCTATCGCCTCCTCCCCCAGCTCCAGCCACGCGTGGTGGAGGTACAGCAGGTGGCCGCTGCCCTGCCTGCTGATAGCGCCCTGATCGAATTTCAGCGATATCGACCTTTTGATGGCACCAAACCTGAGAACCCTGTTGATCAACGCTGGGGTGAGGCTCGCTATCTAGCCCTGGTGCTCAAGCCCGATGGCGCCATTACTACTATCGATTTGGGGCTGGCAAAGCCGATCGATACCTTGATCCAAGCAGCACTGGCGGGCTCTGTGCGGCTGCTAATGGAATCGCTTGAGCTCTGGGCCCAGGTGGGGCATGCGGTGCTTAATCCCCTCATTCCAGCCACTCGCGGCGTCAACACCCTGTTCATCTCCCCAGATGGTGAGCTCAACCGCATTCCCTTTGCAGCTCTCCCGGCGCCAGGGTCTAGCCAGCTGCTTTCAGAAGCATTGCAGCTAAGGCTGCTCACAACCGGCCGTGAGCTGCTTGATCTGCAAAACACCCCAACTGTAAAAATCAGCCAGGCGCTTGTGGTAGCCAACCCTTCCTTTGATCGCAAGCTCGTTTCCGTTCAGTCCCCTAGCCTGTCAATTTCAAACCAGCAGCGATCTGGCGATCTCGGTTCGAGGCGCTGGTCGCCCCTGCCCGGTACCGCTACAGAAGGTGTCGCCATCGCCCAGCTCACTGGCGGCCGTCTGCTGGCCGGCGAGCAAGCCAAGGCAGCAACCATCCAGCAACAGCAGGCCCCACGGCTGCTGCATCTGGCTACCCATGCCTACTTCCAACCCGATCTGCCGGCGGCGAAACGCAGCAACAACAAACCAGGTCCTACGGCCCTGAGCGGCGAGAACCCGCTGCTCAGAAGCGGCATCGTTTTTGCTGGTGCCAACCAACCAGACGATGATCCAGCCGATGACGGCTATCTCACCGCCCTGGAAGTGGCACGCCTCAATTGGAAGGGCACCGAACTGGTAGTGATCTCAGCCTGTGATTCAGGCAAGGGCGACATCCAGGCTGGAGAAGGCGTCTACGGCCTTAAGCGCGCCATCGCAGTAGCTGGGGCACGCTCCTCCCTACTCAGCCTATGGGCCGTAGATGATCTGGCCACCGCGGCATTCATGGAGAGCTTCTACATCAAGCTCAAAGCTGGAGCAGGCAGGGCGGATGCTCTGGCGGCAACCCAGAAGCAGTTCCGCCAGAGCAGTAACGCCACTTGGAGTCATCCCTATGTGTGGGCAGCTTTTCAGCTCTCGGGGGATTGGGGAGCCGTGATGTGGTGAATCGGCATGGATCACCGCAGAATCCTGACGCCCCGATTGACTTTTCACCGATTGGCCTAAGGCTCTAAGGATTGGGTTTCTTTCAATAGGAGCAGGGAACAGCCCCGCCAAGAACCCGATGAATGGATCGCCGAACGCAATTAGATAGATGAAATGCAGAGGTCTTAGCAAGCTCAGTTCCCCAACCGTTTTGCCCGAGTATTTACATCACAACCAGGATCCTTCAGTAACGACTGCGAAGGTTTCTGACGGACTTAGTTTATGACTAAGCTAACTAAAATATCGATTGAGGGCTCCATGCAGATCGTGAACGTGCACCAGGCCAAAACCCACCTATCACGCTTAATAGATGATGCCCATGCTGGTGAAACCATCGTGCTTGCAAAAGCCGGTAAGCCCTGGGCACGGCTGATGCCCCTGGCGCCGCCCGTTCCGCAGCGCATCCCTGGCCGGTTGCGAAGCCGGGGCCCCCTTAGCCAGCCGAACGCGTTGTTCGAACCTATGGATTCCAGTGAATTGGACAGTTGGGAGAACAGCGATCTATTTCCCCCGGCATTGCAGCGATGAGCAATGGGAACACTTACTTACTAGACAGCCACGCTTTGCTCTGGTGGTGGTTTGATCCCGATCGCCTTTCTGGCGCTGTGCGCGAACTACTCAGCGATTCAGCTACACCAGTATTGGTAAGCGCGGCCTCAGTGTGGGAGCTAAGCCTTAAGCATCAACAGGGCAAGCTGCCCGAGCTGAACGGTGTGATCACCGATATACCTGGTTTACTTTGGGCTTCCCCCGTTTTTGTGGACAGTTGCTTAGGAAGCCTGCTCATTAATAATACTGCCTTTTAGTGCCCGATTTTCGTAGTCAATCGGACTTAGGTAGTCGTTGCTTGAATGTCGTCTATTTAGATTGTAATATTCCTCAATCCAACTAGTGGTTTCACTTTGCAATTGCAATGGTGTTAGCAGAATTTTACTATTATCATCTAGATTATTTTCTAATTTATAAGTAGAAAAGAAGCTTTCCATTGCCGCATTATCCCAGCAGTTGCCTTTGCGAGACATGCTGCAGTTGATTTTATTCTCTATTAATAGTTTCTGATATTTGCTTCCAGTATACTGACTGCCTTGATCAGTATGAATAACTAATTTACTTGGATTGATTCTTCTTAAAATCAAAGCCCTATTTAAAGCTTTTGTTACTAATTCTGCTTCCATATTACTTCCAATTTTCCATCCTATTATTCGCCTTGAATATAAATCCATCCATACAGCAAGATAGCGCCAACCTTCTGTGGTGCGGATGTAGGTAATATCACCGCACCAGTATCGGTTTTGTTCTGTTGGATTAAATTTACGCGATAATATATTTGTTGCAATTTTATTGCCTTCTTCTTTTTTTGGGCAACACCTAAAGCGTCTGCGCTGCAGTGCTTGGATGCCTTGGCGCTTCATTAGCCTCTCTACACGTTTGCGGCCTATATGGCGGCCGTTGCCACGTAGTTCCTGATGAATACGCGGGGACCCATAGCGGCTGCGATGGGTTTTAAATACCACCTCAATATCTGCGGCAATTTCTTCATCTTGTTTAGCTCGTTTACCTGGGTTGCTTTGCCTTTGCAGCCAGCTGTAATAGCCGCTACGGGCTACCTGCAGTTTTTTACTAACCAAAGCACTGGAAAGCGATCTTGCAATTGCTGAATTAACCGAAACCTTTCTGCGGCAGCTGCTCTTTTGCAAAGTGAGCTGCCGCCAGCTTGAAAAAATCTTTTTCCCGCCTTAATTCACGATTCTCCTTTCGGAGTTTAATTAGTTCATCTCGTTCACTTGTATTTAGTAAGCCACGATCAACCGGTAGTGCTTCTCCTTGATCAATGCGATATTGCCGCAACCAACGGGAAAGGATGCTTGGATGCAAGCCTAGCCGTTGAGCTGCTTTAGCGCAAGAGAGGTTTTCCTTTAAGCAGAAATCAATAGCCTCTGCTTTTTGTTCATCGCTGTAACGGCGAGGCGTAGAAGGGGCATTCATTGTGATCATTGGTTTTCATGGGGTCAGTGTAAAAGCAACTCTCTAAACACTGTCCTTGAAACCGGGGGAGGCTCACTTCAGGCAGATGGCTTTGAAGCGCTGCCGATCACCCTGGCGCATGGCCTGCGGGCAGGTGGCTACAGCCAGCGCCACCGCGATCCCTTTGATCGCATGCTGGCCGCGCAGGCCGAACTAGATCGACTGGTGCTGCTTAGCGCCGACCCACAGCTTTCCAACTTTCCCTGCCAAACCCTCTGGTGAGATCCGATGGCACTTGAAACATCCAGCCCCCTAGATCAAAAGATCCTTGAGCACTTCCCAGGCCTCGTGGTGCGTAAAGACCTCACCACCGAGCTAGAGCAAAATGCCGTTGTGCCCACCTGAGTGCTCGAGTATTTGCTTGGGCAGCACTGCGCTACCGACGACCAATCCCAACTGGTGAAATCAACCCTCAAAGAGTGCGGCACCCACAAGGTGATCGATAAACTCACGGTGGAGCTAAATGAGAAAGGCGGTTTCTACGAAGGCTGCTGTGAGGGGTAGCAAATCATTTTCCACAGTTCGCCACTCAGATCTGCTCCCCCGAAGCCGGAGTTGCTGAGATTGCCAGGTCGCGGCATGAGGGTGCTTATACCTAAGGTCTCAATGGCCTAATGGGGCCGAATCCATTCCCCCTT
>JAQCGH010000070.1 GCA_027620015.1 Cyanobacteriota bacterium
TTTTTCTTGTAGTAACTCTGACTTCTAAACCACTAGTCCCTTGATCATCACAAAGGCATCGATGTAACCTAACTTTCTGTGCTGGAACGCCCCTGGAAGGGTGCCAACGACATGAAAGCCGCTTCGCTGCCAGCAACCTACGCCGGCAATGTTGCTGCTCACCACCAGATTGAACTGCATTAGGCGAAACCCCAGCTTCAGCGGGGAAACCCCCTTCACGAAATCCCATTTACCCCAGGGAAGGCACCACGGCGTAGCAGGCACGTACGCGGCGCAACGTTCCGCGCTTTGTTGAGTTCAGGCCTACTGGGTGGTCGCGTACTGCAATCGCTTCAGCAGCCCAAAGATCAGACCCTGTTTTTAATTGCTAAACTACTTCTATTCGTCAAACGTTCGCGAATTTGCTTTGTCTAAGCCAACCAAGGATGACGTAGAAAGGTTAAGCCGTGGTAAATCGAGTCGCTCGAAGATAGGAAGCCGCCAAGTTCCACATAGGTTAACGCAAAAGGAGCGCATCCTCTTTGAAGCGGCAAAGCGTCAAGGTTTCCTAAAAATTCCTATAGCCGGTTTGCGTCCAAATGTTCTTAATATCTACAAATTATGGTGCGATGCGCAGGACAAGGATTGCATTATTGTAGAAAGCAATAAATCCTAGAAATTAATATCGAATAAAGATTGCATGCCAGCTTTACAGTCTATTATTACTTGCGCTTCGCTAGTCTATTTTGAGCGAGGGGATAATTGTTGGCCGTACATTGCAGCAGATCTGTCGGCGTAATTGAGAAGGGCGGCTTTGATTGCCCGCTGGGCTGGTATTCATCAGGCAGCTACTTCGTCAGAAGCCTTTGAAATCTGTCCTGCCGGCAGTTCTAGGGTGCAGATCTTGCTGAACCCCCTTGTCCCAAAGCGAGCTACTGCGGTTTCTGGCCCATGTGAGGGCTCTCACGCTCTGCGGCAAATGATGGCCAGGGGGGCCATCCTGTCTTGGTGCAGCTGCTGTAACCGATTACTTGACTGACGGCATGACCGATCTCCTTAAGGCATGGTGGGGCAAACCCCATCGCGACATTCTCTCGGGCCTGGTGGTGGCCTTCGCGATGATCCCTGAGGCGATCGCCTTCTCGGGTATCGCCGGGGTGGACCCCCGGGTGGGTTTATTCGGAGCCTTTCTATTATCTGTGTCACTGGCGGTCGTGGGCGGCCGCACGGCGATGATCACCTCGGCGACCGGCTCCACCGCCCTGCTGATGACGGGCTTGGTGCAGCAAGGTAATGCCCTAGGCGAAGGGCTTGGCCTCCAGTACCTGCTCGCTGCCGGAATCCTCACTGGGATTTTGCAGATTGCATGGGGGTATCTGCGCCTTGCGCATCAGATGCGCTTCGTGCCGCAGCCGGTGATGGCAGGCTTCGTCAACGCCTTGGCGGTGCTGATCCTTCTGGCTCAATTGCCCCAACTGGGGCTTGACTGGTTCCACCCAGAGAAGGTGACCGTGCTCGCTGGCCAGCTGCCCGCGGTGTGGGGGCTGTTGGCCCTCACCCTGGCAATTATCTACCTGCTGCCGAGGTTCACCACCGCCGTGCCCTCGGCCCTGGTTGCGATCTTGATCACCACCGGCCTCTCGATACGCCTGGGATTGGATTTGCCCTCGGTAGCCAGCCTTGGCATTTTGCCCGATGGCCTGCCGAGTTTCGCGCTACCCCAGGTGCCTCTAACGGCGGCCACATTCGGCCTGATCCTCCCTACAGCGCTGGCTATCTCCTTGGTGGGTCTGATGGAAACCTTCCTCACCCAGGACATCCTCGACGACCTCACCGACAGCACCAGCTCCAAGAACGCCGAGGCCCGCGGACAGGGCATCGGCAACATTGTTAGCTCAATGTTTGGCGGCATGGCCGGCTGCGCCCTGGTGGGGCAATCGGTGATGAACGTGGGCTACGGCGGCCGCACCCGCCTGTCGACGCTGACGTCGGGTGTGGCCCTGCTGGCGATGATCCTGCTGGCCAGCCAGTGGGTGAATCAGATCCCCATGGCCACTCTCGTGGGCGTGATGGTGATGATCGCCATCAACACTGTCAACTGGGCTTCGATCAGCGAAATCCGCCGCATACCCAAGAGCGACACCGCGGTGATGCTGCTCACGGTAGGGGTGACGGTGCTCACTCACAACCTGGCGGTGGGTCTATTGGTGGGCGTGGCCCTGGCCGGCATCCTGTTCAGCCGCAAGGTGGCCAAGGTGATCGCGGTGAGCAGCGAGCTGCTCGCGCCCCACCATCGCCTCTACCGGGTGCAGGGTCAGCTGTTTTTTGTAAGCAGCATCTATTTCCGTGAGGGGTTCGAGCTGCATGAAAATCCAGAGCGTGTGAGCATCGATATGGCCGGCGCCCACATCTGGGATCAGAGCGGCGTCACGGCACTGGATCAGGTGATCCGTCGCCTCAAGCTCGGGGGGAGCAGCGTGGAGGTGCTGAACCTCAACGCCGAAAGCACCGATCTGTTCGCCCGCATCGGCGTGGCTGAGGAAGCCGGCGGACGCGGCGGATCCATGTCTGCGGCCCACTGATGGCTTCCTCCCATCCGCCCCAACTGACCTTTCAGCACTGGCGCAGCGATCTGGCCGGCGGATTCACCGCTGCCGTGGTGGCCCTACCTCTGGCGCTGGCCTTTGGTGTCGCCTCAGGAGCTGGTGCCCTGGCGGGCCTATATGGCGCCATTGTGCTGGGCTTCCTGGCAGCCCTGCTGGGCGGTACAGCAACCCAGGTCTCAGGGCCCACTGGGCCGATGACCGTTGTAATGACGGGGCTGCTGGCTGTGCTCACCCGGCGCTACGGCATCGAAGCTGCCTTGCCTCTGGCCTTCGGCATCGCGGCCCTGGCCGGGCTGCTGCAGGTGCTGATGGGTGTGCTGCGGCTCGGCCAGACCCTCACCTTCATGCCCTACACGGTGATCTCTGGCTTCATGTCGGGCATCGGGGTGATCATCGTGATCCTGCAGCTGCCGCCGCTGCTCGGCCTGAAGCTCTCCGGTTCGATTCCGATGCTGCTGAAAGCTCTGGCCGGTCCGCTGCCGGGGACCAATGGTCTGGCGTTGTTGGTGGGGGGACTGAGCTTCGCGGCCGTGATGCTCTATCCGCGCCGCTGGAGCAAGGTGCTTCCTGCCCCACTGGTGGTTCTGGTGGTGGGGACCATGCTCTCGGTGATCGCGTTGCCCCAGGAGGCTCTGCCTAGGCTGGGCCCCATGGTGAGCGGCCTGCCGCAGCTGAGCTGGCCTCGTTTCCCCCTTGGCGATCTGCAACTACTGATCAGCGGAGCCATCACCCTGGCACTGCTGGGTTCGCTTGACACCTTGCTCACTTCCCTGGTGGCCGACAGTGTCACCCGCACGCATCACAACTCCGATCGTGAACTGATCGGCCAGGGCATCGGCAACACGGCGGCCGCGCTGCTGGGCGGTCTGCCTGGAGCCGGCGCCACCATGCGCACCGTGGTGAATGTGCAGGCCGGCGGCCGTACCAGGCTTTCCGGCATCACCCATGCGGTTGTCCTGCTGCTGATCTGCCTTTGGGCCGGGCCTCTCGCTAGTCCGATTCCGCTGGCGTTGCTTGCAGGAATCCTGCTCAAAGTTGGCCTCGACATCATCGATTGGTCCTTCCTGTTTCGCGCACCACGGTTGTCTATGCGCACCACCGCGCTGATGTGGCTGGTGCTCCTGCTCACGGTGTTCTGGGATCTGATCACCGCCGTGCTGGTGGGGATGTTTCTGGCCAATCTGTTCAGCCTGCAACGCCAGAATGAGCAGCAGAAGCAGGCGAGCCGCAGTCTCCGTGGCGGATTTGAATCGGAGGAGGCAGGCCTGCTCTCGCCCCAGGAGCAGCAGCTCCTCCGCCAGGCGGGCGATCAGGTGTTGCTGCTGCAGATGAGCGGTCCGCTGAGCTTCGGCGCAGGCAAAGTCCTGACCCAGAAGCTAAATGCCATCGGCGCGTTTCAGACGTTGATCCTCGACCTCAGCGATGTCCCACTCCTGGGAGTGACGGCCGCTCTGGCCATCGAGACCCTCTGTCTTGACAGCCAAGAGCAGGGCCGCAGCGTCGTAATCGTGGTGTTAGGCGATCAACCGCTGGCGCGGCTGAACCGCATGGGAGTTCCCGGGATTCTGGGTGTCTCGCTTCTCCCCAGCCGCCAGGCGGCCCTCCAGCACGCCCTCCTCAGACCCGCCTGAGCCAACACCTGAACATCGTCCCCCTTAGGCCTTGGCGGCATCAAGGGGTGAGTTGGGCTGGGCTTCCCTTTATTTGCGCAAATTCTGTATGGCTTGCAATTTGCTTGCTTCACGCGCCGTACCTAGATGTCGACGTCGGCGCCCCATTGGGGCTCTACTTGCTTCCAGCCTTGGCCCTGCAGTTCGCGCCAAAGCTTTCTTGCGTCATTACGCCGCATGTGACTACGGGCCTTGAGCAACGGTGGCTCACCAGTTAGTGGGCGACCTGAATCGACGAAGTACATCGGAAACGCG
>JAQCGH010000026.1 GCA_027620015.1 Cyanobacteriota bacterium
CTGGCAGCCTGCGGACCCGAAGCCGCCGCCGAAGCAGAAAGCCACGGCGACCACTTTCCCAGCCCTGTCATCCCCCTGGTCCGCACCCAGGCCATGCCGGTAGTGCTCACCCTCGATCTAGCCCCCCAAGCCGGCTAGGAGTTCTTAGAAGGTTTGGCCCACTTGCAATCCCAGCTCCAGGGCAGCCGAGGCCTGCTCTACCAGATCCAGCCAGCGCAAGCCGGTGGAACAGATCTCCACTTGATTCCACTAGGTAGAGACCGGTTTTGCTTGTGGGCATAGCGAGCCGAGCTCCATTGGTTTCGAAGCCGATGCCGAGCTGCCCGATTAAATGCGCCATCTTGGAGCGAGATGCCAAAGCAAATACCGCCCAAAATGCCAGATTTACCAACCCCCGAATGCGCCAGCTTGGCTAAGGCGACCAGCGAGCCGGAGCTCCCCCTCGAGCCGGTTCTTTGCCAACACTGCGGACGGACCGCCAGCAATGGCATCAGCTGCCAGGGCATCTGCGTTGCCGACTCTGGCTACTGACCGCTCCCACGGGGCGAATGACGAATGCAAGCCGCAATGGCCAATAGGGCCGGCTGTGTCCACCGCGACCACAAAAGTGGCATTCAAGGGGTCCCTAACTCCGACACTGCCCAGAAGCCTTTTTGACAAAGGGAACGTGCCTGCTACAACCCCATCGCCTGGGGTGCAATGCCAGTTATTCCAGCAACGGCCACGGGAAGCGCAGGACCCCTTGAAATGAGGCAAAGCTTCAAGTCGAAGCCGTTAATAAAGGCGGCACCCAGATTCGAACTGGGGGTAAAGGATTTGCAATCCTCTGCCTTACCACTTGGCCATGCCGCCAGCCAGGGATCAAACTCCCCGCAGCGGATCGTATCAGCCACGGCATGTCCTCCCGTCTGCTGGTTTTAAGCAACGGCCACGGTGAGGATCTGATCGCCCAACGGGTTCTGCATGCCCTTAGGGCCCGCAGGCCGAACCTAGAAATTGAAGTACTGCCGCTAGTGGGGATCGGCGAGGCGTTCAACGTCGATGCGGCAACCGGCCAGCTGCGCCGGATCGGCCCCCAGCTGCACCTACCTAGTGGTGGCTTCAGCAACCAAAGCTTGCGCGGCCTGGCCCGCGACCTAAGGGCCGGCCTGCCCTTGCTGAGCTTGCGCCAACTGCAACTGGTGCGCAACTCGGCCCGTCAAGGCATCCCGGTGCTAGCAATTGGCGACCTGCTGCCCCTACTGCTGGCCTGGAGCGGCGGCGGCAGATTTGGCTTCATCGGTACCCCAAAAAGCGACCACACCTGGGCCACGCCGGGTCCAGCGGGCTGGGCGGCCACACCGCTCGCTGATGCCTACCACCGCTGCAAGGGCAGCGAATGGGATCCGTGGGAATGGGCGTTGATGGGCAGCCGGCGCTGCCGGCTCGTGGCCATGCGCGACCAGCTCACCGCCCAAGGTCTGCGGCGCCACAAGGTGGCAGCCCTGGCTCCTGGGAACCCGATGATGGATGGCTTCCGCCACACCCCTCTGCCGGCCTGGCTAACAAGCCAGCGGCGCCTAATCCTTCTGGCCGGCAGCCGCCTGCCAGAAGCGCTCGGCAATGCCCGCCGCCTGCTGGGCTGCCTCAGCCTCCAGCAGCCGCGACAGCCAGCCAGCGTGCTGGTCGCCTCTGGATCGACGCCCACGGCCCCCGCCTGGGCCGAGCTGTTGGAACAAGCTGGCTTCACGCCTCTACCGCCAGCAGCGGATAGCGCCGCCATCGGAGCAGTTAACAGCTGGCAACGGGGCCGCTGGACCCTGCTGCTGGGACACAACTGCTTCTCCACCTGGGCCGGCTGGGCCGAGGTAGGTCTGGCCACAGCGGGCACTGCCACGGAGCAACTAACGGGGCTTGGAGTGCCTTGCCTTTCGCTACCGGGGCCCGGACCTCAGTTTAAGCCGGGCTTTGCTCGCCGCCAGAGCCGCCTGCTGGGGGGCGCTGTCGTGCCCTGCCATTCCCAACAAGAGTTGTCTCTAGAACTGCAAAAGCTGCTCGAAGATCCAAGCGAATGCTCCCGGCGTGGCGACTTGGGCCGGGAGCGAATGGGGCCAGCCGGCGGCAGCGCCCAACTGGCCGAGCTGTTGGAGCAACAGCTGCTGGGATGATGCGGCCACCCCTGCAGATAGCTCACCAATGGCCGGCATCACCGATCGGACCTACAACGCCGCCTGCGGCATGTTGGCCAGCCAGTTGAGCATCAGCCTGGCGGCCGCCCGCCGCAAGGTCGACGTGCGCAGCTCCCAGGAGGGGCTGAAGGAAACCGCAGCCAAGCTCGCCCTAGCCCAGCAGATGCTTGCGGAAGCAAAGGCCAGCGGCGAAAACCACCATGAGTTGCTCACCTCCCAACTGCAGGCTGTCGGTAACGACGAGAACTTCATGGTGGAGGACTGAGCCGACCGTGGCAGTTCAGCGGTTGCCGCCGGTGGAGTGCTCAAAGAGCAAGTGAAATCGCTGGCGATCGAGATCGGCTAACACCGGGATGCAGCCAAAGCAACGCTCAGCCAACTGCCAGCGCTCCTCGCGCTTCAGCATGATTTCCAACCTGTCGCGAGCGGGAAGCAAATAGCGCACATCGCCTGCAGCGTAGGCAAGTTGGACATCAGAGAGGTCTTCCACCCTGCCCCAATCGGAACTCTGGGCCTGCTTGTCGAGCTCAACGCCCACCAGCTCCTGGACAACCTCCTTAAGGCCATGTCGAGGGCTGTAGGTGCGGCCCAGCCGGCTTGCCACCTTGGTGCAGAAGATTGGATCGACAGCGATTGCCAAGTTTTCAGCCAGGGCTGCAACATCAAAGCGGGCGAAGTGGAAAACTTTTTCAATCGCCGGATTTTCCATCAAGACCTGGAGCCGGGGTGCCGAGCTCTGGCCGCGGTGTAGACGGATGCAGCAAACGTTGTCGTGGTCGTCGCAGATCTGCACCAGGCAGAGCCGGTCGCGGCCATGAATCAGACCCATCGCTTCCGTGTCTACCGCCAAAGCCCTAGCCCCGGCGTAGAGCGCCGCCCACTCGGCATCAAGATCTCCGTCAAAAACGGCGAAGCGGGCGGGAGCCGGCAGGTTGCTGGGGGCAGACGAAGCTGTCACACGGAAAGGGCGAAGGCCTTGCCATGCTGACAAGCCATGTCCCCTAGGAGCGGCTTCACAATGGGATGGATGGTTAACCTCAGCTCCACCCTGCTGCTCACCCTCCTACTTGCTGTAGGCCTAGTTTTTTTCTTGCGTGCCGCCAGCAAGGACCGCACAACCACCGTCGAGGTGCGTTCATCGCGGCCGCCTCTAGAGGTGTTAAGCCAGCTGAGCGAATGGCTGCTGCAACGCGGTTGGCGAACCGAATCGACTGACCCCGAGCGCCGCCATCTCTGTTTCCGCGCCGATGTGGCGGCCAGTCCCTTGTTGGCGGTGCTGCTCTCCGTGCTGGGAGCAGTAGGAGCTGCCTGCCTTGGGCTGGTGCTTCGCCAGCTGCTCCCCCAGCTGGGCTGGTGGCCCCTTGTGCTGGCCCTACTAGGGCCCGCGGCGGGCCTGATTTATCGCAATCGGGCGATGCGGGCCGAAACCCTGGAGCTGCGCCTGATCAGCCATGACAGTGCAACGGGCAGCGCCCTGCGGCTGCGTGCCCACCGCGATGAGCTAATTGCGCTCGAATTGGAAATGGGACCCAAGCTAGGACTATTCAGCGACGGCAATCTGCTCAGCTCCCCCATCTGACTCTTGCCTGGCAATCATGCAAAGATTCCGCCCCCTGGCTGCCGTCTTGGCTGGAGTGCTTGCCATAGCTGGGGGCGCTGCAGCCCAAGCGCCGCCGCTGGCCATTTTTGATCCGCTCACGGGGCCTCGCAGCCGGCTGATCAAAAACTGGCAAGGCCTTGCTGAGCTGCCCAGCAGCACCGAAATCCTGGTGTTAGCCGGTCATGCAGATTCCCAGGGGATTGGCGGGGCCGGAACGGGGGGAGCGGCTTTCGATCTAGGCGGAGCCACGCCGATGCAGGCGGGCATGCGCGATGAGCTCTTTTGGAACCTGCTCACTGCCCAGGCGGTGGTGGCTCTGGGCCAACAGCGGGGTCTCGCCATCCGCTTTTACGACCCACCACTGCGCAGCATTGCCAACGGGGACGATCCACGCACCAACTGGAGCGTGGGCAAAGCCCATGCCCAAGCCGGTGGCTACGCCCTGGAAATCCACTACGACGCCCACGGACCTGATGGAATTGGCTCAGGCCTCATCCCACCACTACATCGGCCACCAACCCTCATAGACGAAAGCCTGGCGCTGGCCTTTGGCCCCTATCCCCTGCTCTTCCGCGACGGCCTGGGCGCTCCCAAGCGAGGCATCGCCATTCTCGAGATCGGCAAACTCGAGGGCCAGCTCGAGGCATCGCTGCGTAATCCCCGTAACCGCAATGGCGCTCTCCAAGCGATCGCTGAGCGGGTGGTTTCAGCTTTGCAAAGAGGTCTAAAGCAGGGCTTACCACCAGCTCTAGCAATCCCCTAATTCACCGCCTGATGGGGAGCGCAGAGATCCACAAGCGATCCGTCCTCCAGCCAATCCTGGGGACGAGTGAATACGTCTGTAAGCAGGGCCTCGCGACTGCCGACCTCGGGCTGATAGCCGTATTCCCAGCGCACTAAAGGAGGGAGTGACATCAGGATCGATTCGGTGCGTCCGTTGGTCTGCAAGCCGAAAATCGTGCCCCTGTCAAACACCAAATTGAACTCCACATAGCGGCCCCGCCTGTAGAGCTGAAACTGGCGTTCCCGCTCGCCATAGGGGGTGTGCTGTCGCTTCTCAGCGATCGGCAAGTAACTGGGCAGGAAGGCGTTGCCACAGGCACTGGCCAGAGCAAAAAGCTGCTCCCAACTCTGCGCAACCGGAGATAAACGATTGCTCACAGCCGCCGCTGGGCCATCCTGGTCCTGGCCCTTGTAGATCACACCGCGGGGATCCTGGTAGTCGTAAAAGATGCCGCCCACGCCGCGGGTCTCGCCCCGGTGCTTGAGGAAAAAATACTCATCGCACCAGGGCTTAAACACCTGATAAAAAGCTGGATTAACGCTGTCGCAGGCGCCTTTGAGCGTGCGGTGGAAATGCTGGGCATCCTGCAAAAACGCGTAATAGGGAGTGAGGTCGGCGCCGCCACCAAACCACCACACCGGGCCTGCTTCGAAGTAGCGGTAGTTGAGGTGAATGGTGGGGATGTATGGGTTGCGGGGGTGCAGCACCATCGAGGTGCCGGTAGCAAACCAGCTATGCCCCTTGGCTTCCGGCCGCTGGCTGAGGATCGAGGGGGGCAGCTCGGAGCCCTCCACCTCTGAGAAGTTCACCCCGCCCTGCTCAAAAACGCGGCCACCCTTCATCACGCGGGAGCGGCCACCGCCCCCTTCCGGACGCTCCCAGCTCTCCTCAGCGAAGCAACCTTCAGCGTCAAATTTTTCTAAGCCGGCGCAAATGGAGTCCTGCAAGCCCATCAGCAGGGCTTTAGCCCTTGAGCGGGAATCGGCCGGTGGAGCTTCCAGCAGGGCCATAGACATCGATGCTGCGCCAGAGGGACGCTGGAAATGTCTAACCATTTCAGCCCAGACTCCCCCCACACAAGCCATCGAGAGGGTCTGTTACGGCCAAGCCGACGGATGAACGCAGCGGCAAGCCCCCTAGGATCGCAGTCTCTGATTGGATTTTCGATGGCATCTGTGGAGCAGGCTCAGGCCGCCCTCAACGCCGTTCAGGATGCCGGCAGCGGGCGCAGCCTGATCGAGCTGGGCTGGATCCAGCAGCCACGCCTAGTGGACGATCGGGCCATATTTCGCCTTGCCCTGCCTGGCTTTGCCCAGAGCCAGCGCGATCGCATCGCTGCCGAAGCCAAGGCATCCCTGCTTGCCGTCGAAGGAATCAACGAGGTGCAGATTGAGTTGGACCAGCCCAGCGGCGGCGCTCCAATCGGCGCCGCTGGCCATGGTCAAGCGCCGGAACGCGGTCAACTGCCGGAACGCCAAGCGATCCCAGGGGTGCGCCAGGTCATAGCCGTCAGCAGCGGCAAGGGCGGAGTGGGCAAGAGCACAGTTGCCGTGAACCTGGCCTGTGCCCTGGCGGCTTCGGGACTGAAGGTGGGCTTGCTAGATGCGGATATCTACGGGCCGAATGCTCCCACCATGCTGGGAGTGGCTGACCGCACACCTCAAGTAAGCGGCGAGGGTGCCCAGCAATTGATGACACCGATCGAGACCTGCGGCATTGCCATGGTGTCGATGGGTCTGCTTATCCAGGAAAATCAACCTGTGATCTGGCGCGGTCCAATGCTCAACGGCATTATTCGCCAGTTTCTCTACCAAGTCGACTGGGGCGAAAGGGATGTGCTGATCGTTGACCTGCCTCCTGGTACAGGTGATGCCCAGCTCACCATCGCCCAGGCGGTGCCGATGGCCGGAGCGATCATTGTCACCACTCCCCAGCTGGTTTCCCTAGCTGATGCCCGCCGCGGCCTGGCGATGTTTCTGCAGATGGGGGTCGCCGTGCTTGGCGTAGTGGAAAACATGAGCGTCTTCATTCCTCCTGATGCTCCAGACAAGCGTTATGCGCTATTCGGCAGCGGCGGTGGATCCCGCCTGGCTGAAGAGGCCGGAGTGCCCCTACTGGCCGAACTTCCTCTGGAGATGCCCGTGAGAGAGGGGGGGGATGCCGGTCGACCGGTAGTGCTCAGTCATCCCGAATCGATCAGCGCCCAGGGCTTTCTGGCTTTGGCCCACCAGCTCAGCGCCGCCCATCTGGTGCCAGCCTGAAGCCAATGTTGAGCCCTTTAAAGCGGCGAAACCCTCGTTTTTTTAATGGCCTTGGCAAAGGGCGCAGTCCCCTCGCCGAGGTGGACCTAATCCTCTGGGGGGTACCGCTGGCAATGGTGGCGATCGCCGGGATCCTGATTGCCAGCACCCAGCGCCAAGCCAATTATGCCGATTGGTATCAGCACTGGCTAACGGCGGCGGTAGGCATGGTGATAGCCCTACTGCTGGCACGAATGCCACTGGATCGGCTAACCCTCTTCAAGTGGCCTACCTACATCTCCATGGTCGCCAGCCTGGTGGCGGTGAGGGTTGTCGGCACCAGTGCCCTAGGGGCACAGAGCTGGATCAACATTGGCGGCTTCTACGTGCAGCCCTCAGAATTCGCCAAGGTGGGCGCCATCTTGCTGCTCGCCGGGGTTCTAGCCAGACACCAGGTTGATCGTCCTGTTGACCTGATCCGCCCCGTGGGCCTGATCGCAGTGCCCTGGCTGTTGGTTTTTGTGCAACCCGACCTGGGCAGCTCACTGGTATTTGGCGCCGTACTACTGGTGATGCTGTTTTGGGCTGGAATGCCTGGGGCTTGGGTGTTGCTGCTGCTCTCCCCTCTTGTGACAGCGATCGTGGCAGGCACCCTGCCCTGGCTGCTGCTGGGCTGGGTGCCTCTAATGGGCTGGCTGGCCTGGAAGACCCTGCCCTGGAAGCGGGCGGCCCTGGGGATAAGCTCTGCCTTGCAAGGGCTCTTTGCAGTAGCCACCCCCTGGCTCTGGGAGCACGGCCTGCGCCCCCACCAGCGAGCCAGACTCACCCTGTTTCTTGATCCCGCCCAGGATCCCTTAGGCGGCGGCTACCACTTGCTGCAGAGCACCGTGGGCATCGGTTCAGGGCAGATCTGGGGCACCGGCTTGATGCAAGGCTCCCTCACAAAGCTGCGGTTTATCCCTGAGCAACACACCGATTTCATTTTCAGCGCCCTTGGCGAGGAAACCGGTTTTCTCGGCTCGGTGCTGGTAGTGGCCGGCTTCGCCCTGCTGATGTGGCGTTTGCTGCAGATCGCTGGACGGGCCCGCAGCGACTATGAGGCCCTGGTGGTGGTGGGAATTGGGGCGATGCTGATGTTCCAGGTGGTGGTGAACATCAACATGACCATCGGACTCGGACCCATCACCGGCATACCCTTGCCCTGGCTGAGTTATGGAAGATCCGCCATGTTGGTGAACTTCATCTCCCTTGGGCTGTGCGCCTCTGCTGCCCGCCGGGGCCGCATGGCACAGAGCCGCTGGTGAGCCTGGCTGACCTGCGAAGTTATTTGGCTGATGGCGTGCCAACCGGAGTTGGCAACGAGGACTGCGCGCGGCGGCAGTGGTGGGCAGCCCTCGCCACCCTGCAGGAGGATTTCCTGCTTCCCCTCCAACCCCTCCAGGGCCTATGGCTGGCCGCTCCGCTGCCCGCCCTCTATGAACCAGCCCTGTTGCAGCAACTACAGGGCTGGGTGTGGGCCCCAAGCGATCTAAATGGCCTACTGCCAAGCCACGCACCCCTACTGCCAGGAGCCGGCAAGCCAGCTCAATGCGGCAGCCTTCAGCGGCTGGCCCTAGCGGAGGAGGACGGCACCGACCCCCTACTGGTGGTGATCACCCCCGAAATACAGGTAGCCCTCTGCCTGGATGGCCCAGCTGAGGGCCGGCGCCTGATTGTGCGCTTCGACCCAGAGGCCCTATCCGAAGCCCTAGGCCTTTTGGATGGGCGCCTACTGAGCCAGGATCCCGCAGCCTCGGCAGAACTACGCCGCGCCCTAGAGCAACTGGGGCCCTTGCGCAGCGACGACCAACTGGGCTTGCGCTTCTGGCCGCGGCTGGGGGAACGGCTAGCCGCCATGGCTCCCAGCCTGACCCTGCAGCCCCTGGTTCATGGCGGCAGAGATCTCCCAGCCCAGGACGGTGACACGCCACGAGCGGTGAGCAGCGAACTGGCCCTGCTCGAGGCACTCACCCACGAGGTGCGTACACCGCTGGCCACGATCCGCACTCTGATCCGCTCCTTGCTGCGGCGCAGCGACCTGCCGTCTGTGGTGCGCCAGCGCCTCGAGCAGATCGACGGCGAATGCAGTGAGCAAATCGATCGCTTCGGCCTGATCTTCCTGGCGGCCGAACTGCAACGCCAACCAGGCTGCGAACAACCACTTGAAAGCCACGACCTAGCTCGCACAGACCTCAGCGCAGTGCTGCACCAGCAGCAGGAACTGTGGCAGCGGCAACTGGAGCGCCGCGGCCTGGAACTGGAGCTGGAGATAGCCGCTGGCTTGTCGCCGGTGCTAAGCGATCCGGCCAGGCTCGAAACCATGCTTGGCGGTCTGATCGACCGCTTCAGCCGCGGCCTGCCCAGCGGCAGCCGCGTAACCGTGAGCCTGCTGCCGGCTGGCAGCCGGCTGAAGCTCCAGCTCAATAGCGAAGGTCACGACCCCAGCGAAAACGACGGGGTGGGGAGCGGTGAGCAGCGGGAGCTGGTGGGGCCAGTACTGAGCTGGAACCCCACCACCGGCAGCCTGCAGCTAAGCCGTCAAGCCACCCAGCGGTTATTTAATCGCCTCGGTGGTCGCCTCACCGAGCGCAACGGCAGCAGCTTGACCGTGTTTTTCCCGGTTTACTGAAGACCATGTTTGTTGACGGGTGTGAAGAGTGCGGCAGAAGCCCCTATCCGACCAAAAACACGGTGCTAGTTTCCGCCTGAAACGATCCAAAGCAATGGCAGCTACGGCGCTCAGCGGTCAACTCCCGAAGTACATCGGCAGCACCGGCGGCCTGCTGAACTCCGCTGAGACTGAGGAGAAATACGCCATCACCTGGAGTAGCCCGAAAGAGCAAGTCTTCGAGCTGCCAACTGGTGGTGCTGCACACATGAATGAGGGCGAAAATTTGATGTACTTCGCCCGCAAGGAGCAGTGCCTCGCCCTTGGCACCCAGCTGCGCACGAAGTTCAAGCCCAGGATCGAGGACTACAAGATCTACCGAATCTTCCCTGGCGGCGACACCGAATTCCTGCACCCCAACGACGGCGTCTTCCCCGAGAAGGTCAACGAGGGTCGCCCCATGGTGGGCCACAACCCCCGACGTATCGGTGCCAACCAAAATCCCGCCAATCTCAAGTTCACCGGCAAGAACACCTTCGACGCTTGAGCTGCATTTACCAACCTCTATAAAGGCGGGGCCAGGCGCCCCGTTTTTTTTGCCTGCCCGCTTGTCCGATGCCCAGCCCCGATCGCGATGGCCTAGCCCAAGAGGCTTTTCTCGGTGAAGTCGCGGCTGGCCACAACTTCGTCCCCCTATGGAAGCGATGGCCTGCTGATCTAGAAACCCCGCTCACAGCGTGGCTGAAGGCTGGATCAGAAAGCAGTCATGGTGTTCTGCTGGAGTCGGTGGAGGGTGGTGAGCGCATCGGCCGCTGGAGCTTTGTGGTGTCTGATCCGCTCTGGACCCTCACCAGCCGGGGTGATCGCTCTGAGCGCCTTTGGCGCGATGGAAGTCGTGAACCTCTGGTGGGCAACCCCTTTGACCTGCTGCGCCAGTGCCTAGAGCCCCTATCCAGCCCTCCGATCCCCGGTCTTCCACCAGTGGGACAGCTATTTGGCTTCTGGGGCTACGAGCTGATCCGCTGGATAGAACCCAGCGTGCCGGTGCATCCGGCGGCCGAAGGTGCACCGCCTGATGGCTGCTGGATGCTGGCCGACAGCCTGCTTGTGTTCGACCAGGTGAAGCGGCAGATCACCGCGGTGGCCTACGCCGATCTGAGTGGCGGCCAGGATCCGCAGGCTGCTTACGGCGCAGCCGCAGCCCGCATCCATGCCTTAGAGGAGCGCATGCATGGCCCCCTGCCAGGTGCTGGCACCCCCCTGCGCTGGCACGACGCCACTACCGGTGACATCGCTGCCAATTTGCGGACCAACAGCAACGTCGGCCAGGAGGCTTTCGAGTCCGCCGTAAGCCGTGGAGAAGGGCACATCGAAGCTGGCGATGTGTTCCAGCTGGTGCTCAGCCAGCGACTAGAAACCCGCATCGATCGAGATCCCTTCGAGCTCTACCGCAGCCTGCGGATGGTGAATCCTTCGCCCTACATGGCGTTTTTCAACTTCGGCGGCTGGTATCTGATCGGCTCCAGTCCGGAGGTGATGGTGAAGGCGGAGCCCACTGCCAATGGGGGAGTGAAGGCTTCCTTACGGCCAATCGCAGGCACGCGCCCCAGGGGGGCAGATGAAACCGAAGACCTGGCCCTGGAGGCAGAACTGTTAGCTGATCCCAAGGAGCGGGCGGAGCACGTGATGCTGGTGGACCTAGGCCGCAACGACCTGGGCCGCGTCTGCCAACCAGGCACCGTAAAGGTGAGCGAGCTGATGGTGATCGAGCGCTACTCCCATGTGATGCACATCGTGAGCCAGGTGGAGGGCCTGCTGGCCGAGGGGCAAACGGTGTGGGACCTGCTGATGGCCTCCTTCCCCGCCGGTACGGTCAGTGGCGCTCCCAAGATTCGGGCTATGCAGCTAATCCACGCATTGGAGCCCGATGCCCGCGGCCCCTACTCCGGGGTGTATGGAGGGGTAGACCTGGCCGGCGCCCTCAACACAGCAATCACCATCCGCACGATGGTGGTGCTGCCCCACCCCGAAGGCGGCTGGCGCGTACAAGTGCAGGCCGGAGCAGGAGTAGTGGCCGACTCCAAGCCTGAACTGGAATATCAGGAAACCTTGAACAAGGCGCGCGGCATGCTCAAAGCCCTGGCGTGTCTGCTGCCGGCTCAGCCATGAGGGCTCCTCTGATGCTTAAGGGTTTTGAGGTGGAGCTCTACACCGGCCGTGCAGATGGCACGGTAGTGGGCTGCAGCGCCGAAGCCGCCGCCGCCCTCGAGGGGTTCGTAACCGAGCCCGATTGCCGCAACCTTGAATACATCACTCCGCCGGATGCCGACTACGCCCGGCAACTACAACTGCTGCTCGAACCCCGCCAACGGCTGCGCCGCTGGCTAAAAAGCCGCGAGCTCACCCTGCTACCCGGCAGCACGCTGAGCCTGGGTGACAGCAACCGTTTTGAGCGCTCAGATCCGGCTAATCCATATCACGACTACATCGAGGCCACTTACGGCACCAAGGTAGTAACGGCCAGCGTGCACATCAATCTGGGGCTGATCGGCGGCCAAGCCCTTGAGCCAATGACAAGCCTGTTTGCGGGCTTGCGCCTGATGCGCTGCGAAGCATCCCTACTCCTGGCCCTCAGCGCCAGCTCGCCCTTTCTGGACGGGGTGGTTACTGCTGCCCATTCCCAGCGCTGGCTGCAGTTTCCTCTGACGCCAGCGGAGGTGCCCCTGTTCCTGGATCACCAGCACTACATCAACTGGATGGGCGAGCAACTGGACTTGGGGACCATGCAGAACGTGCGACATCTCTGGACTTCGGTGCGGCCCAATGGCGATAACCGGCCCCACGACCTCAACCGTCTGGAGATTCGCATTTGCGACCTGGTCACCGATCCACTAGTGCTGCTGGCGATCACGGCCTTCGCCGAACTGCGCCTACAGCAGGTGATGCGGGAACCGGAGCGCTTTGACCCCCTCTACGCCAGCAGCCTGGGTGCTTCCCAGCTAGCTGCCCTCGCCGATGCAAACGACCGTGCCACAGCCCGCTCCAGCCTGGATGCCACCGTGATGCACTGGCGCAATGGGGAGCCGATCCAGGCTCGAGACTGGCTAACTAAAGATCTGGCCGATCTGGTGCCACTTGCTGAAGAGCTGGGGCTCACCGGGGTTCTGGCCCCCCTCCACAGAGTCCTTGACCAAGGCAATCAGGCCATGAGCTGGCTCGCCGGACACCAGGCAGGCCTGTCGATCCCGACCCTGCTCAACCAGACAGTCGAGGCGATGGCAAGCCAGGAGGCGGAACTACTTGAGGCAATGGCCACAGACGGGGTGCCTTGCCCTTTGGGATGATCGAAAACTCACCGCCGCCGATTTAGCTCCCATGCGGCAGTCTTTGCCCACCCCCGCTACTGCCATCGAGGCCATACCTGCTTCCCAGCGGGTCACACGACTGCTGGGCGAGCGTCTCGAATTGGTGGAAGATCTCTGGGAGACGGTGCTGCGCAGTGAGTGTCCCCCCGAGCAGGCCGAGCGACTGCTGCGCCTGAAGCAGCTGAGTGACCCCAACGAGGCTGATGTCTCTGGGGCGATCGTGCAGTTGATCCGCGAGATGGATCTGGCCGAGGCAATCGCGGCGGCCCGGGCCTTTTCGCTGTACTTCCAGCTGGTCAACATCCTCGAGCAACACATTGAGGAGGACAGCTATCTCAACAGCCTCAAAAACCAGGAAAGCTGTCCCAGCGACCCCTTCCTGCCAGCCCTGGCCAACCAGACAGACCCGGCTACCTTTCGCCAGCTGTTCGCCCGCCTGCGCAGCTTGAATGTGCCGCCAGCCCAACTGGAAAAGTTGCTGCGCACCCTCGATCTGCGGCTGGTATTCACGGCCCACCCCACCGAAATTGTGCGGCACACGGTGCGGCACAAGCAGCGGCGCGTGGCCACCTTGATTCAGAAACTGGAGCAGGGCAGCGGCCTCAACGACGTGGAGCGCCAAGGCCTACGACTCCAGCTGGAGGAGGAAATCAGGCTCTGGTGGCGCACCGACGAACTGCACCAGTTCAAACCGACGGTGCTCGACGAGGTCGACTACGCCCTGCACTACTTCCAGCAGGTGCTCTTCGATGCCATGCCCCAGCTGCGCGATCGAATCCGAGCCGCCCTGAAGTTGAGCTATCCAGACGTGGAACCGCCACGGGATTCCTTCTGCACCTTTGGCTCCTGGGTGGGCTCAGACAGGGACGGCAACCCTTCGGTGACACCTGACATCACCTGGCGCACCGCTTGCTATCAACGCCAGCTAATGCTGGAGCGATACCTCAAGGCGGTGAGCGAGCTAAGCGCCCAGCTCAGCATTTCTATGCAATGGAGCCAGGTGAGCCCGGCCCTGCTGGAGTCGCTGGAAATGGACCGCCTGCGCTTCCCCGAGATCTACGAGGAGCGGGCAGCGCGCTACCGCCTCGAGCCCTACCGGCTCAAACTCAGTTACACCATGGAGCGGCTGCAGCTCACCCACCAACGCAACCAGCAACTAGCCGATGCCGGCTGGGAGTCTCCCGGCGATGGCAACGCCCCACCACCACCGATGGGTGGAAGCATGGCTCCAGCTCCCACCCAGGAGTTGCACTACAGCACGGTTGATGAATTTCGCTACGACCTAGAGCTGATCCAAGACAGCCTCGAGCGCACCGGCCTCAGCTGCGAATCGCTTCAGCACTTAATAAGCCAGGCCCAGATCTTCGCCTTTTGTCTGGCCAGCCTGGACATCCGTCAGGAGAGCACCCGCCACAGCGATGCCCTCGACGAACTCAGCCGTTACTTGCAATTAGCAGTGCCCTACTGCGAGATGGATGAGGCCCAGCGTGTCGAGTGGCTACTAAGCGAAATCCAGACCCGCCGCCCCCTGCTACCTCCCACGGCCAAATGGAGCGATGCCACAGCCGAAACCTTCGCCGTGTTCCGGATGCTGCAAAGGCTGCAGGAGGAATTCGGATCGCGTATCTGCCGCACCTACGTGATCTCGATGAGTCACACGGTGTCCGATTTGCTGGAGGTGCTTTTGCTGGCCAAGGAGGCCGGGCTTGTAGACCCGATTGCCCAGCGCGCCGGCCTGCTGGTGGTGCCGCTGTTTGAAACGGTGGAGGATCTCCAAGGGGCTCCAGCAGTGATTGGCAACCTGTTTCGCAATCCTTTTTACCTAGCCCTGCTAGGCAGTGACGGTGGCCAGCCGCTCCAAGAAGTGATGCTGGGATACTCCGACAGCAATAAGGATTCGGGTTTCCTCTCGAGCAACTGGGAAATCCATAAGGCCCAGATCGCTCTGCAGCGTCTAGCCATCGAGCACGGCGTCGCCCTGCGCATCTTCCATGGCCGGGGCGGCTCGGTGGGCCGCGGTGGTGGGCCCGCTTATCAGGCGATCCTGGCCCAGCCCAGCGGCACCCTCAGCGGCCGCATCAAGATCACTGAACAAGGAGAGGTGCTGGCCTCCAAATACTCCCTGCCGGAGCTAGCGCTCTATAACCTGGAAACGGTCACCACCGCCGTGCTGCAGAACAGCCTGGCCAGCAGCCCAGTTGACGAAACCCCCAGCTGGAACGAGCTAATGGGCCGGCTGGCGGCCCGTTCCCGCGACCACTACCGGGCCCTGGTGCACGACAACCCCGACCTGGTGGCCTTCTTCCAGCAAGTGACCCCAATCGAAGAGATCAGCAAGCTGCAGATCTCCAGCCGCCCGGCCCGCCGCAAGAGTGGCGCCAAAGACCTCTCAAGCCTGCGGGCCATCCCCTGGGTATTCGGCTGGACCCAGAGCCGCTTCCTATTGCCCAGCTGGTTTGGGGTGGGAGCGGCCCTGCAGCAGGAACTCGACCAAGATCCCGACCAGTTGGAGCTGCTGCGCCTGCTCTACCAGCGCTGGCCCTTCTTCCGCATGCTGATTTCTAAAGTGGAGATGACCCTCTCCAAGGTGGATCTCGATCTGGCCCATCACTACGTCCAGGCGCTGGGCCGCAGCGAAAACCGCGAGGCCTTTGAAGCAATCTTCCAATCAATTGCGGTCGAATTTGGCCTTACCCGCGATCTAGTACTGGCGATCACCGGCCATAGCCGACTGCTAGATGGCGATCCTGCTTTGCAGCTATCGGTGGATCTACGCAATCGCACGATCATTCCGCTCGGCTTTTTGCAGGTTGCCCTGCTCAGGCGTCTACGCGATCAAAACCGCCAACCGCCGATGAGCGAAACGAGCGCCCGCAGCAACGACGATGGGCGCACCTACAGCCGCAGTGAACTGCTGCGGGGCGCCCTGCTCACCATCAACGGCATCGCTGCGGGAATGCGCAACACCGGCTAAATCCAATCTCTTCCGCTACTACCTCAATCAGCCCAGCTCTGGACTCACTCTTGATCCCGTTCCGCAGCCAGCCCCAAGCCCCGCAACTTAGGGAGGGTTATCAGCTACTGGCCGATGGCCTGCAGCCCAGTGCTGAAGCCCTAAACCGGCTATTGGTAGCAGCAGGTGATCAGCCCAGACTGCCCGAGCGCTGGCAACGGGTGCTCGAGCTGAGCATCTGGCACTTTGGCGTGGCGGGCCCCGATGGCCAGCTGGTGGGTTTTGTTAGGGCTACCAGCGACCTCGCCCTCAATGCCAACCTTTGGGACCTTTGCGCCGATGCTGCAGATCCTGCTGAAGGAGAAATCTTGGCGGCGCTGATCAATGCCGCCCTGAGCCGGCTGCGCCGAGAGCTGGCGGGGTGCAGTATTTCTCTTTCAGCACCGCCCCAAGCCCTTGCTGCCCTGGAGCGCTATGGGTTTGCTTTGGATCCGGGGGGCATCCGCGCCATGGGTCTCAAGCTGGTGAGCTGAGTTCAAGCTGCATTTGGCCATCAAGCCATGATCCCCAAATAAAAACCCCACAACCTGAGCCTTGAGCGCATCGGGCGGTGGGGAGAAGTGGGGTGACGAGCATGGAGGGACTCGAACCCCCGACCCTCAGAACCGGAATCTGATGCTCTATCCAACTGAGCTACATGCCCTTGGGCGCACCCATAAGGGCTTACTTTAACCGCTCACCGCATCAGAGCTATCCGGCTGCACCGCTTGGAGCTGCTGCGTTTCCGCAACATCACTCGGCTGGAGCTGAGCCTGGAAGCTCCTCGACTGCTGGTGATCGGGGCCAATGGCGAGGGCAAATCAAACCTGCTGGAAGCTGTGGAACTGCTTGGCTGCCTGCGCTCCCACCGCACCAGCAGCGATCGCGATTTGATCCAGCACGATGAAGCCAGCAGCCAGGTGCGCGCGCTCACCAGCGGCGGGGACCAACTGCAGCTGGAGTTGCGCCGTAATGGCGGCAGGCAGGCCCAGCGCAATGGCAAGCAGCTTGAGCGCCAGCTCGACCTACTGGGGTCGCTGCGCTGCGTAGGCTTCAGCGCTATGGACCTCGAGCTGGTGCGCGGTGAGCCGGCCGGCCGGCGTCAATGGCTCGACCGGGTGGTGCTGCAGCTCGAACCTCTCTACGGCGACCTGCTGAGTCGCTACGGCCGGCTGCTGCGCCAGCGCAGCCAGCTAATACGCCGCGGCCTTGGGGGAGCCAGCCTGCTGGCCTTGCTCGACACCTTTGACCTGCAAATGGCCTTGATCGGCACCCGGCTGCACCGGCGGCGATTCCGGGCGATTCGGCGTCTTGAGCCCCTAGCCGCAGCCTGGCAGGAGCGGCTCAGCGGCGGCCGGGAAAAGCTGCAGCTGAATTACCAAAGTGGCACCGCCTTGGCGGGCGAAGAGGCTGAAGAGCCTTGGCGCCAGGCTCTGCTCGAGCAGCTACAGCTTCAGCGCCAGGAGGAGCTGCGGCTGGGCCAATGCACGGTGGGCCCCCACCGGGACGAACTGGAGCTGACCCTGGCCGAACAACCGGCCCGTCGCTATGGCTCAGCTGGCCAGCAGCGCACATTGGTTCTAGCCCTCAAGCTGGCTGAGCTCGAGCTGGTGGGCTCGGTTCTGGGGGAGCCGCCCCTGCTGCTGCTCGACGACGTGCTAGCCGAGCTAGATCCGGAGCGGCAGCAGTTGCTGCTCGAAGCGGTGGGCGAAGGACACCAGTGCCTGGTTAGTGCTACCCATCTGGGAGCCTTCAGCGGCGGCTGGCAAGCCGAAAGCCAAGTGGTGCGGATGCGCGCCGGCCAGCTCGATCCGAAGATGCCAACTGACTGGGTCAACTAGGCCCAGTTACCTAGTTGACCGCGTATGTTTGGAGGCTTGTTTGGTCGGATTCGATGACCCAGACCCTGCCCTGCCTCCACCCGAACCCGGGATGGACCGAGGCCCCTGCTGCTGCTACCGCAGCCTCCCCCCTGCCTCACCAGATTTCCGAAACGGTCGGGAAACACTGCATCCTTGAGCTTTATGGCTGCGACAGGGCCAAGCTCGATAACGAAGCCTTCCTAAGGGACACCATCACCGCAGCAGCGAAGCGTGCCGGTGCCACCCTCCTCAACCTGATCACCCACCGATTCGAACCCCAAGGGGTTACGGGATTGGCCCTGCTGGCCGAATCCCATATCTCGATTCACACCTGGCCGGAATCGGGCTACGCAGCGATTGATGTGTTCACCTGCGGTGATCACACAATGCCGGAAAAAGCCTGTGAAGTGCTGGCAGCCGAGCTTTCCGCCAACGACCACAAACTCACCAGCTTTCGCCGCGAAACGCCGCCTTCGGTTGCTGATTGCTCTCGAAATCCATCTCAAGGGCAAAGGTTCACCGCTGCGGTGGCCCTTTGATCATGGCCGGCTAATTGCCGCCTAGATCACGGTTGAGTTTGCCGCTCACCAGCCCCTCGAGATCCAGCCCCACGGCGCTAAAGCCCATCTCCAGAAAGGCAGCCACCAGCGCCTGCCTGGAGATGGGCTTGGCCCATAAGCCCAGGGCACTCTCTAATTGATCGGGAGGCAGTTCAATCCGAGCCGTCTGGCCCTGGGAGCGCACGCGCACCTGGGACCAGCCCCGTGCCAACAACCAGGCTTCTGCTGCAGCCACTCGCTGCAGCCGCGCTGCCGTGATCGGTTCGCCGTAGGGAAAGCGCGAGGCAAGGCACGGCTGGGCCGGTTTGTCCCACCAGGGCAATCCCAGGGCGCGCGAAATTTGGCGTACCCCGGCCTTATCGAGACCCACCTCGGCCAGTGGCGAACGCACCCCGAATTCGCGGGCCGCCCGAATACCGGGTCGGTGATCAGCCAGGTCTTCGGCATTAACTCCATCGAGCACAATCGCCCCTGCTGCTGCTGCCGCGATCGGCGCCAGCAGCCTGTGCAGTTCCCGCTTGCAGGCGTAGCAGCGCTGCTCAGGATTACTGGCATAGGCGGGATCATCCAGCTCCGCGGTAGCGATCTCCAGGTGGGGGATCCGCAGCCAGTGAGCCTGTGCAACCGCCTCGGCTCGCAGGTGGGGGGCTAGGGCCGGTGAGACCCCTGTTATCGCAAGTGCAGCCTGGCCGCGTTGCTCAACAGCGAGGGCAGCCACCAGGGCGCTATCAACACCACCGGAATAGGCCAGTACCAACCGATCAAGGCACGACAATTGCAACCGAAGCGAAGCCAGGGCCTGCTCCAGCGGCGGCGGCAACGGCTCCAACAGGGAAAACAGCATCGCCACCAAACTCCTGCCCAGATCTTGGCAACCCTCACCCCAAAGACGCCGGTAACATCCAAATATGAGCAGCACCCAGACGCCGCAACGTGGAACGGGCCGGGGTATCGGCATACGCACGGCGGCCGGAAGCGACGAGCGCGCACATGGTCAGCTGCACGTCTATGACGGCGATGGCAAGGGCAAGAGCCAGGCGGCCCTAGGGGTGGTGCTGCGAACCATTGGTCTAGGTATCTGCGAACAAAAACGCACCCGGGTGCTGCTGCTGCGCTTTCTAAAAGGGCCCGGCAGGGCCTACGACGAAGATGCTGCCATCGAAGCCCTGCAACAGGGATTCCCCCACCTGATCGATCAGGTGCGCACCGGCAGGGGTGACTTTTTTAGCGCTGAGGAAGCCACCCGCTTCGACCGGCAGGAGGCCCAGCGGGGCTGGGACATCGCCAAAGGAGCCATCGCCAGCGATCTCTACTCCGTTGTGGTGCTCGACGAGCTCAACCCAGTGCTTGATCTCGGGCTGCTGGACATCGACGATGTGGCCCGCACCCTGGCAGCCAAACCAAATGGAATGGAGGTGATCTGCACAGGTCGCGGCGCACCACGCCAGCTGGTGCAATTGGCCGACCTGCACTCGGAAATGCGTGCCCGCCAGGGCCCTGGTGGCCTTGAGGGCATCGAGATTTACACCGGTGACGGCAAGGGGAAATCCACTAGTGCCCTGGGCAAGGGCCTGCAGGCAATCGGCCGTGGCATCAGCCAGGACAAAAGCCACCGGGTGCTAATCCTGCAATGGCTCAAAGGGGGCAACGGCTACACCGAAGACGCTGCCATCGCCGCTCTACGGGAGAGCTATCCCCATTTAGTGGATCACCTGCGCTCCGGACGTGATGCAATCGTGTGGCGAGGCCAGCAGCAACCGATCGACTACGTGGAGGCGGAGCGAGCCTGGGAGATCGCCCGCGCCGCCATCTCTAGCGGCTTGTACAAGACGGTGATCCTTGATGAGATAAACCCCACAGTCGATCTGGAGCTACTACCGGTAGAACCAATCGTGCAAACCTTGCTACGAAAACCCGCTGAAACGGAAGTAATCCTCACCGGCCGCTGTAAAAACCGTCCCGCATACTTCGACCTGGCCTCAGTGCACTCCGAGATGGTGTGCCACAAGCACTACGCAGAAAAAGGAGTTGACCTTAAACGTGGTGTTGATTATTAAAGTCTGGCCTCAGTAGCGCATCACGCTCGGATCAACTTCCTGGCTCCAGGCGTCAATACCGCCGGCCACGTTGATGCCCTCAACACCGTGGCGTTTCAGGGCGATCAGGGCCTTGGCACTACGGCCACCCAGCTTGCAATGGACATAAAGCTGCTTGCCTGCCGCCAGCTGGCGGATCCTCTCCACGGCAGTGCCGTTCTCGATCAAATCGAGGGGTATTAGCTCGGCTCCGAAGATCGAGGCGATCTCCGCTTCGGGCGGATTGCGCACGTCGATCAAAACCAGGGAGGAGGTATCACCCTCCAGCAGGGTTTTGAGCTCAACCACGCTGATGCTCTCCACAGCACCTGCTTCTTCCTGGCCAGGGGCCGTGCCGCCCACTCCGCAAAATTCTTGGTAATCGATGAGTTTGTCGATCACGGGGCGTTCGGGGTTCGGGCGCAGCTTTAGCTCCCTGAATTTCATCGCCAGGGCATCGAACAGCAGCAACCGGCCGCTGAGGGTGGTGCCGATACCGGTGATGATCTTCACCGCCTCGGTGGCCTGGATCACGCCGATAATTCCGGGCAGCACTCCCACCACTCCGCCTTCAGCGCAGGATGGAACCATGCCCGGCGGCGGCGGCTCAGGGAACAGGTCGCGGTAGTTGGGGCTCTCGGCATCCAGGTTGAACACCGTGGCCTGGCCCTCAAAGCGGAAGATCGAGCCGTAGATATTTGGCTTACCCAGCAGGACGCAGGCGTCGTTGACCAAATAGCGCGTTGGGAAGTTGTCGGTGCCGTCGCAAACCAGGTCGTAGCCGGAGACGATATCCAGGGCGTTTTCGCTGGTTAGGGCCATCTCGTAGAGATCCACCTGGCAATGGGGATTGATCTCCAGAATGCGGGCCTTGGCTGATTCGATTTTCGGCTTGCCCACCCAGCTGGTGCCATGAATCACTTGGCGCTGCAGGTTGGAGTGGTCGACCACATCGAAATCAACGATGCCAAGCCTGCCAACGCCTGCCGCAGCTAAATAAAGAAGCAAGGGCGAGCCCAACCCACCAGTGCCCACGCAAAGCACCGAAGCCGCCTTAAGACGCTTTTGCCCCTCCATACCCACCTCTGGCAGGATCAAGTGCCGGGCAAAGCGAGCTACCTCATCGGGGCTGAGCTGGACGCCGCTGGTGTCGGGAGGAAGCATGGCCTCTTGGATCAGGTCACCATTCTCCATGGCAGGCGTTGGGGCTCTGCCAGAGCTTCCGGCAGCCACCATGCCACCAATTCCCCACCAAGGCCTTGTGCTCCGAGGATCACCATCAAAGTAGATATTCCGCAGAGACTGCGATCGGTGTCAGAAGGTACCGGTGCACTGGCGGGGTGACTATGAGCCGAGCCCAATAGCTCCAGCCCCTGAGGCCTTCCCCATTTCTGCGCCTGCAGCTGCTCCCGTGGATCAATCGCAAAGCGACGGCAGCGTTGCTGAGGCTCGGGCCAGACGTTGCAGCACGGCCAGATCAGGCGCAGCTGCCAGTCGAAAGCCAAGCGTTCACCTAGAAGCAGAGCACAGCCCTCTTCCGGTTCGGCGCTGGCCAGAACGCGGCGCAAAACGGTGAGCAGGTGCAGATCTGCTCTTATTTGCTCTGGCGCATTGGAGAACACACCGATACCTTATAAATCATTCCAAACATTCGCCTTTCAACCGGTCCATGAGCGATACCACCAACGACGCGGTTGAGCAGGGCATTGCCGCTGAACTGGAGACTGACTCCAGTCCCGGTGAGCCCGAGGTCAGTTTTAGTGAGCGCTACAGCGACATCCTCTCAAAAGTAAATGCCACTTTGGACAAAGTGGATTGGAGTCAGATGGGCCGGATTGGCAAAGCCACCGGAGTCATTGTGGCTGTGATCGTGGCCCAGATCCTTATCAAGGGAGTGCTGGACACGATCAACCTTTTACCAGTGGTCCCCGGCCTGCTTGAGCTACTGGGATTAGTGGTGGTCGGGCAGTGGAGTTGGCACAACCTCACTACCAGCGAAAAGCGTGGTGCAGTTGTGGACAAGGTCCAGAACCTACGCAAGGAATATCTGGGCTGATCAACACCCTTGAATTAGCAGCTGATTAATGCTGGCTTGAGCCTGGCTCCCCCACACGCTGCCGAACAGATTGGCGTGGTTAAGAAGGTGATACACGTTGTAAAGGGCGACCCGACCCTTGGCACCTGACTCCAGCGGCCAGACATTTTCATAACCTCTAAAAAAAGCTGTCGGGAAGCCGCCGAATAGCTGGCCCATCGCCAGATCCACTTCTCGATCGCCCCAGAAACTGGCGGGGTCGAAAATTGTGCCGCGGCCATTGGTTAGCAGGCCCGCATTGCCGCACCAAAGATCCCCGTGCACCAGCGCCGGCTCACAGTGATGGCCGCTTAGCCATTGCGGCACCAGTTCCAAGAGCTGCCGCGCTCCCTGCAGCGCCTCGCCCCGACTAGCCGCCCAGGCCAGCTGCGGCGCCAGCCGGCACTCCGCAAAAAAAACGCCCCAATCGGAGCGCCAGCCGTTGGGCTGGGGGGCTGATCCAATGAAGTTGTCTGCCAAAGCGCCGTAGCCCAGGGCTGGTGACGAGCCGGCACTGCTGCGGTGCAGCTGGGCCAATGCCTGGCCGCATTGAAACCAAGCACTTTCAGCTGCGACGCCTGATAAGTCTGCCAACTCCAGCCAGCTGAGCAGCAGCACGGCGCGATCGTTTGCCACTCCCAATGCCAGGGGCTCTGGGATAACAAGCGCGGCAGGAGCATGTTTTGCCAGCTGCTTAAGTCCATTGCGTTCCGCTTCAAACATGGGCAGTGCTGCGGCCGCGTTGGTCTTGGCAAAAACGCTGCGACCATCTGCCAAATTCAGCCGCCAGGCCTGGTGGATACAACCACCTCCAAGCGGCGCCTGGGCCACCACATCGCAGCCGAGCTGCTGCTCCACCCAGGCCTGCATCGCACGCCCATGTATCTGGTTGCCAGCATGCCGCAATGGAGACTCGCCCTGATGTAGTTGTGGTGGGAGCCGGCATCGCCGGCCTCACCGCCGCAGCCCTGCTGGCCCAGGAGGGCCTAGCAGTGCAACTGCTGGAAGCCCACCAGCAAAGCGGCGGTTGCGCCGGCACTTTTCGCCGCGGCCCCTACACCTTTGATGTGGGCGCCACCCAGGTAGCAGGCCTGGAGCCCGGCGGCAGCCACCAGCGTCTGCTGGCCCACTTCGGCCTGCCCCTGCCGCAGGCCACCCCGCTGGATCCTGTCTGCGTGGTGGATCTAGCCGATGGCTTGCCGCCGGTGCGAATTTGGCGCGATCCAGCGCACTGGGCCAGCGAGCGGGAGCAGCAGTTTCCAGGTAGCAGTCGCTTTTGGCAGCTATGCGCCAGCCTGCATGAAGCCAACTGGTCTTTTGCAAGCCGCGATCCGGTGCTGCCGCCTCGCAGCCTCTGGGACCTAGGCAAACTGCTGCCGGCCCTCAGACCAGCCAACTTGGCCAGTGGCTTGCTCACCGCTGCCAGCGTGGCTGATCTGCTCACGCTCACGGGCTGTGGCGGCGATCCACGCCTGCGCCGCTTTCTAGATCTGCAGCTGCGCCTCTACTCCCAAGAGCCTGCAGAGCGCACCGCCGCCCTCTATGGCGCCACCGTGCTGGCCATGGGCCAGGCACCGCTTGGGCTCTGGCACCTGCAGGGCTCGATGCAGGTGCTCAGCCAGCAGCTTGAGCAGGCCCTAGCGGCCGCCGGCGGCCAGCTGCGCCGGCGGCACCGGGTAAGCGCCCTGCAGCGCAGCGCTGAAGGCTGGCGGTTGCAGATTGAGCGGCAGGAGTTCAGCCTGAATGCAACCGATGTAGTGCTGGCCATACCGGTGCAAAGCCTGCCCGATCTGCTCGGCAAGCAGCTGCCCGCGGGCTACCGAAACCGATTGAAGGGATTAAATGATCCCTCCGGAGCATTGGTTTTCTACGGTGCCGTGAAGCGAGAGCTGCTACCCACCAATTGTCCCGGCCACATACAACTTGATTGGGCCGATCCAGGCTCATTATTTGTGTCGGTGAGCCACGAGGGCGACGGCCGGGCGCCAGCCGGCCAGGCCACGGTGATCGCCAGCGTGTTCACGCCTGCAAAGCCTTGGTTTGAACTCGAAGCCCCCTCTTATGACCAGGCTAAGGCTGATGCAATGGCCGCCCTGCAGCGGGGGTTGGAGTCGCTGCTGGGCATCACCTCAAAACAGTGGCTCCACGCTGAGCTCGCCACACCCCGGGGCTTTGAGCGCTGGACGGGGCGGCCTTTTGGCTTTGTGGGCGGCCTGGGACAAAACCCCAGCAGTTTTGGGCCCTTCGGCCTGGCCAGCCGCACCCCCCTGCCGGGTCTGTGGCTATGTGGCGATTCGATCCACCCCG
Source organism: Cyanobacteriota bacterium (assembly GCA_027620015.1). Classification (GTDB taxonomy): domain Bacteria; phylum Cyanobacteriota; class Cyanobacteriia; order PCC-6307; family Cyanobiaceae; genus Cyanobium_A. The sequence continues at coordinate 24,675 of JAQCGH010000026.1, forward strand.
GAGAAGGCACCGCCGCCGTGGGCCTCTCGGCCCTAATGGCCTGCCGGCAACTGCTCGCAGAACGGGGCCAGACGCTGAGCATTACGAGCCCGAACACCTAGCCGTCTAAGTGAGGTCAAAGAAACTGCGGCCGCAAGTCCTGAGTGCGATCGAGCTCTTGCCGCAAGCCCTGCCAATCTTCCTGGCGCACCTGCTGCTCCAGAGCTCCTAGCTGCTGCCGGTAGGCCGCCAGCGCCACCAGCAACGCTTCGCGGTTGCAGCGGGCCATCAGGGTGCCCAGCTCCGGATTGCCGCCGCCCACTCGGCTGGCGGCAGCAAAACCGCTCGATGCCAGGGCCCGCACCAGACCCGCCAGACCCTCAGTACCCGCAGCACTGGCCCGATCAGCCGTCTGTAGCAACGCGGCACCCACCAACACTGGCAGATGGGAGATCAGCGCCACAGCTTGATCGTGCTCGGCGGCGCCACAACTGAGCCAGTGGGCGCCCACCGACTCGGCCAAGGCCCGCACCGCCGCCAAGCAAGCCGGATCAGTTTGTGGATCGGGTGTAGCGACCCAGGGCCTGCCGGCAAAAAGACCTCCCACACCCGCCTCCACGCCAGCCTCAGCCGTACCGGCCATCGGATGGCTAGCCACAAAACGGGGATGCAGGCCCTGCCAAAGCTCCAGCACCGGAGCTTTCACCGAACCCACATCGGTGATCACTGCCTGGGGCGGCAACGCCGCCACCAACTCCTGCGGCGGCTTCAGCAACCGGTCTAGGGGCAAAGCCAGCACCACCAGGCTGCAGCCAGCAAGTACTGAAGGGGTGGTGCTCACCTCAGAGGCCAAGCATCGCTGCCGGGCACGCTCAGCGGTGGCCTCGCGGTGCACTAACGCACGCACCTCCACGCCCTGGCGCTGCAAATCAAGGCCCAGGGAGCCGCCAATCAATCCCAAGCCCACAATCCCCACCGGCCCCTGCCGCCAGGTGATGACAGGGCTACTGGCGAGCGCCTGGGGGCTGGGCTGGGAATCGGAAGTCATCGGGGCGCAGGAGCCATCCGGCCAGCTTCCTACGCTTTTGATCTGTTTGCTGGCTGGGAATGCTCGAAGCCCGCGCCCATCAGCAACTCAAAGCCCTGCTACGCCAGGAGGGCAGCGCTCCTTGGCCACACCACCTCAGCCTCAGCCGCTTGGTGGCCCGCAGCCTGCGCCGCAGCGACCACACCCTGGTGCGATTAGCACCAGGGAGCGAGCCCAGCTGGTGGATCAGCCTGCTGGTACCCCTAGCCCTGAGCGAAGGGCCCCTGGCAATAGTGGTGAGCGAAGCCCAACGCCAACGGCTGCTGCAGGTGGAGCTGCCCAGGCTGGCCAAGGCAGAACCAAGCATGGCTCTGGCCTGCTTCGAAGGGGACCAAGTACCAAAAGATGCCCGTGTCTGGCT